>JANXXK010000306.1 GCA_025350685.1 Alphaproteobacteria bacterium | reverse complement strand
GGCGTAGAGTTCGACTGGGTCGAGCATGTCAGCAAGGAGTTGACCGCCATGACGCTCGCCACCCTGTTCGACTTCCCGCAGGAGGAGCGCCAGCTGCTGCCCTTCTGGTCGGACATGATGACCAACATGCCGGGCCACGGGCCGGTCAAGAGCTGGGAGCACAAGCGGGCGGAAGTCGACAACATGGTCGAGCGTTTCACCGGCATGTGGAATGAGCGGGTGAACGCGCCGCCGTCGGGTGACCTGATCTCGATGCTGGCGCACGGCGAGTCGACGCGAAACATGGACCGCCTAGAGTACGCCGGGAACCTGGGCCTATTGATCATCGGCGGCAACGACACGACGCGGAACACCATCTCCGGCTCGGTCTACGCGCTGAACAAGCACCCGAGCCAGTATCGCATGCTGCGCGAGGACCCCTCACTGATCCCGGCGATGGTGTCGGAGACCATCCGCTGGCAGACGCCGCTGGCGCATATGGCGCGCACCTGCACCCAGGACACCGAGATCGGCGGCAAGACCATCAAGGCCGGCGACCGGGTGGTGATGTGGTACGTCTCGGGCAACCGCGATGCGAACGCGGTGCCTGATCCCGACAGCTACATCGTCGACCGCGAGCGGCCGCGCCACCACATGTCGTTCGGCTTCGGCATCCACCGCTGCGTCGGCAACCGGCTGGCCGAGCTGCAGCTGACGATCATCTGGGAAGAGATCATGAAGCGCTTCCCGCTCATCGAGCTGGCGGGCGAGCCGTCGCGCACCCACTCGATCTTCGTCAAGGGCTACGAGACGATGCCCGTGATGATCCCCACCCGGAACTAGGGTCTAGTTCGCGCCGATCTGTTCGGCGGTTCGGTCCAGCGCCGTCAGCGCGCCGGCGATCAGTCGTTCGCGTCCGCCCGGGGTGGTCAGCGCAGCGGTGATCTGCCGCGCGCCCAGCGCCAGGCGCAGCGCGCTGACCGGCGCGCCGTGACGGTGGCCGACCGACACCGGCTGACCCAGCCGCACGCCCTCAAGACCGGCGAACAGGGCCTGGGTCGCCGGGGCGGCCAGGGCGCGACCGTCGCTAAGCGGCAGGAAGCTGACGATCGTCGGCTGGCTGTCCCACCCGCCGCGCGCCGAGCGCTGCAACCCAGGCGCAGGCAGGCGTTCGAACGCGGGGGAGGCGTCCAGGCGGCTCTCGACGGCGGCGCCGAAAGCCTGGACCAAGTCAGCGATGTCCGCATCGACAAGGGCTCGGAAAGCAGTCAGTTCGGCGATCGCCGCCTCCCAGCGCAGCAGCAGGCCGTGGCTCGCGGCCTCGGTCGGCTCGTCGTCCGCCACCTGGCCATCGGGCGCGATGAGCGCGCCGCTGAATGCCGGGCCGCCGAGAAACTTCGAGCCGGTGACCCCGACCATGAAGCCGGCCTCCAGCCAGCCGCGCAGCGTGGCTGGCGACATGCGGAACTGGCAGCCGTCGACCAGGACGGCGAGCGCCGCGCCAAAGCGCTGCTTCAGGTCGCTGGCGCAGCCCGCCGAGGGGGCGATGAGGCCGGTCTTGGACAGGTCCAGCAGGCAGAGCAACACCCGGCCTCCGCCATCCACCGCCTCGGCGCATAGCCGCGCGACATCGGCGTCGACGGCGTCCGCGGCGCGCGGGCGGCCGTCGTCCTGGCGCAGCCGCACGGTTCGGATCTCGCCGCCGCCCGCCAGGGCCTGCGGCACGCCCCGGCCGGTCTCGCAGGGCTCGGGCAGGATGATGGTCAAGGGTCCGCGTCCGGCCGCCCTTTCGCGAAGCGCCGCGAGCCTATGGACATCGGTGCCGGAGGCGGAGAGGCCGATGGCCCGCGCGCTCGCCGCCGGCAGGCCGCAGAGCCGGGCCAGGCGGCGGCGAAGGTCCTGGGCGGCGTCCGCGCAGGCCGCCGCCTCCGATGGGGCCGCGCACAGGCGGGCGTGGAGGTCCTGGGCGGCGGCGTACCCTAGGGGCGAGATGGTCGATGCCGTCGACGAACAGAAGGCGTCCAGGCCCGGGTCGGGTTCGACGCCGCAGCCGTAGCGGTTCAACCCGGTCCGCGGGTCCAGCGACAGGCGCTCGTCACCGCCCGAAACGAGCAGCGTCCGAAACCCCGCCTCCTGCGGACGTGTGGGCATGGCCGGGATGTTTCCGCCTCCTGGTCGCCGGGTGATGCCCCCACCCTGAGGCGATTCCGCGGCCGCCAATCCCTAGGTCATCCGCATCCAGAAACTGGCTCCATAGAGGTCCAGCCCTTCGAGGGGTCCCTTCCGCAGGAGCGCGTTGGCGAAGCCGATCAGCTCGGGGTCGCGCATCACGTACCAGCTCGGGAACAGGATTTCGAACCGCTGGGCGCCGAACAGCAGGGCCGTGGCCAGCAGATACTGCTCGTTCCACATGCGCCGGATGTGGCCGGAGATGTAGTCCTCCGGCAGGTAGATGTCGTGGACGTGGACGATCACCCCGGGCTTCAGGCGAGGCAGGATTTCCAGGAAGAAGACCGTCACGTCCGAGCCCTGAAAGCTGCGGTGCGAGCTGTCGAGGAAGAACACGTCGCCGGCCGACAAGGTCTCGAACATGGCGGGGTCGCAGTGTTCGAGGGGTTTGCGGATGACGTGATCGCAGAGCTTGTCGACGTCGTTGCGCGGCTCCGGGTCGATCGAGGTGAGCTTGGTCCGCAGGCCATATTTGCCGATGGCGCGGCGCGCGTACTTGGTCGAGACGCCCGAGCCGATCTCCACCATCCGGGCGGGATTGTAGGTCTTCAGCATGCCGGTCAGCGCCATGGCGTCGAGCGGCGAGAACCAGGCATTCAACCAGAAGGGTTCAGGGGTCTCATAGGTCCCGCCCAGGGGGACGGTGGCGAAGTCCGCCTGCAGTTCGCCCAGGGCGGTGAGGACGGCGCGGTAGCGGTCGCGGCCTTCGCCGATCAGGGCGGCGAGTTCGCGGTGCGGCGGGCGGCCGGCCCCGTAGCGGATTTCCGCGCGGTACGGATAGTCCACGACGGTGAAGTCGTATGCGCCCACTTCGGTGCAGAAGACCTGTTGGGCCAGCGGCGGCGCGTGGGCGCCCGGCGGCTGGGCGGCGAGCGCCCGGGCATAGGTCACCTCCGCGGCTTGCAGGGCGCCATTGTCCCGCAGAGCGACGGCGAGATCGGCCCAGGCCCGCGGGTTGTCGCCCTCCTGGCTGGCGCCCGCGGCGATGGCGGCGACGCCCTCTTCGCGCCGCCCAAGCTTGAAAAGGGCGATGCCGTGCATGCGCCGGGCCCGCGGCGCGTCCGGACGCGCGGCCAGCACCTCGCGCAGAGTCAGCTCCGCATGGTTCACCAGGCTCGCCTGCAGCCAGGCGATGGCCTGCTGCAGTTTGGTCTCGATCGGGTCCGGCGCGGCCTCGGCCATGGATCGGGAGCTTAGCTGAGGCCCTTGCTCGGATTGATCAGATATTTCTCGCCGGTGGTCTTCCTGTTGTAGGCGGCGATGACGGCCGGATCGAGCGCCTCGGCCAGGCCGATCTCGGCGGCGTAGTGGCTGGCGAAGGTGGTCTTCAGTTCGTCGGCGACACGCTGGCGCAGCTTCTGCGCCTCCGCCGGGCCGATTTTCAGGATGAAGAAGGTCAACAGCCAGCCGCCGATGCCCCACATCATCCCATAGCTGCGGACCAGCTCGGTGGGCCCTGTGTTGAGCCCGCCGTAGATGTAGAGTTGCTTGTGGACGGTCGAGCCGTAGCGGCTGTAGGTCCCCGCGTTGCGGCTCGCGGCCGTCTCCATGCCGCCCAGGATCTGACTCGCCAACTTGCCCCCGCCGATGGCGTCGAAGGCAATGGTCGCGCCGGTGGCGGCGAGCGCATCGGTGAGGTCGTCGGTGAAGCTGGGCGAGGTGGAATCGAGCACGTGTGAGGCGCCGATGTCCTTGAGGATCTTCGCCTGCTCGGCGCTGCGCACGATGTTGACCAGATCGACCCCGTCCTTGAGGCAGATCTTCACCAGCATCTGACCGAGGTTCGACGCCGCGGCGGTGTGCACCAGCGCCTTGTGGCCCTCGCGGCGCATGGTCTCGACCATGCCCAGAGCGGTCAGCGGATTGACGAAGCAGGAGGCGCCGTCGGCCGGCGTAGTGCCGGCTGGCAGGGGCAGGGCGTCGGCGGCCTTTACCGTGCGGTACTGCGCGTACATCGCGCCGCCCAGGATGGCGACGGTCTTGCCCATCAAGGCCTGGGCGGCAGGGTCGGCGCCGGCAGCGATCACCACGCCCGCGCCCTCGTTGCCAACCGGCATCGATTGATCGACGCGCGCGGCCATGGCCTTCATGAAGGGGGCGGGGACGGCGGCGGTGACGGTTCCGCCGGCGGCCTTGGCGGTGGACATGTCGGCCGCGCCCAACAGCAGGCCCAGGTCGGACGGGTTGATCGGCGAGCCCTCCACGCGGACCAGGATCTCGTCGGGGCCGGGATCAGGGACATCGACCGTCGCCAGCGAAAGCTCGAGTTCTCCCGACGCCTTGATCAGCGAGCGCAGCTGCAGGCCGGTGCGTTGAGCCATGGTCATTTCCCCTCGATTTGGTTGCGGCAGCGAGAGAAGCCTTTTGCGCCGACCGGAGCAACGCCAGAGAAGCTGGTCGGGCTGTGAGCAGAGCAGGGCTAGTCTGGCGCCATGACCGACAACGTTCCCGCCGGCGCCCGCACCTCGCCCGCCACCGCCCGCAACCGCGCGCCGATCCTGGAGGTGTTGCGACCGCGCCTGCCCCCCGGCGCGCGGGTGCTGGAGGTGGCGAGCGGGGCCGGGGAGCACGCGATGTTCCTGGCCGCCGCCTTGCCGCAGGTGAGCTGGCAGCCCACCGACCGCGACCCTGACGCCTTGGCCAGCATCGCGGCTTGGCAGGTGCAGGCACGTCTGGCCAACCTTGCCGCGCCGATCCGGCTCGACGCAGCCGACGCGGTGACCTGGCTGTCCGGGCCGGTGGGCGCGATCGTCTGCATCAACATGATCCACATCTCGCCCTGGGCCGCGACCGAGGGGTTGATGGCTGGCGCAGGGCGCCTGCTGACGCCGGCCGGCAAGCTGATCCTCTACGGGCCCTACCTGGAGGCTGGGGTGACGACGGCGCCCTCCAACCTCGCCTTCGACGAGAGCCTGAAGGGCCGCGACGCGGCGTGGGGCATTCGCGACCTGGCGGACGTGACAGCCCTGGCGGCGGCGCACGGGCTCAGGCTCGCAGAGCGGATCGCCATGCCGGCCAACAATCTGATCGTGGTGTTCGAGAAGCCCTAGCTCTTCGGCTTCAGGTCCGGCCGCGAGGCGAGGAACGCCGCGCGCTCGGCGGCGGTCAACACCTTGGCTGGCTTCTGGCGCTTCACCATCGGCGTCGGCGGGGCGTAGACGCCGGGCTTGGCGGGCGCCGGTTTCAGGTCGCCGAACCGTTTGATGGGCGGTTTCATGTCGTCAACGCTTCCTGAAACGCTTGGCCTCGGCCGCCAGGGACGAGCCCCAGGGGTCCGGTGTAGTGTCTTCGGGCTGGAAGGGGAGGGATCCGGCGACGCCGCGCAGCGCCAGCCAGAGCTGCTGGTTGAAATGGGCGAAGGTGCGCAGCGGCCGGCGCCTGTCGTCGGTGACGTCCCAGCCCTCCGCCTCGAAGGCGGCGACCTGTTGCGGGACAGGTCGGTTCTCGACGTTGTCCCAGCCGGCGGGGCGCGGATGCGCCTCGGCTTCGCCGGCGGTCAGGCCGAAGATCTTGGCTGAGCACTCGTCGATCTCCGGGAATTCGGCGCGGGCCTCCGGCTCGGCGAATTCGCGCTTCAGCAGGGCCCGGTACTCGAGGTCGGCGACGCCGGGCAGGTCGATCAGGCGGCGAAGGCGCTCCATTCGCATCGCCTATAGCGATTGCGTCCCTGGCGCCGGAAAAAAACGCATGGCCAATTGTCGGAACGCGCGCGCAGCCCGCGTCCTTAGGGATGAAAACGGCGGCCGGAGGACTCGATGCCGAAAATCCATCCGTTCCTGTGGTTCGACAAGGACGCCGAAGAGGCGATGAATTTCTACGTCTCGATCTTCCCCAACTCGAAGGTTTTGGGCGTGCAGCGCTACGGCCCGGGCGGGCCTGGCGAGGAGGGCGCCGTCATGACAGCCGACTTCGAGATCGACGGCCAGCGGGTCAGCGCGCTGAACGGCGGGCCGGTCTACGCCTTGTCGGAAGCCTTCTCCTTCGTGATCGACTGCCAGGACCAGGCGGAAGTCGACCACTATTGGGACAAGCTGCTGGACGGCGGGACGCCCAGCCAATGCGGCTGGCTGAAAGACCGCTTCGGGCTCTCCTGGCAGGTCGTGCCCAAGCAGCTCTTCGAGACCATCGGCGGGTCGGACGCCGAGGGCCGCAAGCGCGCCATGGCAGCCATGATGAAGATGGCCAAGCTCGATATCGCGGTGCTGGAGCGGGCCTACCGCGGCGAAGCAGCTTAGCGGAACAGCGCCAGGTCGACTGAGTCGCCCATCACCTTATAGCCGGCGTCGTTGGGGTGCAGCCAGTCGCCGGACTGCAGGTCGGCGCGCATGCGCTCCGCCTTCGCTGGGTCGCGGATGGCGGCGTCGAGGTCGATGACGCCGTCGAACCCGTGGCCGGTGCGGATCCAGGCGTTGATCTTCTGCCGCTCGGCCTCGCCCGGCGCGCCGAAGTAGCCCGCACCGCCATAGGGCAGGATGGTCGCGCCGATGATCTTCAAGCCGTGGGTGTGGGCGCGGAGGATCAGCTGCTGGTAGCCGGCGATCAGCGCGTCGGCCCTCGGCGGATCGGTCTTGCTGGCCCCCAGGTCATTGACGCCTTCCAGCACGATCACGTGGGTGACGCCGGGGACGGAGAGCACGTCGCGGTCGAAGCGGCTGAGTGCGCTCTGCCCAAAGATCGGGATGACGCCGTCGCTGATCACCCGGTTGCCGCCGATCCCGGCGTTGTTCACCCCGATCGGCCGGCCCGGATATTTGGCGGCCAGGCGCTCGGCCAGCCGGTCCGGCCAGCGGTGGTTGGCGCCGGTGGTCGATTGGTAGCCGTCGGTGATCGAGTCGCCGAACGCCACGATCACCGGAGCCGGCGCGGCCGTGCTCTCAACTTCGACGGCGGACAGGAAAGCGCGGTAGGTCGGCGAGGCGGCCGTGGGCGCCGAGACGGGGACGGGCTTGTCGGTGGTGTCGCCGGACGAGACCTGGACGACCTCCGAGCCGCTCATGTGGCAGGTGCAACCGTTAGTGTCAGCGGGCAGGTAGAGGCTGACGCGGACCTTGGCGAGCGCGACGGTCGGCAGGGCGATCGGGTCGCTGATCAGCGGGGCGCCGGGCGCGAGGCTGGCCGCATGGCCGCCGGCGAAGGTCACCGGCCTATCGCTACCCGCGACGACCGCGCCGTCCGCGCCCACCAGGGCCACACGGGTCGCGCCGACCGCCAGGGGATGGGTCCCGTATTCGTTGGTGAGGCGGATGCGGAGCTGCGATCCGCCGGCGCTGAGGCGCACGGTCTGGACCAGGGTCTGGTTGTTGAAGGTGGGCGTGCCACGGGCCGGAAAGTTGGCCGGAGCGGTCATCGGCATGGCCGGCGAGGCGGCCCAGCTGCCGATCCAACGGGCGCCCGCAGCCTGCGCCTGCGCGGCGCAAAACGTCAGGGCGCAGATCAAAGCCAATCGCCGCATGGTGTCGCTTCCCCTGGTTTCTCTTGACCGCCGCTAGGTGACCTTCCGATAAGTCGGGCAAGGGATCAACGGAGCACCGGGGCATGAGCGAAGACGCCGTCGAACCGCGCGAGGCTATGGAATACGACGTCGTCATCGTCGGCGCGGGCCCCGCGGGCCTGGCCGCGGCGATCCGGCTGAAGCAGCTGGCGGCCGCGGCGGGTTCGGAGATCACTGTCGCGGTGCTGGAGAAGGGCTCCGAGGTCGGCGCGCATATCCTCTCCGGCGCGGTGATCGATCCCAAGGCGATCAACGAGTTGCTCCCCGACTGGAAGGCGTTGGGCCTGCCGCTGGAGACCGCCGTCACCGAGGAGAGGTTCCAGATCCTCGGACCGCAGGGCGACATCGACCTGCCGATCTGGGCGATGCCCAAGTTCATGGACAACCACGGCAACTACATCGCCTCCCTTGGCAATGTCTGCCGCTGGCTGGCGCAGCACGCCGAGGGCCTGGGCGTCGAGGTCTATCCCGGCATGGCCGCCTCCGACCTAGTGTTCCGCGAGGACGGCTCGGTGAAGGGCGTGGTCGCCGGCGTGTTCGGCATCGACAAGAACGGCCAGCGCGGGCCCGACTACCAGCCGGGCGTCGAACTGCACGGCAAGTATGTGTTCATTGGCGAGGGCGCGCGCGGCTCCTTGGCCAAGCTGTTGAAGGCGAAATTCGACCTCGGCAAAGACGCCTGTCCCGAGAAATATGGCATTGGGATCAAAGAGCTCTGGCAGGTTCCTGACGCAATCTTCGTCTCCGGCCTGGTGGTGCACACCACCGGCTGGCCGATGGACAGCAAGACCGAGGGCGGCTCGTTCATGTACCACTTCGGGGACAACTACGTGTCCCTCGGCTACGTGGTGCACCTGGACTACAAGAATCCTTGGCTCTCGCCCTTCGACGAGTTCCAGCGCTGGAAGCACCATCCGGAGGTCGCCAAATACCTGGAAGGCGGCAAGCGCATCGCCTACGGAGCCCGCGCGATCAGCGAGGGCGGGCTGCAGTCGGTGCCCAAGCTCCATTTCCCCGGCGGGGTGCTGCTGGGCGACAGCGCCGGCTTCGTGAACCTGCCGCGGATCAAGGGCAGCCATAACGCCATGAAGAGCGGCATGATGGCCGCCGGGGCCGCCTATGCAGCGATCCAGGCCGGCCGTTCAGGCGATGAACTCGTCTCCTATGAACAGGCTTTCCAAGGCTCCTGGGTGCGCAAGGAGCTGCACATCGTGCGCAACTTCAAGCCGATCCTGGCGAAGTTCGGGGTGCTCATCGGCGGCGCGATCGGCATGTTCGACATGTGGGTCACCACCCTCCTGGGCGGCTTCTCGTTCTTCGGCACGATGAAGCACGGAAAGACGGACGCGGCATGCACGGGTCTCGCCAAGGATTACCAGCCGATTGTCTATCCCAAGCCCGACGGGGTGCTGAGCTTCGACAAGCTCTCCAGCGTCTTCCTGTCGAACACCAACCACGACGAGAACCAGCCGGCGCACCTGAAGCTGAAGGACCCTTCGGTCCCGATCGCCATCAACCTGCCGAAGTATGGCGAGCCCGCTCGGCTCTACTGTCCGGCCGGGGTCTACGAGGTGCTCTACGACGAGAAGGGCGAGAACCCGAAGTTCCAGATCAATTTCCAGAACTGCGTCCACTGCAAGACCTGCGACATCAAGGATCCGTCGCAGAACATCGACTGGACGACGCCGCAGGGCGGGGACGGGCCGAACTACCCGAACATGTAACCATCGCGTGCGAAAGTGACGGTTCGCTTGTGGCGGCATGCCGCCTTGCAGCCGCCACGCTTCCGTCGGAAGGTCCGTCCATGCGCCTTCATCTGCTGCTGACCGCCGCCGCTCCGCTTGTCCTGCTCTGCGCCTGCGCCACGCGGCCCGGCGGGCCTGGCCCGACCGCCGCCAACGACCTTTCGCCGGGTTCGTCCTCCTACGGCATGTACCTGGCTGGGCAATCGGCGCTGAACAGCGGCAAGAACAGCGACGCCTCGCGGTTCTTCGACCAGGCCCGCGTCGGGGCCGGCGGCGACCCGATGATCACCGAGCGCGCCTTCACCTCCGCTGTGCTGGCCGGCGACATCCAGAAGGCGGCCCTGCTGGCGCCCACGGGAGAGGAGGCCTCCGAGGCCTCCAAACGCCTCGGCAAGCTGGTGGTGGCTGTCGAGGCTCTAGCCGACGGCAAGGGCAGGGAGGCCAAGGCGGGCCTGGCCGACGCCAACATCGCCTTCCCGCACAAGCCTGCCGCAGCTCTGCTGGCCCCCTGGGCGGCGGCCCAGGCCGGGGATGTGAACGGCTCGCTGATCCGCCCCTCGGTGCGCGGTGACCGGCTGGTCGACTACTTCGGCCAGATCGGCCAGGCCAGCCTCTATGAGCGCGCCAAACGCTATGACGAGGCGGAGACCGACTTCAAAGCGCTCGCCCAGGGTGGCAATCCCACAGAGATGGCCGTGCTGGCCTATGGAGAATTCCTCGAGCGGCGGGGCCGCAAGATCGACGCCGTGGCGCTCTACGGCGATCACCTGGTCCGCGAGCCCGACAGTATCGCCGTGAAGGCCGCCCGGGCGCGCGCCCAGGCGGGCAAGGCCGCCCCGCCGCTGCCGACGATCCGCGAGGGCGCGGCCCAGGCGCTGCTGGCCCCGGCGGCGAGCATGATCTCCGCCAAGCAGACGTCGTTGGCGCTAGTCTATCTTCGTCTGTTGCTGCGGCTCCAGCCGTCGCGCGACGAAGCCTGGGTGATGGTCGGCGACCTGTTGCTGACCCAGGGTGACAACGAGGGCGCGCGGGCGGCCTATGGGCGCCCTAAGGCCGGTTCGAACGAATTCGGCGCGGCCCAGGCCAAGCTCGCCTGGACCTACCAGACCGCCAACGACAAGGAGGGCGCCCTGAAGGTGGCCCGAATCGCGGCCCAGACCGGCGACCGCGACGCGCGGGTGACGCTGGCCGACCTGCTGCGCGCCGACGAACGCTACCCAGAGGCTGTGCAGGTGCTCGATCCGTTGATCGCCGAGGCCAAGACGCCCGACTGGCGGCTGCTCTATTCCCGCGGCGTGGCCCACGAGCGCATGGGCCGTTGGCCCGAGGCCCAGGCGGACCTGCAGGCGGCGCTGACGCTGCGCCCCGAGGAACCGGAGCTGCTCAACTACCTCGGCTATTCCTGGATCGACCGCGGCGAGCACCTGAAAGACGCCATGGCCATGGTCGAAAAGGCCGTCGCCTCGGATCCGCATTCCGGCGCCATGGTCGACAGCCTGGGCTGGGCCTACTACCGCCTCGGCGAGTACAAGACCGCGGTCGGCAAGCTGGAAGAGGCTATCGAGCTCGAGGCCGGCGATCCGGAGATCAACAACCACCTGGGCGACGCCTACTGGAAGGTCGGTCGCAAGGACGAGGCGCAGTTCCAGTGGCGGCGCGTGCTGACGCTGAAGCCCGACGACAAGATCAAGGCCAGCGCCGAGGCGAAGCTCGCCTCCGGCCTCGGGCCCGACGGGCCGACGCCGAAGCTCGCCGACAAATAGCCATGTCCCGCGTGGCGTTCGCGCCCGCCAAGGTGAACCTCTACCTGCACGTCGGCGCGCCGGCGGCCGATGGCTATCACCCGATCTGCAGTTTCATGGCTTTCGCCGACCTGGGCGACCGGGTCTCGACCTTCGAGGCCGAGGCGCTCAGCCTGCGGGTGAACGGCCCCTTCGCCGCCGATCTCGACCATGACGACAACCTGGTGCTGCGCGCGGCCCGCGCCCTGATCGCCGAAGCGCGGCGACCGGTGGCTCCCGTGGGCGTGAGCCTGGAAAAATACCTGCCGGTGGCGTCCGGGCTCGGCGGTGGGTCGAGCGACGCGGGCGCGGCGCTTCGGCTGCTGCGGGAGGTGTTGTCCCTCGATCTCGACAACGACCGCCTGGAGGCGGTGGCGGCCTCCCTCGGCGCTGACGGCGCCGCCTGCCTCTGGGGCGCGCCGGCGATCGCCCAGGGCCGCGGCGAGCGGCTGTCCTCCGCGCCCGGCCTCCCGCCGCTGGATATCGTGCTGGCCAACCCGCGCGTCGCGGTCCCCACCGCCGAGGTCTATCGCGCCTTCGACACCGCCGGCCGGTTCAGCGACGTCACCCCGCCGCATGCGCCGGACGCCTTCGAAGACGCCACCGAGCTGGCCGCCTGGCTGGCCGGCCAGCGCAACGACCTGCAGCGCGCGGCGATCGCCGTCGCCCCGGAAGTGGGCGCGGTGCTGGAGACCCTGGCTGGGGAGCCCGAGGCCCTGCTGGCCCGGGTGTCCGGTTCCGGCGGCACCTGCTTTGCCCTCTGCGCCGGCGACATCGAGGCCGAGAGCCTGGCCGAGCGCCTGGAATCCATGGCGCCCGGCTGGTGGGTCGCGCGCTGCCGTCTGGGCGGCCCCTGGCCGGACCCGGCGTAGCTTCCTTTCCCGCGGCACGCGGGAGAGGGGGACCGCGCCCCGTAGAGGGCGTGGTGAAGAGGGAAAGCCTCATCCGCCGCGCTTGCCGCTTGCCCCTTTCCACCTTCGGCTCTTCGCTTCGCTCGGCCGACGGTCCCCCTTTCCCATGAATGGGAAGGGAAGAAACGAAAACGGGGGCCCCGAAGGACCCCCGCTCCCGTACCGAACTCTCCTCGATCGGCTAGGCCTGCACGACCTCGCCGTGGAGGTTGATGTCGAGACCCTCGACCTCGACCTCTTCGCTGACCCGCAGACCGATGGTGTACTTGATCACCAGCAGGATCACGAAGGTCACCGCCCCGCAGTAGAGGAAGGTGGCGCCGACGTCGTAGAACTGCAGCACCATCTGGTGGGCGTTGCCCTCCAGCAGGCCGCCCTTGGGCGCAGATGCCGGGTTGATCAGCTTGCTGGCGAAAACCCCGGTGAGCATGGCGCCCAACGCCCCGCCGACCCCGTGCACGCCCCAGGCGTCCAGAGCATCGTCGTAGCCGAACATCTTCTTCACATGGACCGCGGAGATGTAGCAGACCACGCCGGCCGCGAGGCCGATGATCAGCGCGCCCATCGGGTTGACGAAGCCGGACGCCGGGGTGATCGCCACCAGGCCCGCCACGGCGCCGGACACCATGCCCAGCACCGACGGCTTCTTGGCGATGATCCACTCGGCGAACATCCAGGCCAGGGCCGCCGCGGCGGTGGCGATCTGGGTCGCCGCAGCCGCCATGCCGGCGTTGACGTTGGAGGTCACCGCCGAACCGGCGTTGAACCCGAACCAGCCGACCCACAGCAGCGAGGCCCCGATGACGCTGTAGGCCAGGTTATGCGGGGCCATGTTCTCGGTCCCCAGACCCTTGCGCTTGCCGAGCATCAGAGCGGCCACGAGGCCCGCGGTGCCGGCGTTCAGGTGAACGACGGTGCCGCCGGCGTAGTCCAGCGCGCCCATCGTGCCGAGCCAGCCGCCGCCCCACACCCAGTGGGCGATCGGGCAGTAGACCAGCAGCAGCCAGGCGCCCATGAAGGCCAGGAACGCCGAGAACTTCATCCGGTCGGCCAGCGCGCCGGCGATCAGGGCCGGCGTGATGATCGCGAAGGTCATCTGGAAGAACATGTAGACGGACTCGGGGATCGTCGCGGCCAGCGCGCTGGTCGAATTCAATCCCATCGGGCCGAGCAGCAGGTATTTCACGCCGCCGATGAAGGCGTTGTTCTTGCCGCCGTCGGTGAAGGCGATCGAGTAGCCGATGACCATCCACAGGACGGTAATCAGGGCGGTCGCCGCGAAGCTCTGGGCGAGCGTCGCCAGGATGTTCTTCTTGCGCACCATGCCGGCATAGAAGAGCGCCAGGCCCGGGATGGTCATCATCAGCACCAGCACCGATGAGGTCAGCATCCAGGCGGTGTCGCCGGTGTCGATCTTCGGTGGCGTCGGCGCGGCGGCGGCCGGAGCCGCGGCGGCGGCCGCGGCGGCAGGCGCCGCAGCTGCAGCGTCCGGCGCAGGCGTGGCTGCAGGAGCCGCTTCGGTCGGCGCAGCGGCGGCGGGCGCCGGTGTCGCGGGCGCGGCGGCGGTCTGCGCGATGGCGGATCCCGCGAACGGGCCCCCGATCACCGCGGCGGCGAGCGCGAGCCCGGCCAGCCTTTTCAATTGGGTGAGCTTCATTTTTTTCATGTCCCCTGATTTCTGACCGCTAGAGCGCCGCAGCGCCGGTCTCGCCGGTCCGGATGCGTACGGCGTCCTCGACGTTGAGGACGAAGATCTTGCCGTCGCCGATCTTGCCTGTGGCCGCGGCCGCCTTGACCGCCTCCACCGCCTTGCCGACAGCGGCGTCGTCGACGACCGCCTCCAGCTTCACCTTGGGCAGGAAATTCACCTGGTACTCAGCGCCCCGGTAGATTTCGGTCTGCCCCTTTTGCCGGCCGTAGCCTTTGACTTCCGAAACCGTCAGCCCCTCGACGCCGGCGCCGACGAGCGCTTCGCGCACGTCGTCCAGCTTGAAGGGTTTGACGATCGCCATGATCAGTTTCATCCGCTCGCTCCCACGCGGCCCTTGAGGCTGGGCCGGGCCGTTCCTGTTGACCGAAGGCCGCCCGCGACGTGTCCCCATCCCCTGTTCGCGGCAGCCAACCGAACGCTATCGAGGCGGGCGGCGAGCGGCTTCGGCGGGGCGGCGCTGCGCAGCATTAAGCCGCTCAGCGCCCGTTTCGTGGGCGACTGCCACAAGCGGCGCCTTAATTTTGTGCGATTTAGCGCCCCAGGCTGTCGCCCCTGCCTTGACGCGGTAAATTTCACGAAGCCGTGAGGGCGGAAACCCCGGCGCTCTGCAAGGCGTAGTCATGGCGAAGTCGTTTCGCTATGCGTTCGTCCGCGCGGACTTTTCGCACCCAACCCGAGGACCTGATGTCGATCCAACGTTTGCTGGCCGCCGGCGCGGCCGTCTCCCTGCTCGCCCTCTCGTCGCTGGGGGGCGTGGCCCGTGCCCAGACCCCGGCGGCCGCGCCGGCCGCCAAGCTGGCGGCCAACGGCGACACCATGACCACGCTGCGGACCTCCCCGCAGTTCACCACCCTGGTGAAGGCGCTCGACGCGGCCAATCTCTCCGCGCTGTTCCAGGACCGGACGCGCAGCATGACGCTGTTCGCGCCCACCGATGCCGCCTTCGCCGCCCTGCCGGCGGGCCAGCTCGACAAGATGATCGCCGACCCGACCAAGGCCGATCTGCGCAAGCTGCTGACCCACCACGTGATCAACGCCCCGGTGCTGTCGGCGAAGCTCAAGGGCACCCGCGGGCCCTGGCCGTCCGGCGCCGGCGATCACATCGTCCTCGACGGCAGTCAGGAAGGCGTGCTCAAGGCCGACAACGCCAACATCATCCAGGCCGATGTGACCACCTCGAACGGCGCCATCCAGGTCGTCGACCAGGTGATGATCGCCGGCTCGGTGCCGGAAGCCCTGCCGCAGCCCGCGGCCGAGGCCCCGCCGGCTGCGGAACCCACGCCCGCGCCGCCGCCCAAGGCGCCGGCCAAGCGAAAGAAATGAACCTTCGCGGCGGGTGGCGCTTTTAGTTGCCAACGACGGCAACAGGAGCCACCCGCCATGAAGATCAGCCACCTTATCGCTGGCGCCGCCGCGACCGCCCTGATCGGCGGCGCGGCCTACGCCCAGCAGGCCACGACCACCACTACGACCGTTGCGCCGGCCGCGACTGGCGGCCAGGCCACCCAGACCTCGGTGACCAGCATCGCGCCGTCGGGGGCCAGCGTTACGGTCTCGCTGGTCAGCAACGGCCCGGTGCCGGACACCGCCGAAAACCGCGCCAAGTACGGCGGCCCGATGTCCCACGCCGGCAAGCACACGCCGGCCAAGGGCAACTAGCTACATCTACCCGGGAGAGCGGGTTGAAGCTGAGGTCGGCGGGCCCTATGGTCCGCCGACTTTTTTTGCGCCTGCGAACAAGCCCCATCAGCCAGCCCGAAACCAGCCCGATTCCATGCCCGACAAGCCGCTCTCGTTTCAGGGCCTGATCCTGAAGCTCCACGACTATTGGAGCGCTCAGGGCTGTGTGATCCTGCAACCGCATGACATTGAGGTGGGGGCGGGGACCCTGCACCCGGCCACGGTGCTGCGCGCGCTCGGCCCCAAGCCCTGGCGGGCGGCCTATGTGCAGCCCTCGCGGCGTCCCGCTGACGGGCGTTACGGCGAGAACCCCAACCGGCTGCAACACTACTATCAGTACCAGGTGATCCTGAAGCCGAACCCGGACGACCTGCAGGACCTCTATCTGGGCTCGCTGGCGGCCATCGGCCTGGACCTGCGGCTGCACGACATCCGCTTCGTCGAGGACGACTGGGAGAACCCCACGGTCGGCGCCTGGGGCCTCGGCTGGGAGGTCTGGTGCGACGGGGCGGAGGTGAGCCAGTACACCTACTTCCAACAGGTCGGCGGGCTCGACGTCTGGCCGGTGTCGGGCGAGCTGACCTACGGGCTCGAGCGCCTGGCGATGTACATCCAAGGCGTCGACCATTTCACCAAACTGGCCTTCAACGATCCTGACGGACCCTCGCCGATGACCTATGGCGAGGTGTTCCTGGAGAACGAGCGCCAGCAGTCGGAAGCCAATTTCCACGGCTATGACGTGGACATGCTGAAGCGCCAGTTCGAGGACATGGAGGCCGAGGTCCCGCGCCTGCTGGCGATCAAAGGGCCGCAGGGCCAAGCGATCGTACTGCCGGCCTACGACCACGTGCTGAAGGCCAGCCACCTATTCAACAAGATGGACTCGCGCGGCGCCATCGCCGTCGCCGAACGCCAGAGCTACATCGGCCGCATCCGCGACCTGACCAAGATGTGCGCCGAAGCCTGGGTCGCCAACGAAGGCGGGAACGCCTGACCATGCCGCAGCTGTTGCTCGAACTGTTCTCCGAAGAGATACCCGCGCGCATGCAGGCCAACGCCGCGCGCGATCTGGAGCGGCTGGCGCGTGAGAAGCTGGCGGCCGAGGGGCTGTTGCCGGAGGCGCTGAAGACCTTCGCCGGGCCCAGGCGTCTGACCCTGGTGGCCGAAGGGCTGCCGGCGGCGCAGAGCGACCGGCATGAGGAGCGCAAGGGCCCCCGCGTCGGCTCGCCCGACCAGGCGATCGACGGCTTCCTGCGCTCCACCGGCCTGACCCGCGACCAGCTCACCGAGAAAGACGGCGTCCATTTCGCCCACATCCACAAGGCCGGCCGGCCGACCGCCGAGATCGTCGCCGAGATGGTCGACGGCATCGTCCGCAATTTCCCGTGGCCCAAGTCGATGACCTGGGGCCGCGGCACGCTGAAATGGGTGCGACCACTGAAGCGCATCCTCTGCGTCTTCGACGGCGAGGTCGTGCCGTTCCACATCGACGGCATCGACAGCGGCGACACCTCCGAGGGCCACCGGTTCATGGGCTCGGCTCAGCCGTTCAAGGCCCGCGACTTCGACCAGTATGCCGACGGCCTGGCCCGCCGCTTCGTTGTCCTCGACCCGGAGGAGCGCAAGGAACGGATCATGGACGCCGCGCGCACGCTCTGCTTCGCGCGCAACTTCGAGCTGGTCGAGGACGAAGGCCTGCTGGACGAAGTCTCCGGCCTGGCGGAATGGCCGACCCCGATCCTCGGCGACATGGACCCCGACTTCCTCGACCTGCCCCCGGAGGTGATCCGCACCTCCATGCGCACCCACCAGAAGTATTTCGCCGTCCGCGATCCGCAGACCGGCTTCCTGGTCCCGCACTTCGTCACCGTCGCCAACGTCGAGGCGGCCGACGGCGGCAAGACCATCGCGGCGGGCAACGCCAGGGTGCTGTCGGCGCGCCTCTCCGACGCCCGCTTCTTCTGGGACGAGGACCGCAAGACCCGGCTGGAAGACCGCCTGGAGAAGCTGAAGGGCGTCACCTTCCACGCCAAGCTCGGCACGATGCGCGAGCGGGTAGAGCGAATCGAGGCCCTGGCCGGCGAACTGGCCGCCTTCACGGGCGCCTCGCCCGAGCTCGCGAAACAGGCGGCCCTCCTGGCCAAGGCCGATCTGGTCACCGGCATGGTCGGCGAGTTCCCCGAGCTGCAGGGCGTCATGGGCGGCTACTACGCCGACAAGGAAGGCCTCGCGCCCGAGGTGGCCGAGGCGATCCGCAGCCACTATCGCCCCCAGGGCCCCACCGACGACGTGCCGGTCGAGGCCGTCGCCGCCACCGTGGCGCTCGCCGACAAGCTGGACACCCTGGTCGGGTTCTTCGCCATCGACGAAAAGCCGACCGGCTCGCGCGATCCCTTCGCGCTCCGCCGCGCGGCGCTGGGCGTCATCCGCATCATCCTGGCGACCCGGGCGCGGCTGCCGCTGCGCAAAGCGGTCGCGGTTTCAGAATTCATCCGCGCGGAACAGGAAGCAGGCGCATCCGGCAAGGCGAACGCCGATGAGGTGACCGCCTTCTTCGCCGACCGCCTGAAGGTGCTTCTCCGCGAACAGGGGCAGCGGCACGATCTGGTGGATGCGGTCTTCGCGCTCGGTGACGACGATCTGGTGCGGATCGTCTCCAAGGTGAATGCGCTGGAAGGTTTCCTGGGGACCGAGGACGGCAAGAACCTGCTGGCCGGCTACAAGCGCGCCGTGAACATCCTCAAGGCCGAGGAGAAGAAGGGCGCCTTGCCCACCGGCGAGCCCACCGATATGGCCGGCGCGCCGCCGGAAGAGGCGGGCCTCATCAACGCCGTCGGCCACATGCAGATCGAGGTCGGCAAGGCGCTGGCCAAGGAGGACTACGCCGCGGCCATGCGCGAACTGTCGGCGCTGCGTCCCGCCGTGGACGCCTTCTTTGACAAGGTCTTAGTGAACTCCGACATAGCGTCGGAGCGTGACAACCGCCTGAAGCTCCTGGCCAAGGTCCGCGACGCCATGGGCAGCGTCGCCGATTTCGGCCAGGTCACGGGATAGTACGAGGGATCTAGATGCCGGCCGGGACGATCAGCAAGACGCGTTGGGTCTACGCCTTCGGGGGCGGGAGCGCGGACGGCGACGCCTCGATGAAGGACCTGCTGGGCGGCAAGGGCGCGAACCTGGCCGAAATGTCCTCGCTGGGCCTGCCGGTGCCCCCGGGCTTCACCATCACCACCGAGGCCTGCACCCACTTCTACGCCAACGAGCGCAAGTATCCCGACGACCTGAAGGCCCAGGTGGCCCAGGGTCTGGCCCGGGTGGAAGAGCTCACCGCCAAGACCTTCGGCGACGCGGCCAATCCGCTGCTGGTGTCGGTGCGCTCGGGCGCACGGGCCTCGATGCCCGGGATGATGGACACCGTCCTCAACCTCGGCCTGAACGACGCCACGGTGGAGGGCCTGGCCAAGCTCGCCGGCGACCGCCGCTTCGCCTTCGACAGCTATCGCCGCTTCATCCAGATGTATTCCAACGTGGTGCTCGGCCTCGACCACCACATGTTCGAGGAGATCCTCGATGAGCGGAAGGAACGGCTCGACGTCACCGTCGACACCGCGCTCTCCGCCGAGGACTGGGAGGAAGTAGTCGTCGACTACAAGGCCGCCGTCGAGAGCGACCTCGGCCATCCCTTCCCGCAGGACCCGCATGAGCAGCTGTGGGGCGCCGTCGGCGCGGTGTTCGCCAGCTGGATGAACGACCGGGCCAAGTTCTACCGCTCCATGCACGACATCCCGGAAAGCTGGGGCACGGCGGTGAACATCCAGTCGATGGTGTTCGGCAACATGGGCGAGACCTCGGCCACGGGCGTCGCCTTCACCCGCAACCCGTCCACCGGCGAGAACCGGCTCTACGGCGAGTTCCTGATCAATGCGCAAGGCGAAGACGTGGTCGCCGGCATCCGCACGCCCCAGGCCCTGACCAAGATCGCCCGCGAGGAGATGGGCGAGAAGCACCCCTCGATGGAAGAGGCGATGCCGGAGGTGTTCTCCGAGTTCAAGGCGGTCGTGGAGCGCCTGGAGACGCACTACCGCGACATGCAGGACATCGAGTTCACGGTGGAGATGGGCCGCCTCTACATGCTGCAGACGCGCAACGGGAAGCGCACCTCCAAGGCCGAGTTGAAGGTCGCCGTCGACCTGGCCAACGAAGGCCTGATCAGCCGCGAGGAGGCGGTGATGCGGGTGGAGCCCGGGCGTCTCGACGAACTGCTGCACCCGACCATCGACCCGACGTCGAACCGCGAGGTGATCGCCAAGGGCCTGCCGGCCTCGCCCGGCGCGGCCACCGGCAAGATCGTCTTCACCGCCGCCGAGGCCGAGATCCAGGGCGGATCGGCCGGCGCCGTGATCCTGGTCCGCGAGGAGACCAGTCCCGAGGACATCCGCGGCATGGACGCCGCCCGCGGCATCGTTACGGCCCGCGGCGGCATGACCAGCCACGCCGCCGTGGTGGCGCGCGGCATGGGCCGCCCCTGCGTCTCCGGCGCCGGCGAGATCCACATCGACATGCGCGCCGGTGAGATGCGGGTGCGCGGGCGCACCTTCCGCGCCGGCGACGTGATCACCATCGACGGCTCGACCGGCGAGGTGCTGGCCGGCGTGGTCACGATGATCGAGCCGGAGCTCAGCGGTGATTTCGCCACCCTGATGAGCTGGGCCGACAGCTTCCGCCGCCTGAAGGTGCGCGCCAACGCCGAGACCGCTGTCGACGCCAAGACCGCGCGGCAGTTCGGGGCCGAAGGCATCGGCCTTTGCCGCACCGAGCACATGTTCTTCGACCCGGCCCGTATCGCCGCCGTGCGCGAGATGATCCTCGCCGACGACGAGGCCGGCCGCCGCACGGCGCTGGAGAAGATCCTGCCCATGCAGCGCGCCGACTTCGTCGAGCTGTTCGGGATCATGGAGGGGCTGCCGGTGACCATCCGGCTGCTTGACCCACCGCTGCATGAGTTTCTGCCGCACACCGAGGAGGATGTGGCCGCCGTGGCCGCCGCCACCGGCCTGGACGCCGCCAAGCTGCTGCGCCGAGCCCAGGAACTGCACGAAGTGAACCCGATGCTGGGCCACCGCGGCTGCCGGCTGGGGGTCAGTTATCCCGAGATCTACGAGATGCAGGTCCGCGCGATCATCGAGGCGGCCTGCCAGGTCGAGGCGTCGGGCAGGCCCGCCCCCATCACCGAGATCATGCATCCGCTGGTGACCAAGGGTGAGGAGATGAAATTCCTCCGTGATCTGACGGATCGGGTCGCCAAGGAGGTGATGGCCGAGCTGGGCCGGGAAGTCGAGTATCTGGTTGGCGCCATGGTCGAGCTGCCCCGCGCCGCCATCCGCGCCGGCGATCTGGCGCAGAACGCCGAGTTCTTCTCCTTCGGCACCAACGACCTGACGCAGACCACCTTCGGCATCAGCCGCGACGATTCAGGCCGGTTCCTCAACGCCTATATCGACAAGGGGATCTTCGAGAAGGACCCCTTCGTCAGCCTCGATCAGGAAGGCGTCGGCGACCTGATCCGCATCGCCGCCGAGCGCGGCCGGGCGGTGAAACCCGACGTCAAGCTGGGAATCTGCGGCGAACACGGCGGAGACCCGGCCTCGATCGCCTTCTGCGAGAGCGTCGGCCTGGACTACGTCTCCTGCTCAGCCTACCGCGTGCCGATCGCCCGCCTGGCCGCCGCCCAGGCCGCCCTCGGTGAGCGCGAGAAGGACCGGTAAGTCTTCAGATGCTCCCCTCAGGGGGAGCTGTCGGCCGAGCCGACTGAGGGGGTTGCAGCCCACCGGCCTCAACGCCTCGCGTGAAACCCCCTCCGTCTCGG
>JANXXK010000294.1 GCA_025350685.1 Alphaproteobacteria bacterium | reverse complement strand
GCCCGCTGCTGGACTGGCTCACCGCCGACGCCTGACCCCCCCCCTCTCCCGCAAGCGGAGAGGGAGGGGGCGGCGATCCGCCCGCCGATCAGGCCGCGACCCGGCCGCGGATAAGCGCCACCTGCGAGCCGGCGACCTGGCGGACCTCGCAGGTCCCCTCCCAGTCGGGCATGTGCTCCACGTGCAGGGCCATGAAGTCGCTGGCGCTGGCGATGGCCGCGGCCATGTCGGGCAGCTCAAAGACCGCATAGCCGCCGATCAGCTCCTTGGTCTCGGCGAACGGCCCGTCGGTGACCGCCAGCTTGCGCTTCCTGATCGACACCCGCGCGCCGCTGTCGAGCGGCATCAGGCCCCCGTCATCGACCATCCGTCCGGCCTTCACCTCCTGCACGGCCATCGCGTGCATGGCCTCCATCAGCGCGGGCGTCGGGCCGCCGCCAGGGCCGTCAGAGGCGTCAGTCTTGATGATAAACATGAACCGCATGGGATCTCTCCTGAAAGGCGCGCCCCATGGGTTTACGGGGGGCCGGAACCCGAGGACGGGCGGGCGACAGCCGGGCCGACATTTATATCTGCTCATCCCCGCGGTCTCGCCTTCGGCGTTTCGCTGCGCTAAGGCAGGCCGGTGGCTGAAGATAAGCTGGAATCGTTCGATCTGGACGCGGAGCTGCGTCTGACCGGCGTCAGGCCGAGCACGCTCCTCATATGGGGCAAGTCGGCGCAGGAGATCATCGGTCGCAAGTTGGTCGAGGTCTTTCCGTTTGTGGCGGGCAATGAGGTCCACAAGACCCTGGCCCGGGCGCTCGCCACGGGCGAGATCCAACGCATGCGCGCCCACTCGATGTCGATGGGAAAGCCTGTGGCGGTCGAGATCCGCCCCGGTCCCCAGGGGCTCCATGTCAGCTTCTCGGCGATCGGCGACTAGCGGGGTTTCGCGCGCGCCCAGCGCTGGCCTGACGCGGCCGTCCGCCACCGGCGGCGATTTTGTGAATTGGCGGTTTGACCAGACCCCGCTTTGGGGGACATGGTCACATTAGGCCGACTCGCCGTCGCCGGCCCCGGCGTCTGCGGAGGGACACGATCATGAAGATCGCAGAGTTCGAACGCGCCGTCGGCAAGCGCATCCGTGAGCGGCGCCACCAGCTGGAACTCACGGAGGCCGAGCTGGCCCACAAATGCGGCGTGGCGATCGATCGCATCCGCCATCACGAGGAGGGCGGCTCCCTGTTCGCCGCCCAGCTCTGGGTCATCGCCATCGCCCTCGAAGTCGAGGTGTCCTACTTCTTCGAGGCCATCGCGCACACCGAGGGCTGGGGCTAACCCCCCAAACCCCGCTCATCCCCGCGCAAGCGGGGACCCAGGCTTTTTTCGTTCAACCCCCACCCGGGCGCATCCTTGACTCGGCGCGAGCGGCAGGCTCGCCTCACCCCCTGCGCTGCCGCCGGGGGGAGACACGGGTGATGACGGGCTTGAAGGTCACGATCGTGGCGGCGCTGGCGGCTGCGGGCTTCCTGTCGGCCGCGCCTCAGGCGAGCGCCCAGGCCGCCCCTAAAACCGCCTCCACGGCCGCCCCCACCGCGGCCCGATGGGACATCCCGCCGCCCAAGCCGCCCCCCGGCGAGATCACCTTGAAGGTCAATGGTCCGCCCACCACCGCGCCGCCGGAAACCTGGACCATGGCCAAGGCGGACCACGTCCCGGTCGTCCAGAACGTCTCGATCCCGACGATCACGCCGTTCCTTCCCGCCCGGGGCAAGGCCACGGGCGCGGCGGTGATCATCGCGCCGGGCGGGGCCTTCTACATGCTGGCCATGCAGCATGAGGGCTGGGCGGTGGCGCGCTGGCTGCAGTCGCAAGGCGTCGCGGCCTTCGTGCTCAAGTACCGGGTCCACCCCACGGCGCCGAAGGCGGAAGGCCTGCAGGCGGGGTTGGCGGACCTCGGGGCCCTCAGCCCGGCAGACCGCCTGCGCAGCCTGGCGGCCGGCGCGAGGGTGGCCACGGCCGACGCCCAGGAAGCCATGCGCGTGGTCCGCGCCCGCGCCGCCGAATGGCGCATCGACCCCAGGCGCATCGGCTTCATGGGCTTCTCGGCCGGCGCCATCGCCACCATGGGCCTGGTCTACGCCGACGATCCCGCCACCCGCCCGGACTTCATCGCGCCGATCTATGGCGGCCTGGGCGCGCCCGTCCGCCCGGTGCCCAACGCCCCGCCGCCCATGTGGGCCGCCATGGCCGCCGACGACCCCTTGTTCGGCAAGACCGACTTCGCGCTCATCCCGGCCTGGGAGGCCAAGGGCGGCGGCGTCGAACTGCACCTCTACGAAAAGGGCGGCCACGGTTTCGGCTATCCCGGGCGCTCGGGCACCACGACCCTGCGCTGGCCCGCCGACTTCCTGGCCTGGATGCGCGCGCGCGGCCTGCTCACCGCCACGCCGTGAAGGCGGTCGCGCGGGGGCGCCTGTCCCTGAAGTCCTGGGGTCTCTCGCGAACGTGCGCCACCCCGCCAGAGCCCCGCGGAGGGCCTGACGGCAGGTCGCCTCAGTCCCCCGACTCACACCCCCCCCGCCTCCCGCTCGGCCGACAACGCCTCGCGCGCCGCGCGCCTCCGCTTCCAGCCCGGTCGCTTGGCCAGCTGGTTGACCCGCCACTGCAGCGGCCGGGCCTCGCGCCGGGTCGCCGCCAGGCGGAGCGGCCCGTTGCGCTCGCAGATGTCGATCATCATGTCGCTGTAGAGGTCCGCGCGCAGATCGCAGGCCCGGGCGACCTCGCCCGCGAACTCGGGGCTGAGCGCCACCCACCTGTAGAGCGTCGCGGCGCACGGTATCGCGGCGTCCGCGCCTAAGCTGCGCAGCGACCCGCCCGTGGCGATCCGATCGCCGATCTCGTCCCGCAGCTCCGGCGTCAGCTGCGCCAGTGACCAGCCCCGCTCGCGCACCCGCCGCCCGGTCTTCATCGCCCAACGCAGCGCCGCGTCCCACTCGCAATGCTCGCGCCGCCACCGCGCGACCACCGCCAGGCTGGGCAGCGCCGCATCGGTCCCCAGGAACCTGCGCATCACCGCCCCCCGCATGACGGCCAGCGTGATCCGGTCGGCCACCGCTTCGTCCCACGCGCGCCACCGTCCATGCAGCCGCCCGGTGCGGCGCTCGTAGCGCGCCGCGCGCAGCCGCCACATCGCCTCGGCGAACTCGCCGTCCGTGCGCCGCCAGTACCGATAGGCCGCCTGGCTCGGCATCCCCGGCCGGGCGAGCAGATCGCGGATCGGCTCCCCGCCCGCCACCCGCGCCATGAACGCGGCCGCCACCGCCGCGTCGAACGGATAGGGGCTCCGCCGCGCCGCGCGCCGCACCCGCGCCTCCGCCAGCGCAGCGGCGAACCCGGCATCACGACGCCGCCAGACCTGCACGCTCCCCGCGCCAGGCATCCCCCCGCGAGCCATCCCCTCGCAAGCCATCCCCGGCGAGGCGCAGATCGCCGCGACCGTCTCCCCCGCCGCCACCCGCGCGACAATCTCGGCCTTCAGCCGGCCAGGCTCGGGGTAAGCAGGCATGGGGCGAGGATAGCACAGGAGCGTGGGAAAACGGAACATTTAGAGAACAACATCCACCAACCCCCGCTCATCCCCCGCGAAAGCGGGGACCCAGGCTTTTTCCGTGGGCGCGGCTGGGGACCTCGCGGCGGGTTGCGAGAGACGGCGTGTCAGATCACCCCTATGTCTGGCGATCGAGGGAGCGTGGCGCGGCATGAGCGAACCTGACACCGCGGCCCGGATAGAGACCCTCGCGGTCTGCCTGTACGAAAGCGACTGCCGCGAGCGCGCCGGCGACATGGCGCGCCGCACGACCCTGTCCCGGATCCGCGCCCACTACGCCTTCCCGTCGTGGATGAACCTGCCGCTGCGCGAGCGGGGCGCCTGGCGGGCAAAGGCCCTGAAGATGCTCGACGAATGCGCCGGCTGGCGCACCGACGAAGCCGAGTGGGACAGGCCCTGACGCGTTAGGCCGGGGTCACAGGCGCCCCTGTCCCCGAATTTCCTTACCTCCACCCGCCCGCCAAAACCCCGCTCATCCCCGCGAAAGCGGGGACCCAGGCTTTCTTTCGTTCAGTCGAGCGGCGAGAGCTACAGAGCAACAGGTGCTCTCGTCCCCGACTCTCCCGCGGCGCAGGGACGAGCCGCCAGGACGACGCGACTCAAGTCATCCGCAGTCCGCATTACCCAGGTCAGGCCTTGGTGACAGGCGCCCTGTCCCCGAATTTCTGGGGTAATGGCCCCGACCTGGGCGATCCTCGGGGCTCGCGCGGGGCCAAGCTGGCCCACGGGACGCTGAGCCCAGGGCCGACCGAGTTAGCAGCCGCTCCTGCTTGTTACGAAGCTACGCGTCGGCTCGTCAGCATCTGTCGCCGCGCAGGAGGCAACGTTTCCAACTCGGCCTTCGGAAGCCAAATCTCACACTCGGCTGTCTTGAAGAGTTTGACCTCGACCGGTGGGTGTCGTCGGCAAGCGCGCTGCTGGCGCCATTCCGTGACAAGCGTGTTCGCCCGTTGCTCGTCCTCGGAACTGAAGAGGCCAAGGTAGACCCTCTGCACCTGACCATTCCCGACAACGTCTGTGAGATGCAGATCGACTTCGGAAAGCCCGTGGCCAACGGTGAAGAGAGTGCTGTCCGGTTCCGCGCACGCCCTTCCGAACTTTCTGAACGCCGCAGCATCATTGGCCCGGATTTGGCCGCGCTTTTGGGTCGAGGTGCCTTCCGAGATGAAGACCGGGAACTCGCCATTGTCGAGGTGATCGCGGATCACGTCGCGCAGGCGCCGCCCGCGCTTCGCCTTGTCGGCTTCGATCTTGACGATCCGGGTCCTGGTGCCCAGCGGGCGCTCGTAGATGTGCATCCCACCGTGCAAGTAGAACACGTGGGGACCGCCTGTGACGCCGTTCCAAACGTAGTCGGCGTCAAAGCCATCCCAGCAATCCAGAGCCGCGTTATGTTGGACCAAAATCCAATACAAAATCAGATCGTAGTTGGTCGTGAAAATTACCCCGCGACGCGGGTCGTGCGTCTTCCGAAGGAACTTGGTGAGAAAGTGCGAGCAGGCCAGGCGGGATGCCGTACTTATTTCTCGCGGAAGCGGGTGTGTAAGTGTGATCGTCTTGATGAAGGTCTCGCGCAGGCGATCACGCGTCTGCGGGTCGTCTGCAAGCCGCATCGCGTGCTCGAAATCGCGGGCGCCGAGCGCGTCCAAGAGCTCGCGGATCGTTTCGTCGACCTCGGACGCCCTTGTCAGCAGGCTCTTATATTTGAAGCCCTCGTAGGCCTGGATACTGAAGCCGTTGCCCAACAACAGATGGCGCCGCTGGTCTTCGGTGTCGGAAAGTGCGCGCTCGAAGCTGATCCATTCCAATGGTGAAGCTGTTTGCATTTAGTCGTCGTCATCCTCATCGCGGATGCCGCGTGTCCTAAAGGGCCGGGGCCGATAACCCCGCAAACAGCCGCTCTTCAGTCGTGAGTGGCAATCTGCGTCACTCCGCCGGCATCCCCTCAGCGCCCGCAGCCCGCTTCGCCTGCATCTCGTCGAACGCCGCCCAGACGCCGTCGCCGCCGTGCCATTGCCCGCGCGTGGCGGCCTTGGAGTACTCCGTGCTGCGCGCCTCGAAGAAGTTGGCGTGTTCGACCCCGCTCAGCATCGACTGCAGCCAGGGCAGCGGGTTTTCCTTCACGCCATAGACTTCCGGCAGCGCCAGTTGGCGCAGGCGCCAGTCGGCGATGAAGCGGATGTATTTCTTGATGTCCTCGGGCGTCATGCCCTGGACCTCGCCGGCCTCGAAGGCCAGGTCGATGAACTTGTCCTCCAGGCCGACCACGGTCTTGCAGCAGTCGACGATGTCGGCGGCGACGGCCTTGGTCACCGCCCCGGTCTCGGCGTTGAAGGCGTGGTAGAGCTTGGTGATCCCCTCGCAGTGCAGGCTCTCGTCGCGCACGCTCCAGCTGACGATCTGGCCCATGCCCTTCATCTTGTTGTGGCGCGGGAAGTTCATCAGCATGGCGAAGCTGGCGAACAGCTGCAGCCCCTCGGTGAAGCCGCCGAACATGGCGAGCGTGCGGGCGATGTCGGCGTTGGTCTCGACCCCGAAGCGCTGCATGTAGTCGTGCTTGTCGCGCATGGCCTGGAATTCCAGGAAGGCCGCGAACTCCGCATCCGGCATGCCGATGGTCTCGAGCAGCAGGGCGTAGGCGGCGATGTGGATCGTCTCCATGTTGGAGAACGAGGCCAGCATCATCTTCACCTCGGTGGGTTTGAACACCCGGCCGTAGCGCTCCATGTAGTTGTCGTTCACCTCGATGTCGCTTTGGGTGAAGAAGCGGAAGATCTGGGTCAGCAGGTTGCGTTCGCGGTCGTTGAGCTTGGTCGCCCAGTCCTTGCAGTCCTCGCCCAGCGGCACCTCTTCGGGCATCCAGTGGACCTGCTGCTGCTTCTTCCAGAAGTCGTAGGCCCAGGGGTAGCGGAAGGGCTTGTAGGCGGCCGAGGGCGTGAGCAGGCCGGGCAGGGCGCGGATGGAGGAGGAGGACGGCTGGGTCATCGGACGGGTCCGCGGTGCGAGAGTGGTCAGCCTTCACACTGACGCAACATGTTGTGGTGGTAAAGCGGCCAGACGCCGCATGTAGGGGCTTTCGTCTGAGTTATGCACGAGGTTGTGATGGACGGTGGATATCTTCTGCAGGGCGCGCCGGGGACCGGCGCGGTGGCCGTCGAGGCGGCGCTGAGGCTGGCTGGGGCGGCCTATGAGCTGGCCGACGCGCGGCCGGACGACAGCGCCGCGGGCGTCGCCCCCAACAATCCCATGCGCCAGGTGCCATCGCTGACCTTTCCGGATGGCGAGACCCTGACCGAGAGTGCGGCGATCCTGATGCGGATCGCCGAGCTGCATCCCGCCGCGGGACTGGCGCCCGGCGTCCACGACGCGACCCGTGGGCAATATCTGCGCTGGATGAGCTTCGTGAGTTCGGCGATCTACGCCCATTTCTGGCTGAAGGATGACCCTTCGCGCCTGGTGGCCGATCCGACGCTGCACGTCGACGTGGGCGAGCGGATCGAGGCCCGCATCCTGGACTGCTGGACGATCATGGAGCGGCAGACCGATCCCGGCCGCTACATCCTGGGCGATCGGCTCGGCGCGCTCGACCTCTACGTCGCCGTGGTCTCCCGCTTCCGCCCGCGCCGTCAGCGGTTCTATGCCGTCGCCCCGGGCCTGGGCGAAGTCGTCCGCCGCGTCGACGCCGACCCGCGCCTGGCCACCCTCTGGGCCGAGCGCTATCCGTTCTTCGAGGGCTGGGACCGGCTCTAGTTCCGCGGGCGGATCGACAGCGAGAAGGCCAGCATGTCGTCCTTCGGCGTGTCCTGGCCCCACATCATGTGGGCGCCCTTCACTTCGCGGTGGACGTAGCCCAGCGAGGTCTGCAGCGGTCCCTTGCGCCAGCCGACGCCCAGCTGGGCGTCGCCGACCAGGGACGAGGTGGCGTCGGTGGTCCAGCCCGCCCGATCCCACCCGGCCTCGTTGTGCAGCATGTTCATGCCGACCGCGCGGCCGCTCGCTGCGGCGAACAGGTACCAGCGGCCGCGGTCGCCGAAGCTTGAGCCATCGCCGACGCCCAGCGCCTTCAGCCGGGCGGCCGTGGCGGTGTCGCGCTGCGACAGGCGAAGGGTGGCGCCGGCTTCGGCCGTGGCGCCGCCGAAGTTGGTGACGCCGGCACCCACGTGCGGGGTCAGGTCGACGCCGAAGAGGCGGCCTTCGAACTTCAGCGCCGCCGGCCAGTCGCGGGTCAGCGCGACCTCGTAGGCGTCGGCCTGGAACTGGGCGCGCTCCAGGTTGAGCGGCAGGCCGCCGGGGGCGTGCAGGGCGCCGCCGACGCTGATCCGCAGCGAATCGACCGGGCCGCCGGGGCGGTGGGAGAGTTGCACCGCGCCGCTCGTCCAGCGCACCGGACCCGCGCCTGGCGCATAGGCCTCGCGCTCGATCAGGCTGGCGATGGGGTCGGCCGAGGTGGCCGCGGTGCGCGGCGCGAACGCGGCGTCGTTCAGCATCGTCGCCGCCAGCGCGTCGTCGGTCTGCAGATGGGTGACAAGGGTTTGCGCGCCGGCGGGGCAGCCCGCTGCGCAGGTCAGGGCGGTGGCCAGAATAGCCAGCGGCCGCATTTGGTTTCTCCCAGCCCGCAGCTGTCTCATCAACTCAATCTGCTGCTTGCACAGCAAACGGCGTCAATCGCGTTGCGGTTCCCCAGCTGCAGCGTAGGCATGAGACCCATGCTTTGCCGAGTCAAAACTGAGGCTTGCATATCTCATGCCACCCTCGGCGCGACATGCGATGGATCAATAGGCCGCAAGTTTCGCGCGCGACCATAAGACCAGCATAAGTAACAGTCGCCTCCGCCTACTGGCAGGCGAGACATTCCTCGTAGTCGGTCTTGTTCCCGGAGACCTCAACCGCCACATGGACCTCTGTGCCTGCATGCGCCGCCCGCTGCACCGACTTGGACCGCAGGTAGTAGAGCGACTTGCACCCCCGCTCCCACGCCGAAAAATGTAGCATGTGCAGGTCCCACTTATCGACATCGCCCGGCAGGAAGATGTTGATCGACTGGGACTGGCAGACCTCGGGCGTCCGGTCGGCGGAAAGTTCGACGACCCAGCGCTGGTCGATCTCGAAGGCGGTCTTGTAGACGTCCTTGTCGTCCTGACTGAGGAAGTCGAGGTGCTGGACGGAGCCCTCGTTCTCCAGGATCGAGTCCCAGACGGCCGGCGTATTCTGCCCGGTCGTGTCCAGCAGCCGCTCCAGGTAGGGGTTCTTCACCGCGAAGGTCCCTGACAGGGTCTTGTGGCTGTAGATGTTGGCCGGGATCGGCTCGATGCCGGCCGACGTGCCGCCGCAGATGATCGAGATCGAGGCGGTGGGCGCGATCGCCAGCTTGTGGCTGAACCGCTCCATGATCCCGCGCTCCTCGGCGTCCGGGCAGGGGCCGCGCTCGGCGGCCAGCGTCCGCGAAGCCGCATCGCACTGGCGGCGCAGCGTCTTGAAGAGCCGCATGTTCCAGCTCTTCGCCAGGGCGCTCTCGAACGGCACGTTCTGCGCCTGCAGGAAGGTGTGGAAGCCCATCAGGCCAAGGCCCACCGAACGCTCGCGCCTGGCGGCATAGATGGCGTTTTCCATCTCCGGCGGCGCGCGCTGGATGAAGTCCTCCAGCACGTTGTCGAGGAAGCGCATGACGTCCTCGATGAAGGTCGGGTGGTCGCGCCATTCCAGGAAGGTCTCAGCGTTCACCGAGGAGAGGCAGCAGACGGCGGTGCGTTCCTTGCCCAGGTGATCCTTGCCGGTGTGCAGCATGATCTCAGAGCACAGGTTCGACTGGCGCACCGACAGGCCGAGCTCGCGCTGATGCTGCGGCATAGCCCGGTTCACGGTGTCGGAGAAGATCAGGTAGGGCTCGCCGGTCTGCAGGCGGATCTCGAGGATCTTTTGCCACAAGGTCCGCGCATCGACCTCCTTGACCACATCCTTGGTCTTCGGCGAGCGCAGGCCAAACATCGCCCCGTCCCGCACCGCTTCCATGAACTCGTCAGAGATCGAGATTCCGTGATGGAGGTTGAGGCTCTTGCGGTTGAAGTCCCCTGAGGGCTTCCGGATCTCCAGGAACTCCTCGATCTCCGGGTGGTGGATGTCGAGGTAGACCGCCGCCGAGCCGCGGCGCAGCGAGCCCTGGCTGATCGCTAGCGTGAGGGAGTCCATCACGCGGATGAACGGGATGATGCCGCTGGTCTGACCCGCGCCCTTCACCTTCTCGCCGATGGAGCGCACGCCGCCCCAGTAGGTGCCGATACCGCCGCCGTTCGACGCCAGGTGGACGTTCTCGTTCCAGACGCCCTGGATGCCTTCCAGGCTGTCAGGCACCGCGTTCAGGAAGCAGGAGATCGGCAGGCCCCGGCCCGCCCCGCCGTTCGACAGCACCGGCGTCGAGGGCATGAACCAGAGCCTGGAGATGTAGTCGTAAATCCGTTGCGCGTGGTCGGCATCATCGGCGAAGGCCGTGGCTACCCGCGCGAACATGTCCTGGTAGCTCTCGCCGGCCAGGAGGTAGCGGTCTTCGAGCGTGGTCTTGCCGAAATCGGTCAGCAGGGCGTCCCGCGACCGATCGACCTCGATCTTCCTGACCAGCTGCAGCTGCGGCCGCTGAGCGGCCTCCACAACCCGTTCAATAGACTCGGCAATCCCAACTTGCGCCGCTTCACTCATCGTCCCTGACCTATGCCCCTGTAGGACCGGCTTTTCCGAAAACCTGTCCCGCCCCCTACATGTTGTGTGGCGACACGCCCGAACAACCTACATATGGGGCACCCGTCCTAATGACTCGTCAATGAGGCGGCCTCCCGGGCGGCCAGATTTTTTCGTAAACCAAAGGTTAATCCGAAGGCCGCCCCTCGGCAGATCAACGACTTGGCAGGCGTTGACGCACCCCCGCTCACGAGACTGTGAGAATCCCCTGCCGGCGCCCTAGGGATTGAGGTTGAGCAGCGCGGGGTCTCCGCCCTGGGCGGCGATGTTGACACTGAGCGCGCGCTCCACGGCATAGCGCAAGAGGGCATTGGGTCCGCCGGCCTTGGGGCCGGTGCCGGACAGGCCCTCGCCGCCGAACGGCTGGACGCCGACCACCGCGCCGATCATCGAGCGGTTCACATAGGCGTTGCCAGCCGGCACCGCGGCGCGCACGGCGGCGGCGAAGGCCTCGATGCGGCTGTGGACGCCGAGGGTCAGGCCGTAGCCGGCCGCGGCCAGCGGCGCGGCTGCGGTGGCCAGATCATGCGGATCATAGCGAACGACGTGCAGGATCGGCCCGAAGACTTCCTTCTGCAGGAAGGCCGCCGAGGGGATCTCCGCCAGCACGGGGCCGAAGAAGTGGCCGCCGGCCGGCCCGGCGATCTCGTGCAGGATCTTCGCCTCGCGGCCCAGGCGCTCGCGGTGGGCGGCCAGGGCCGCACGCGCGTCCTCGTCGATCACCGGGCCGATATCCGTCTGCGGATCCGCCGGGTCGGCTACCACCAGGGCGTCCATGGCGCCCGCCAGGCCCTCGATCAGAGCGTCGGCCGTGTCGTGCGGCGCGAACAGCATGCGCAGCGCCGAGCAGCGCTGACCGGCCGAGCCGAAGGCCGAGGCGATCACGTCGTCGATCACCTGTTCGCGCAGCGCGGTCGTGTCGACGAACATGGCGTTGAGCCCGCCGGTCTCGGCGATGAGCGGGACGATGGGGCCCGTGCGCGCCGCCAGCGTGCGGTTGATCGCCCAGGCGGTGTCCGTGCCGCCGGTGAAGGCTACGCCCGCGCAGGCCGGGTGAGCCACCAGCGCCTGGCCGATCGTACCGCCATCGCCGGGCAGGAGATGCAGCAGGTCCGCATCGAGTCCGGCCGCATGGAACAGGCGCACCGCGGCCGCCGCGATCAGCGGCGTCTGTTCGGCGGGCTTGGCGAGGACCGCGTTGCCAGCGGCCAGCGCGGCGGCAATCTGGCCGGTGAAGATCGCCAAGGGGAAGTTCCATGGGCTGATGCAGGCGAACACGCCGCGCCCATGCAAGGAGAGTTGGTTGGTCTCCCCCACCGGACCCTTGAGGGTCTCTGGCGCGCCGAACTGCCGCTCGGCGAGGCTCGCGTAGTAGCGGCAGAAGTCGGCGGCCTCACGCACCTCGGCCACGCCGTCGGCCAGCGTCTTGCCGGCTTCGCGCGCGCAGATGGCGATCAAGGTTTCGCGGTTCGCCTCCAGCGCATCGGCCATGGCCCGCAGCACGGGCGCGCGGCCCTCGCCGCCGAGCGCATCCCAGGCCGGCTGTGCGGCGCGAGCGGCGGCATAGGCTGCATCGACGTGCTCGGGCGTTGCAGATGAGACCTTGCCGATCACCTGCTTCAGGTCCGACGGCGACACCTTCGCCTCGGCCGGCGCGTTAATCATCTTTCTACGGACGATTGGTCCGGCCTCGAGTTCCGGCAGACCCGCCACGGCGCTCGACAGAGCCGTGCGAACCTCGGCGATCGACAGGTCCAGGCCCTGAGAATTCCGCCGGCTCGGGCCATACAGATCGGCCGGCAATGGGATGCGCGCGTGCGGCGCGCCGCCAGTCGCCTCGACCAGGGAGATCGGATCCGCAACCACCTTTTCCACCGGCGTGCGCTCGTCCAGCAGGGCGTGGACGAACGAGGTGTTGGCGCCGTTCTCCAGCAGACGGCGCACCAGATAGGGCAGCAGATCCTCATGGCTGCCCACCGGCGCATAGACCCTGAGCGGGAAGTCGCCATAGCGCTCACGGGCGCCGGCGTAGAGCGCCTCGCCCATGCCATGCAGCCGCTGGTATTCCGGGGACAGACCGGCCTGCTTGGCCATCACCCGGATGGCCGCCAGCGTGTGGGCGTTGTGGGTGGCGAACTGTCCGTAGAGCGCCGGCGCCGCGCCAAGCAGGGTTCGGGCGCAGACCAAATAGGAAAGGTCCGTCGCCGCCTTGGTCGTGTAGACGGGATAGCCCGGCAGGCCCGCCACCTGGGCCCGCTTCACTTCCGAATCCCAATAGGCGCCCTTCACCAAGCGCACCATCAGCCGCCGGCTCGAGGACCGCGCGATACCGGCCACCGCCTCGATCACCTGCGGCCCGCGTTTCTGGTAGGCCTGAACCGCCAAGCCGAGCCCCTTCCAAGCGCCGAGCTCCGCCTCTCCCGCCAGCTTTTCGAGGATCTCCAGCGATATCGCCAGGCGGTCGGCCTCCTCGGCGTCCAATGTCAGGTTGATGTCGGCCTTCGCCGCCAAGACGGCCAAACGCTTGATCCGCAGGTAGAGCTCACCCCACACCCGGTTTGGCTGGCGCGCTTCATAGCGTGGCGACAGCGCCGAGAGCTTCACCGAAACCCCGTGGCCGGCCTCGGGCCCCCGGGCATTTCCAGTCTTGCCGGCGTGCTTGCCAACCACCTGCAACGCCGCAGCGTAGGCGGCCTCATAGCGGTCGGCGTCAGCCTCAGTGCGGGCGCCCTCGCCCAACATGTCGAAGGAGCAGACGAAGCCATCGGCGGCGGCGCGCTTGATGGCCTTTTCGATGGTGGCTCCCAGCACGAACTGCTCGCCCATGATCTTCACCGCCGCGCCCACCGCGCGCCGGATCACCGGCTCGCCGAGACGCCCGGCCAATCGACGGACGAACCCAGGCAGATCGGCGCCGGCTTCCTCGTCCGGATCGATCAGCTTGCCGGTGAGCATCAGGCTCCAGGTGGAGGCGTTGACCAGCAGGGAGTCGGAGGCCCCGGCGTGGCTCGCCCAGTCGGCCGACGCGATCTTCTCGGCGATCAGCTGGTCGCGGGTCTCTTCATCGGGGGTCCGCAGCAGCGCCTCGGCCAGGCACATCAGCGCCAGGCCCTCCCGTGTCGACAGGCTGAATTCCTGCAGGAAGCTCTCGACGACGCCCTGCTTCTTCGCCCCGCGACGGGCCGCGCGGACCAGCGCCACGGCCTCCTCGAGCGCCGCGGCGCGATCTTCCTGACCCAGCGGCCGGGCCGCCAGAGCGACGGCCACCGCCGTCCGCTCGTCCGCAAATTTTACCTCGTCCAGGTAATCGAAGGGCATGTCTGTTCCGCGCGTTTGCCGGGACTAATGGGAAAGGCGTGCGCCAAACGCAAGGCTCTGTGGGTTTCCCCTGCCCGTCTTGGAGGGCGCTGAAAAGCAAAGAGCCCGGCCTTTCGGCCGGGCTCTCGCTAACTCTACCGATCGCTCGGTGATCGAGATCAGAAGTTGATGTCGATCGTGGAGCGGCGGTTCAGCGGTTCCTTCACGCCGTCGCCGGTGGCGACCGCGGGTTGGCTCTTGCCTTTCCAGTCAACCGACAGGGCGGTCTGGGCGACGCCCATGCCGACCAGGGCGTCAGCCACGGCCTTGGCGCGGCGTTCCGACAGGCGGACGTTGTAGGCCACCGAGCCGGAGGTGTCGGTGTGACCGACGACCACGACCTTGGTCGCGTGACCGGCCGAAGCGTAGTTGGCCGCTTCCTGGACCACCGACTGGGCTTCCGGCGTCAGAATGGACTGATCGAACGGGAAGTAGACGATGAACTGCTTGGCCTCATAGGCCGGCGGCGGAGGCGGCGGCGGCGGAGGCGGAGGCGGAGGCGGAGGCGGCGGGGGAGGCGGCGGGGGCGGAGGCGGCGGGGGAGGCGGAGGCGGCGGCGCCGCAAACGAATAGCGCAGGCCCAGCGTCACTGACTGGTCGCGGTACTTCCCCGTGAAGACCCCCGGTTGGAGGGCGCTGGTGCCTTCCGAAGCGAAGTGACCATCCGAGCCGCTGAGGAAGCGGTAGGTCGCATCGATCTTCAGGCGATCGGTCGCCTGCCAGGCCACGCCACCCAGCAGTTGCCAGGCAAAGACCGTGTCGCTGTCGTCGATGTGCAAGTTCTGGAACGGTGGGTTCGCCCCGCCGATGGGCGTGATCACGCCAGTGACGTTGGAGAACTGGCCATCGGCAATCATCGAGATGTGGTTGACGCCGATGCCGGCACCCACGAACGGGTCGAGGGTCGAGCCAGGCAGAATGTCGTAGATCACGTTGCCCATGACCGTCCAGGACTCGATCTTGCCGTCCGGCTTGCCGCAGTCCGGCGCGGCTGCGGTGCGGACCACTCCGACGGTGCAGAGGCCCAAGACGGCCTGGTTCGTGCCGCCGCGGACCGAATCGATGTCGCCGGGGCGATAGCCGCCCTCGAGCTCGACGCGCCAGTGGTCGGTGAACTGATAGCCGAGGCGGGCGAACGCGGCCCAGTCATCCTTCTGGTTGAAGCGCCATGAATAAGCGGCGCCGTTGGCGGCCAGATTGGACGAGTCGCCCTTGATGCCTTCCGGCCAGTGGTAGCCAAGATCGACCGCGCCATACCAGCCAACTTGGGCTGAGGCGCCGGACGCCACGAACGCCGCGGCGATTGCGGCCCCTGCCAGGAGTTTGAACTTCATTATCAGAGCCCTCTTGTTGCCCTCAGCGCTGCGGCCGAATGACCCAGCTTTTCTTATAACAAGGCCGGCTGATTGCGTAAGTGTCGCCGAAGCCACACTTACGGCCCAATCGCACCGGCCCGCGATCCTGGTTCACGACGCTATACGACTACCCCCTCGGCAATCAACTTCGCGTCGAGCACCAGATTTCCCCGAAGACCGATCGTCGGCGCGACTGGCGCTCGCCTTGCGGTCGTCATCCTTGCCGAAGACCTTCCGCAACGATTCACCCATGTGAATCCGTACCATGGAAAGCCCTGGAATAACTTGAAAAATTGCCATGGCGTCGCCGAAGCGGGCCGCGTTCGCACCCTCGGTGGCCGACGTGCCGGCTTGTAGCCCATGGGCCATTTCGCCCCCCCTTCGACGTGCGCCCTGTCTGCGCTAGCCGTGAAACGCCGACGTCGGCGCTTGGTTCCCGCCCCTTGCGCGCGACGCGGACCGTTGCCCCCGGACCGCCCACAGGGTTTCGGCGCCACTCAGGCCAAGCGATTCGCCCGCCGGGCGCGGGTGCGGCCGCCGAGCGCGTCCGGCCGGTTCAGCGCCTTGCGGTATTCATCCCGCCGCTCGTGAATGGACGCGATCACCAGGCCCATCGGCACGCCGATCTCGACAAGCAAGGCCTCGGAGAGCTGCAGGCTCGCCTCCACAGTCTCGGGCACCGCATCGGTGGCGCCCAGATCGTAGAGCCGCTGGGCGTGACGGGCGTCGCGGGCGCGCGCAACGATGGTAAGGTCCGGACGCAGCGCCCGGGCCACCGAGACGATGGCCTCAGCGCCGTCCGGATCGTCCATGGTCACCACCAGGGCAGGCGCGTCGCCCAGGCCGCAACGGGCCAGGAAGTCGGGCCGCGCCGCATCGCCATAGAAGAGCGTCTCCCCGGCGTGACGGCCGGCTTCCACCAGGCGCGCGTCCTGCTCCACCGCCACCCAGGCGATATCGTGCCGCCGCAGCATCTCGCCCACCAGGCGGCCGACGCGGCCGTAACCGGCGATCAGCACCCGGGGAGTCTCCGGCGTCTCGCCCTTCTCGACATTGGCGGATTCCGCCACGTCGGCGGGCACGATCCGCCGCCCGCCGATCCGCGCGCCGAGAGCCGCCAGCAGCGGGATGGTCGCCATGGAAAGCGTCGCCGCGACGATCAACGCCTGGCCGGTGGTGCGGTCGACCAACCTCTGGTCCATGGCCTGGCCAAGGATCACGAAGGCGAATTCACCGGCGCCGGCCAGCAGCAGGGCCGCCTCGGCCGCCGCGCGCCATCGCATCCTGAAGACCCTGCCCAGGGCGAACACCACCGCGCCATTGACCGCCGTCAGCCCCGCCGCCGCGCCCAACACCTCCTGCGGACGGGCGGCCAGCAGCGGCAGGTTCAGCCCGATGCCGATGGAAAGGAAGAAAAGGCCGAGCAGCAGGCCCTTGAACGGCTCAATGGTCACCTCGACCTCGTGGCGGAACTCGGTTTCGGCGAGCAGCAGCCCGGCGATGAAGGCGCCGAGCGCCATGGACAGGCCGGTGAGGGCGCTGACTAGGCCCGAGCCGATGACCACCAACAGGCAGGCGGCGACAAACAGCTCTTCGCTCTTGGCGCGAGCCACCGAGCGGAGCATCGGACGGAGCACCACGCGGCCCACCACCAGCAACAGCACGATCCCGAGCACCGCCGGGGCGAAGGCCAGGAACAGGTCGGGCGTAAAGCTCTTGATCCCGCGCCGGCCGAGCAGGGTCAGCGTCACTAGGATCGGCGCCACCGCGAGGTCCTGGAACAGCAGCACTGAGAAGGTCGAGCGGCCGGCGAGCGAATGCTGGCGCTTCTGCTCAGCCAGGATCGGCATGACGATGGCCGTCGACGAAAGCGCGAGCGCCGCGCCGATGGCGACGGCCGCCCCCGGCGGCTCGCCCAGCCACATGGCCGCCCCCGCCGTGGCGGTCAGACTCAGGATCACCTGCAACGCGCCCAGGCCGAAGACGAACCGGCGCATCGTCCGAAGCCGCTCCCAGGAGAGTTCCAGCCCGATCATGAACAGCAGGAACACCACGCCGAACTCGGCGAGCTGGCCCACCTCATCGGGATTGTCGATGGTCAGCGCGCTCAGCCACGGCGCGTCGGGAACCAGCGCCCCGAGTCCATGTGGCCCGAGAAGGACGCCCGCGCCCAGGAAGCCCAGGATCGGCGAGATCCGCCAGCGGCGGAACAGCGGCACGACAACGCCGGCGGTGGCCAGGAACAGCACCACGTCCTTGTAGGCGCCGGGCTGGACGTGGACGGGCATGGCGGCTCCGGTTGGCGTGCAGCGACTATGGCCCACCCGGGCGGCTTGAGAAATCGCCGCAAGGGCCTAAGAGGAGCCGCCGTCCCAACCGAGGTGTCCGTCTTGAAGGTTCCAACAGCCGCCGTCCTCATGCTCGCCGCCCTGACCACGTCCGCCGTCGCGGCTGCGCCAGCCCTTCAGGTGACCGGCGCCTGGAGCCGGCCGGCGGTCGCGGGAACCAATGGCGTCGGCTACATGACGCTCGCTAACCACGGAGCCGTCGCCGATACGCTGGTGGGAGTGCAAAGCCCCGTCGCCGGCCGGATCGAGATGCACGCGTCCTCGATGTCCGGCGCGGTGATGTCGATGCGGAAGGAGGACCGCGTCCCGGTCCCTGCCGGCGGCCAGGTGGTTTTCGGGCCCGGGGCCCATCACCTCATGCTGTTCGGCCTGACCCGGACCCTGAAGCCTGGCGACCAGGCGCCGGCGACGCTCACCTTCTCCAGCGGCGCCAGGCTCAAGGTGGCGTTCAAGGTCAGCGCCGGCATGGGACCGCCTGGGGCGATGTCCGAGATGGACCACATGAGCCACTGATCGCGCCGTCTGGCCCGTTCGTCTTCCTGACGAAAATGTAACGCCCTGTGACGCCGGGTCCGGGGCATGGTCGGCTCACATCAACCTTCGAGACCCCTGCTCATGAAGACCCTCTGGTTCGGCGCTGCTGCGGTGGCCGCCATGATCGTTGCCGCCGCCGCCTCGGCGGAGACCGAAGCGCCCACGGCCGCCCCGAAGCACCACGTCGCCAAGCCCAAGGCCAAGCCCGCCAAGCCGGTGACGGCCACCGTCGAGGCGCCGCCCCTGACCGCCGCCGAACTCGCCAAGGCGCCGCGCATGGGGACTTGGGGCTTCGACCTCGCTGGCCGCGATCCCGCCGTCTCCCCCGGCCAGGACTTCTACACCTACGCCAACGGGGGCTATGTGAAGACGCTGGAGATCCCGGCAGACCGCTCGCGCTTCGGCGCCTTCGACAAGCTGAACGAGCTCTCGCAAAACCGTATGCGCGCGGTGGTCGAGCAGGCCGCCGCCGACAAGACCGCCACAGGCGAGCACGGAAAGGTAGGTGCGCTCTACCGTTCGTTCACGGACGAGACCAAGGTTGAAGCGCTCGGCAAGAAGCCGATGACCGCCGACATGGCCGCCATCAAGGGCGAAAAGACCCGCGCCGACGTCGCCCGAACCATGGGCGCCTCAATGAAGGCCTTCGGCGGCAGCGTCTTCGGCGCCGGCGTGCAGGCGGACGCCAAGGACCCGGACCACTACGCCGTCTACCTGGGCCAGGCAGGTCTCGGCCTGCCGGACCGCGACTATTACCTGGAGGCCTCCTTCGCGCCGCAGAAGGCCAAATACCAGGCCTATGTCGCCCAAATGCTGACACTCGCCGGATGGCCGAACCCGGCGGCCAACGCCAAGGCCATCGTCGCCCTGGAGACCGAGATCGCCCGCGTCTCGGTGACCAAGGCTGACCAGCGGGACGACAACGCCATGTACAACCCCTATGCTACGGCCAAGGTGGCCGAGTTGGCGCCGGACTTCGACTGGGCCGCGTTTATGGCCGGCGCGGGCCTCGCAACGGTCGACCATGTGGTGGTGCGGGAAAAGCCCGCCTTCCCGAAGATCGCGGCGATCTACGCCAAGACCCCGATTGAGACGCTGAAGGCCTGGCAGGCATTCTCGCTCGCCGACCAGGCCGCGCCTTATCTCTCCAGGGCCTTCGACAAAGCGCACTGGGAGTTCCACAGCGCGGTGCTGTCCGGCGCCAAGACCGAGGCGCCCCGCTGGAAGCGCGGCGTGATCCTGGTCGACAATCAGATCGGCGAGGCGCTGGGCAAGATCTATGTCCAGGCCTATTTCCCGCCGGAGTCCAAGACCAAGATGCTCGGCTTGGTGGCCGACATCCGAACCGCCATGAAGGGCCGCATCGAAAGGCTCGACTGGATGAGTCCAGCGACCAAGGCCAAGGCTCTGGAGAAGCTTTCCGCCGTCACCGTCAAAATCGCCTATCCCGACAAGTGGCGCGATTATTCCGGCCTGACGATCAAGGACGGCGATCTTTATGGCGACGTGAAAAACGCTGTCGTCTTCGACTGGGATTTCCGCGCTGGCCGGCTGGGCGGGCCGGTGGACAAGTCCGAGTGGGGCATGACCCCGCCGACGATCAACGCCTATTACAATCCCGTCGGCAACGAGATCGTCTTCCCCGCCGCCATCCTGCAACCGCCGTTCTTCGATCCCGACGGCGACATGGCGATCAACTATGGCGGCGTCGGGGGGGTTATCGGCCACGAGCTGACCCACGGCTTCGACGACCAGGGCCGCCGCTACGACGGCGCCGGCAAGCTCACCGACTGGTGGACCGCCGAGGACGCGGCAAAGTTCGAGGTCCGGGCCAAGAGGCTGGGCGCGCAATACGGCGCCTTCGAGGTGCTTCCGGGCGCCAAGATCAATGGCGACCTGACCATGGGCGAGAACATCGCCGACCTCGGTGGCCTGCTGCTGGCGCTCGACGCCTACCACACTTCCCTGCATGGCCGCCCGGCGCCGATCATCGACGGGCTCACTGGCGATCAGCGGGTGTTCCTCGGCTGGGCGCAGGTCTGGCGCGGCAAGACGCGGGACGATGCGCTGCGCCAGCAGCTGGTCTCCGACCCGCACTCGCCGGAGCCAGCCCGGGTCGATGTGCCAGTGCGCAACATCGACGCCTTCTATGACGCCTTCGGGCTCAAGGCCGGCGACAAGATGTACGTCGCGCCGGCGGATAGGGTGAGGATCTGGTAACTCTTGACGGGTGAGTCAAAAAGGCTCGAGACAAAAATTGGGCCCGCTGCGGGGGATAATCGCAGCGGGCCGGATTTTGAGCAGTTCGCTCTAGAATGAGCGGGCGTTTCCTCCCCGAAACGCCGGAGACCTCAGGACTTGCGCCTTCGTGTCTCTCGCGAGGGGAAGAGAGGGCAATTTTGTGCCCGAGTCAACGGCCCGGAGCGCGGCTCTCGGCACGTCCTGATCAGTTTTTCGCGAGGGTGCGGTAATTTACGCCGTCTTTTGACGGATCCGTCAAAGAACCCGATCTTCCAACGTTGAAATAGCCGCGCAGTCCACATCGAAGACGAAGTCCGGCTGGGCGACCGTCACCGGGCCCAGGCCTGCGGCGGTGAGCGCGGCGGCTGCGTCCGCGGCG
>JANXXK010000287.1 GCA_025350685.1 Alphaproteobacteria bacterium | reverse complement strand
GCCATGTCGGGTCTTGAGCAAACCGTTCATACAGGCGATGGAACGGCGTCGGGCCGCCGGGAGAACCCCCACCCAGTCGCCACCACGTAGTGGCGATCCGCGATGCCGGCGTCGCAGCGATTCAGTCGTATACCCTCCATCATGGTCGCGCCGGGCTGGCGAACGCACTTTGCATCGACCCAGGCGCTGTCAGCTTCATTTGCGTTGAAGACCGCCGCCGGGATCGCAGGCACGGACAAGCCATCGACTTCGACCCCGCTCCAGGGAAGGAGCCAGCGCGTCTGGCCCGAGTATAGAGGTCAGCGACTCGCCGCTCTCGTCTGGGACAAATGCGCCAAGGTAGACCAGCGTCGAGATGCGTTCCGCCAACTGGTCAGCCACCGCCGAGACCACCATCCCGCCGTAGGAATGGCCACACGGAATGACGTCGCTCGAGTCCTCCCAGGCGATCACTTTCACCACGTCTTGGATATGTGTCGATAGGTTAGTGGGCCACTGAGAGAGGTGAGATCGCTCTTCCAGCCCCGTCAACGTCGGCGTGAACACTTGATGTCCGTAAGATCACAGCCGTTGGCTCACCTTGCGATAGCACCAGCCGCCATGCCAAGCGCCATGCACAAGCACAAAAGTCCGTTCCGACATCGCCATCCCTTTTGGTTTCGCTTTGAAGCGAAGCAACATCGCCCGCCTCGAATTGGGCGGCCGAAGACGGCGTGAAGATCGGCTCGTAGGGCGGTTAGTTTGAAAACACCCACCGCACCCTTGATCTCTATACGCGCCTCCCAGGATCGGTGGTGCGCCTGGGGACTTACGCGACCTGGGCGGTGGCGTCATAGCCCATCAACCAATCGTTGGCGGCCATCGCGCGCGCCGGCGCAAGCCGGCTGCCCAGGCTAAGCCGTCCGAATGTAGCCAGCCGCACCAGCGGGTCAGCTAGATGAAACCGCGCACCGGCGGCCCTTGCCCCGGCCTGCACCTTGGTGGTCCTGGCGAGCCGAAGGGTCTCGTAAAGCCTAAGGGCAGCCGGTAAATCAGCCCCCCGCGCCTGGAGGCACCGCGCCAGGACATAGCCGTCCTCGATCGCCATCACGGCTCCCTGCGACAGGTAAGGCAGCATCGGGTGGCACGCGTCGCCCAAGAGGGTAACCCGCCCGACGCTCCAATTTTCCAGCGGCGCCCTTGCGAACAGCGCCCATCGGAAAGGCTCGTCGATCGCCTCGACGATCGATCGCACGGTAGGATGCCAAGACGCGAAATCCGCGGACAGTTGCGCCTTCTCTCCTCGCTCCGTCCAGGACTCGCTTTTCCAGGCGTTGTGTTCGGTGACCCCCACAAAGTTTACCATCGCGCCCCCGCGGACAAGGTAGGTAACGGCATGGCTATGGGGCGCCATCCAGCTTGTGACGACGGGCCGCAGCTCCACGCCCCGCAGGCGCTCAACGGGTATGACACCTCTCCAGGCGACGTGGCCGGTGAACTCCGGGTGTTCAGGACCCAGCACAGCCGTGCGGACGTTCGAATGGATTCCATCAGCGCCGACAACGGCGTCGGCTCTGGCCCGCGTTCCATCATCAAGGACCAGCGCAGCGCCATCTTGGTCCTGCTCGACACCAGCGACCTCGCGTCCCAGTCGTATGGCGCCGGCGCCGCAGCGGCGCCTCACCGCGGCCTCGAGGATCCGATGCAGATCGGCCCGATGAAGATGGTAGTAGGGGAAGCCGTAGCGTTGGTGCGTGGCAGCGCCGAGGGGCGTGCGGGCCACCATAAATCCGGAACGGTGCAGACGCAGTTCGACAGCCTGTGGACGAAAAGCCACCGCCTCGAGCGCATCAGCCAGGCCCAGGGCATGCAGAACGCGCGCGCCGTTCGGCCCCACCTGAACGCCGGCTCCGACCTCGCCAAGCTCGGATGCGCGTTCATAGACCTCCACCTCTACGCCTATCTGATGTAGCGCCAAGGCGGCGGCCAGGCCGCCGATGCCGGCGCCGCCGATAACGACCTTCACGATTGATACTCTGACTTGACCAGCGTTTCCGGTTCGCTGGCGGTGGCGAGGACCTGAGCGTCGCCGACCGCGAGTATGGCGGCGTAAGCCGGCGCGGGAAAGGACAGCTTCGGGCCCGGAGCGCCGTCCGGCGGTTGGGCCAGCTCGGTGAAGGCCTCAGGCGTTGTGTAACGAGCCCGTTCGTCGGGCAATATGCCAGCCAGGCCGACGACTTCGGGGTCGATGATCATCTGCTCGTGCAGCGACGGGTCCGCGACCGCGCCAATAGCCGCGACATTATGCACGAAGCAGTTGTGCGCCTCGATCAGCTGAACCTCGGCCGCGTCGTCCATCGTCCGGGCGAGCGCGGTTCCGGCGTAGCCGCCGTCGACGACGATAATGATCCTCTTCATCCGCATCTCCGGCCAATACTTTCCAACCGGAAAGTCGGCGCCAATCTGGACTTTCCGAACGGAAAGTCAATAGTGGTGACAATGCGAACAGAGGGGTGAGCGCATGACGGAACAAGGTCCAGCGCCTGGCTGACCGCCCCTCGGAGAAGGCCTCCGAACGTGTCTTTGAATCGGTAGAGCCCGAGCCTATGCCTCGAAGCAGATTTCGCCCCCGAAAATCGGTACTGGGATCCGGTAAGATATTTTAGACATAATTTGTGTCTCCGACTGGCGCCGCACGCCGGTAGAACGGGAAGATTCGGCGATGCGCCGTCAGCGGCAAGCGGCCCTTAAGGTACGCTCCGGGGACGCCCGACTATCCCTTAATTGACGACGTTAGTGTTCGTCAGACCGAGAAAATCCCAGGCTAGTGCGACCACCCGCCCGACCTCGTCGCGCGCGAAGGCGTCTTGGCCGGTCATCAGCCGGTATTCCTGCCTAAACACG
>JANXXK010000286.1 GCA_025350685.1 Alphaproteobacteria bacterium | reverse complement strand
AGTACGTCGAGGCCGGCTGGCTCGGCCGCAAGGCCAACCGCGGCTTCTACGACTACCGCGGCGAAGTCCCCATCCCGACGCGCTGACCCCTCCTCTCCCCGAGCGCAGCGAGGGGGAGCGGAGGCCGCTTCCAACCTCCCGCGAACGGGTGCTAAGCCTTTGCGCTCAAGGTCTGGGGAGATGAACCATCATGGCGGACATCGCCGTTGACGGGATGCCGACGCCGGTCAAGGCGGCCAGCCTGCGCACCGTGGTCGCCGCCTCGGCCACCGGGGCCACCTTCGAGTGGTACGACTTCTTCGTCTTCGGCAGCCTGACCCAGGTCATCTCCAAGACCTTCTTCTCCGGCCTCAACGACACCGCCGGCTATATCGCCGCGCTGGCCCTGTTCGGCGCGGGCTTCGCGTTCCGCCCGGTGGGCGCGCTGGCGTTCGGCCGCATTGGCGACATCGTCGGACGCAAAGGCGCATTCCTGGTCACCGTGGTCCTGATGGGCGGCGCGACCGTGGCCATCGGCCTGCTCCCCAGCTACGCCACCGCGGGCGTCATCGCCCCGATCCTGCTGCTGCTCATGCGCATCCTGCAGGGCTTCTCGCTGGGCGGAGAATACGGCGGGGCGGCGACCTACGTCTGCGAGCACACCACGGACGACGCCCGCGGCCGCTCGACCAGCTGGGTGCAGACCGCCGCCGCCTTCGGCCTGTTCGCCGCCCTGCTGGTGATCCTGGTCACCCGCCTGGCGCTCGGCAAATGGTTCGGCCCCGGCGCCTTCGACGCCTGGGGCTGGCGCATCCCGTTCCTGCTATCCTCGGCCCTGCTGGTGGTGTCGATCTTCATGCGCATGAAGCTCACCGAGAGCCCGGCTTTCGAGGCCATGAAGGCCGAAGGGACCCAGTCCAAGGCGCCGCTCATGGAAGCCTTCGGCCGCTGGAAATATCTGAAGGTCGTCATCCTGGCCCTGGTCGGCATCATGTTCGCCCAAGGCGCCGTCTGGTACACGGCCTTCTTCTACGTGCAGACCTTCATGGAGAAGTTCCTGAAGGTGGAGCCCGCCACCATCAACGCCCTGATGATGGCCATCGTCGCGGCCAGCGCTCCGCTGTACGTCTTCTTCGGCTGGTTCTCCGATCGCGTGGGCCGCAAGCCGGTGATGCTGTTCGGCATGACCCTGATGCTGATCGCCTATTTCCCCGGCTTCCACATGCTGGCCCAGACGCTCAACCCGGCGCTGGCCGAGGCCCAGCGCGCCAACCCGGCCACGGTGATCGCCGACCCCGACGACTGCTCCCTGCAGTTCGACCCGATCGGCAAGTCCAGCTTCACAACCTCCTGCGACATCGCCAAGTCCACCCTGGCCAACGCCGGGGTCTCCTATGTCAACCGGACCGGGGCGCCGGACCGGGCGGCCATGGTGCGGGTGGGCCTGGCGACCATCCAGTCGGCCAGCGCCTCAGGCCTGCCCAAGGACGTCGCCAAGGCGGTGAAGACCAGCGTCGAGACGCAGATCAAGGCGGGTCTGGCCCGCGCCGGTTATCCCGCCAAGGCCGATCCCGCGCGGATGAACCTTCCCGGCGCCTTTGGGGTGCTGATGATCTTCGTGGTCGCCGCCACGGCCCTGTTCGGCCCGATCGCCGCGACCCTGGTGGAGCTGTTCCCGACGCGGATCCGCTACACGGCGCTGTCGCTGCCCTACCACATCGGCACCGGCTGGGTGGGCGGCTTCGTGCCGTTCACCGCCTTCGCCATCGTCGCCTCGGTCGGCGATATCTATTCGGGCCTCTGGTACCCCTTCGCCTTCACCCTGGTGGCGGTGGTGGTGTGCCTGTTCCTGATCCCGGAGACCAATGGCCGGCCGCTGCACGGGGTGACCTAGAGCGATCGGCGGTTCGCTTGAATCGCCGATCGCTCAAGACACTTGGCAAAAGATAGACCCTTCGTCGTGCCGGGCCCGAACCAACCTAGGCGACGAGGGTCTAGGCCACCCTTGCCAGGGCTTCAGCGAAGGCTTCCGTCCGCAGGCCGACCAGCGCCGCGCCGAGCCGCGCCTTGCCGTAGGCGATGCGGTCGTCCCAGCGGGCGAAGCTGACCTCGCCCGAGCCCAGGCCGGCGTGCATCTGCGCCAGCGAGGGCCCGGCCAGCGTCGCGTCGGCGAGCTCGGCCCCGGGTCGCTCGTCGCGCGCCGAATTGAGGAAGATCACCGCGGCGAAGACGTGGTTGACCACCCGCATCACCTCCAACCGCGCCCGCTGTTCGGAGGTCGGCAGCGCCCGGAAATAGGTCTCCAGCAGCCTCTCGACGTGCCGGGGCTCGCGCACGAACCAATTGGCGATGGTCGCCAGGTCGACATAGCGGTCGGCCAGGAACGCCGCCTCCCAGTCGATCAGCCACAGCCGCCGGCCGTCATAGACCACGTTGCCGGGATTGATGTCGTTGTGGCTGGAAACCTGGTCGCCAGGCGCGGTCTTGTAGACCCCGGCCAGGGCCGTGAACCGCTCGGCAAGCTCGTCGCTCGCGGCCGCCTCGATCAGGCCGCCGGTCTGCAGCTGCCCGATCAGCTCACCGATGCCGGCCAGGTAGTCGACCAGCGGCGGGAAGGCCGCGGTCTCGTGCAGCAGCCGCGCGGTCTGGGCCAGCTCGACGATCAGCGGGCCGCCGTCGCCTGGGTAGCTGAACAGAGGCTGCGCCTCGACGAGATCCATGATCGCCACCCCGTCCTCGGCGCAGGCATAGCGCACTGTCGGTGCCAGACAGGCCTGCGCCGCCGTCCGCATGCAGGCGAACCCTCGCGCCGGATCGCGCAACCGATCGCGGCTCAACGTCAGGCGCAGCGCGTAGCCGATCCCACCCACCCGGATACGGAACACCGCCGCGCCCGACAGCCCGCCCGACATCGCTGTCGCGGAGTCGAGCTCGGTCGTGCCGAACGCCGCCAGGAGTCCACGGTCGACCGCCGGGCGCAGGTCCTCAGGGATCGGATTGCTCATGCCGGCGTTTTACCCGGACAAAATCAGGAGTCAATTATACCCGGGTAATTTACCTTGCCACAGCCAGCACCTCGGTGCCGACCCCCGCCTCGTCCAACGCCGCCTGCTCCGTCCGCCAGGCTTCGCCGGTGACCAGCCGGGCCACCTGCAGGCCCTCGCCCGCCAGCGCCGCCAGGGCGTCGACGGATTGCGGACCGCGGCGCTCGGCGTCCCGCCGGGCCAGGGCCAGCACATCGGCATGGGCGTCCTCGTCGCAGACCAGCACATCGGCCGAGGCCAGCGCGCGCGCCGCGCGCAGGGTCAGCCGCTCGGCCGGTCCGCGCGCGTCGATGAACTGCACGATCCCGGCCCCCGGCTCGTCGGCGGCCAGCGCCTCGCGCAGCAGCGCGGTTGCGCCGGCCAGGTCTCCGGCCATGGCCGCATGCGCCGCCGGCCCGCTGAGCTGGGCGCGCAGGAAACCCCGCCTGCGATGCGGTTCCGGCAACGCCTTGCGCACCTCGCCCTGCAGGCCGGCGAACAGGGCCGCCACCCGTCCGGCGCCCTCCGGCACCCGGGCCTCGATGTCGGCGCGCAGCAGGGTCGCCAGCATCGGCGAGGCGCCGCCGGTGCCGATCGCCGCCACCACCCCGCCCCGGTCGATCACCGCCGGGGTCACGAAGTCGCAGAGCGCCGGGCGGTCGACGGCGTTGACCGGCACATGCGCATCGCGCGCCGCCTTGACCGCGGCTTCGGCGAAGGCGTCATCGTCCGACGCCACGAAGGCAAGCGCCGCACCCTCGTAGGACTTGGGGTCCAGCGCGGCTTCGCCATCGATCCGCATCACCGCCGCCGGCGAGCCGTCGAACAGCCGCGCCTTGGCGTCCGCCGCCTCGCCGGCGCCGACGATCACCACGGTCTTGCCGGCCAGCGGGAAGAAGGCGGGAAAGGCGTCCACGGGCGGCAGGGCTCCAGTCTGGGATCGCGGCCCAAGGATTAGCCGAGCGCGGCGCACCGCGCCATGTCCGCGCTCAGTTGGTGCGCGGCGGGATAATTCGCGCAAGGATGCAGGGAGGGAGCACCGCATGAGCCAACCGAAACCGCCCAAGCCCTACGGCCAGGTCTGCGCCGGCCTCAGGTCGCAGCTGCACGACCGCGGCGTCCTGGTGATCACCTTCGATGCGCCCGAGCGGCTCAACGCTCTGGACCAGGCCATGAAGCGCGACCTCATCGAGCTGATCGCCAAGGTGCAGATGGACGACGCCGTGCGCGTGCTCGTCTTCACCGGCGAAGGCCGCGCCTTTTGCGCCGGCGACCACATGGGCGGCTATCAGCGCGCCGAGCCCGCCAGCGTGGCGAAGATCGGCGCCGGGCACGACACCGGCATCGGCACGGTCAATGCGCTCAGGGTCTATTCCCAGGCGTTGAACCTGGCGGTGCGCAACCTCGACAAGCTGACCATCGCGGCGATCAACGGGGCGGCCATCCAGACCGGCCTGTCGCTGGCGCTGTGCTGCGACTTCCGCATCGGCTCGACCGCGGCAAAGCTCGGCAGCGCCACCCTGCGCTTCGCCCTGCTGCCGGACGAAGGCGGTCACTACTTGCTGGTCCAGCACCTGGGCCTCGCCAGGGCCCTCGACTTTGTCCTGCGCAAGAAGATCGCCACCGCCGCCGAGGCCCTCGACCTCGGCCTGCTCTCGCAGGTGGTCGAGCCCGAAGCCTTGCTCCCCACCGCCATGGCGCTCGCCGCGGAGTTGGCTGAGGGGCCGCAGGTGGCCATGCGCATGCTCAAGCGCTCGGTCTACATCGCCGCCGAATCCAGCTTCGCGCAGTCGCTGGACGATATCGCCGTGCGCACCGCCATCACCGACCACCACCCCGACGCGAAAGACGGCGGCGCCTCGTTCCGCGAGAAGCGGCCGCCGAAGTTCAACGCCTGGCTGGAGGCCGGCAAGGCCGACTAGGCGGCGCGCGTCACGCCGCCTGCAGCTGGCGCAGGCTGACGGGCAGCCCGAGTTCGGCCGGGGGCGGGGTCGCGGCCATGGCCGGGTGCGCCAGCATCCGCTCGAACCAGGCCAGCAGCCGCGTGCCCTCAAGCATCGCGCGGACCTCCGGCACGGGGGAGAGCAAGTGCAGCTGCGGCGCGATCATCAGGTCGGCCATCGACAGCGCCTCGCCGGCCAGGAACGGATCGGAGCCCAGCACGCGCTCCAGGGCGCTGATGCAGATCGCCGTCGCCGGCAGGGCCCCAGCCACCACCGCCTCGTCGGGCGCGGCGCCCATAAGCGCCGGCTTCACCACCCGTTCCGCGCCGATCGGCCGGATCGACTGGCTGAACATGTAGCAGTCGAGGATGCCGATCGCCTGGCACATCCGGCCCAGCGCCTGCGGCTCGGTCGGCTGCAGCGGCGCCTGCGGAAACCGCGCGTCGAGGTAGCGCAGGATCGCCTGGGTCTCGAAGATCCGGAACCCGCCGTCGTCGAGGATCGGCACGCGGCCGAACGGATGCAGCTGGCGGTGCTCGGCGCTGCCCAGGCCGCCCGGCATGGCTCCCAGCTCGATCAGCTGCACCCGGTAGGGGACGCCCTTGATCTGCAACGCCATGATCACACTGCGGACATAGGGGCTGAAGGCGATTCCGTGGACGACGATCTCGGTCATGGCTTTGGACTTTCCTGCTGGTGTCGGTGAACGGGCGCGCCCTCGGATCGGGAGCCCTGTTGGTTTGGACGTCGCAGCCCAGGGAAATTCATCGCGGCCCCCTTTTCAGCCGCAGCGATGAATACGCACGCCCTGGATCGTCCTAATCCTCAGGAAGACTGGAGCCGGTCGCATGACCTCGAGGAAGACCGCAGCCGACGGCGAGCGCGCCGCGTTCGACCGCCTCGCCCGCGCGCGGCGGAGCGAGATCAAGATCCACTGCTACCGGATCATGGGCTCGCTGTCGGAAGCCGACGACATGGCCCAGGAGACCTTCGTGCGCGCCTGGCGCGGGCGCAGCGAACTGGCCGACCCGGCCGCGACGCGGTCCTGGCTCTACCGCATCGCCACCAACGCCTGCCTGGACGCGCTTCGGCGGCGCAAGCGCGAGCGGCGCCTCTGGAGCGATCCGGCGCCGATGGCCACCGGCGACTTCGTCGAGTTGGGCAACCCCGATCTCGACATCGCCTGGCTGGAGCCGATGCCCGACTCCGCGCTCGCCAACGTCGCCGACGAGGGGCCCGGCCCGCAGGCGAGCTACGAGCAGGCCGAAAGCGTGCGCCTGGCCTTCCTGGCCTGCGTGCAGCTGCTGCCGGCGCGGCAGCGAGCAGTCTTCCTGCTCTTCGAGGTCCTCGGCTGGAGCGCCGCGGAAGTCGCCGAGGCCTTCGCCATCACCGCCCAGGCGGCCAACAGCCTGCTGCAGCGCGCGCGCCGCACCTTCGACGACGCCTACCTGCGCGAACCCAAATGGACTGCCGCCAGCGACACCGATCAGCAGGTGGCCGAACGCTACGCGCAGGCCTTCGAGCGCCGCGACTTCGAGGCCTTCGTCTCACTGTTGCGCGCCGACGCGACCATGCACATGCCGCCCTGGCGCGCCTGGCTGAGCGGCCGCGCCGCGATCGAGCTGTTCATGGACCAGGCCTGGCGGCGGTGGGGCGCCTTCCGCGCCCGGGTGTTCCGCGCCAACGGCCGCAGCGCCGTCGTCCTCTACGCGCACAGGGCCGAAGACGAGACCTGGCGGCCTCACTCCTTCCACGTTCTCGATGTCACCGACGGCGCCATCGCCTCGATCGTGGCCTTCGTCGGCCCGCTGGCGCCGTCGCTGTTCGCCAGCGCCGGCATCCCCGATCGGCCCGCCGATCCGCGAGCGCAACACTAGGTCTCTTCGCAAGCGCGCCGGAGCCTGCCACAAATTCTCCGCGAACATCGCCAGCGGGAGACTAGGGCCATGACCTATTCGGACATCCTCTATCGCGTGGAGAACGGCGTCGCCATCGTCACCCTGAACCGCCCCGACCGGCTGAACGCCTGGCGCGCCGAGATGGAGCGCGACGTCCGCGCCGCCATGCGCGCGGCCAGCGACGACGATGCGGTCCGCGTCATCGTGCTCACCGGCGCCGGCCGCGGCTTCTGCGCCGGCGCCGACATGGGCCTGTTGCAGACCACCGTCGATGCCGGCCAGGTCCCCGGCGCGGCGCCTTCCGCCGCCAGGCCGACGCCGTTCGACGAGACCTCGGGCGATGACTTCAAGCGCCAGTATTCCTTCTTCCCTGCGGTCCCCAAGCCGATCATCGCGGCGATCAACGGCGCCTGCGCAGGCCTGGGCATGGTCATGGCGCTCTACGCCGACATCCGCTTCGCCGCCGACGCCGCGGTGTTCACCACCGCCTTCTCCCGCCGCGGGCTGATCGCCGAGCACGGCATTTCCTGGCTGCTGCCGCGCACCGTCGGCATGGCCCACGCCGCCGACTTGCTGTTCTCCGCCCGCAAGGTCCGCGCCGACGAGGCGCTGGCCATGGGCCTGGTCAGCCGGGTGATCCCGCTGCCTGACCTGGAGGCCGAGGTGATGGCCTATGCACAGATGTTGGCGAGCGAGGTCTCGCCCCGCTCCCTGCGCGAGATGAAGCGCGAGATCTGGAACGCCCAGTTCCAGACCCTCGGCCAGGCCATCGACGCGGCCAATATCGACATGCGCGGCAGCTTCACCTCCGCCGACTTCAAGGAAGGCGTCGCCCACTTCGTCGAGAAACGCGGCCCCGCCTTCACGGGGACCTAGCAAGGCGCGTCCCGCTCCTCTTCCAGATGCGCAGCCCCATGGGAGAGGGGGGCGGACCGAGAATCTGCACCGCCCTCCTACGCCAACTCTTCTTCCACCTGGCCCAGGCGGTCCTTGCCGAAGAACATCTCTGCGCCCACGAAGAAGGTCGGAATGCCGAAGGCGCCGCGCGCCGCGGACGCCTCGGTGTTGGCCAGCAGCTCGGCCTTGACCTCCGGGTCCTGGGTCGCCTCCAGGATTGCGCGCGCGTCGAAGCCCGCGGAGGTGAGCACCTGGGCCACCACCTCCGCATCGTCCATTTTCTGGCCATCCTCCCACATCGCCTTCAGCACGGTCTCCAGATAGGCCTCGCCCACCCCCATCCGCCGCGCCGCCACCAGGCCGCGGCTGATCAGCAGGGTGTTGACCGGGAAGTGCGGGTTGAACTTGAACGCCGTCAGTCCGTGCTTTTTCACGAACCGGGTGGTCTCCAGGCCCTCATAAGC
>JANXXK010000251.1 GCA_025350685.1 Alphaproteobacteria bacterium | reverse complement strand
TCGGCGGCGCCGGCGTCGGCAAGACCGTGACCATGCAGGAGCTGATCAACAACATCGCCAAGGCCTACGGCGGCTATTCGGTGCTTGCCGGCGTCGGCGAGCGCACCCGCGAAGGCAACGACCTTTACCACGAGATGATCGAATCCAACGTCAATGTCGATCCCAAGAAGAACGGCTCGACGGAAGGTTCGAAATGCGCCCTCGTCTACGGCCAGATGAACGAGCCCCCCGGCGCCCGGGCGCGGGTGGCCCTCTCCGGCCTCACTCAGGCGGAATATTTCCGCGACCAGGAGGGCAAGGACGTCCTGCTGTTCATCGACAACATCTTCCGCTTCACCCAGGCCGGCGCCGAAGTGTCGGCGCGGCTGGGCCGCATTCCCTCCGCCGTGGGCTATCAGCCGACCCTGGCCACCGAGATGGGCAACCTGCAGGAGCGCATCGCCTCGACCAACAAGGGCTCGATCACCTCGGTCCAGGCCATCTACGTGCCCGCCGACGACATGACCGACCCGGCGCCGGCGACCTCGTTCGCCCACCTGGACGCGACGACGGTGCTCAGCCGCGACATCGCCGCCCAGGCCATCTTCCCGGCCGTGGACCCGCTGGACTCGACCTCGCGGATCATGGACCCGCTGGTGATCGGCGAGGAGCACTACACGGTCGCACGCCGCGTGCAGGAGACCCTGCAGGCCTACAAGGCGCTGAAGGACATCATCGCCATCCTGGGCATGGATGAGCTGTCGGAAGAGGACAAGCTGACGGTCGCGCGCGCCCGGAAGATCTCCAAGTTCCTGTCGCAGCCGTTCCACGTGGCCGAGCAGTTCACCAACATGCCCGGCATCTTCGTCTCGCTCGAAGACACCATCCGCTCGTTCAAGGCGGTGGTCGACGGCGAGTACGACCACCTGCCGGAAGCCGCCTTCTACAACGTCGGCACCATCGACGACGCGGTGAAGAAAGCCGAACAACTGGCCGCGGAAGCCTCAGCCTGATGGCCGACAAGCTGCATTTTTCCCTGGTCTCTCCGGAGCGCGAGCTGTTCTCGGGCCTGGTCGACCAGGTCGACGCGCCGGGGTCCGAAGGCGACTTCGGGGTGTTGGCGGGTCATGCCCCGTTCATGACCGCCCTGAAAGAAGGACCGGTGACGGTTCACAACGACGGCAAGGTCACGGTCTATGAGGTGCGCGGCGGGTTTGCAGATGTCACGCCGGACGGCTTTACGGTGCTCGCCGAGCACGCCGTTGAGGCATCTTGAATTTAATACTGTAATTTTGCCATGGCAGGGCCTTGCCTATGGCGCCATGCTCCCGTTTTATGGCCCGCTGAAATCTGGGGAACTTTGATGCGCATCGCTCTTGCCAGTCTGCTCGCCACCGCGGCGATCGTGACCGCGGCCCAAGCCCAGACGCCCGCCGCTCAGGCGCCGGCCGCTCAGCCAGCCCCGACCACGGCAACCCCGACCACGGCAGCCCCGACCACGAGCGCCCCGGCCGCGGTTGCACCGGCCCCGGCCGCCCCGGCCACGGTTGCCCCGACCACGAGCGCACCGACTGCGCCCGCCGCCCCGGCCCCGGCCCCGCCGGCGACCGATGCGACGGCGCCCGCGCCAGCCCCGGAAGCGCCGCCGACGCCGCCCACCACCGGCGACGGCGCCGTGGTGCTCTCGGTGATCGAGAAGATCTGCGTGCCGCTGGTGCGCGGCGGCGACCTGGCCGCGCTCGCCAAGGCCAACCCGACGCTCGGCCTGAAGTTCAATCGCCGTGAGAGCACCTTTGTCATGCCGCTGGGCGGCGACAAAAACTACACCATCACCGTCCTACCCTCGGGCGTGAACAAGGACGTGTGCCGCGCCGAGGTGCACTACGCGCTGAACGAGGAAAAGCCGATCGTCAGCGCGGTGAACATCTGGTCCTTCCTGCACCAGCCGGAACTGATCCTGCAGGCCAACTACGTCTCGGTGAACGCCGACGGCGTCAAGCGCGTGCAGAAGTCCTGGGAGCACCTGGACACCACCTCGTCGACGGCGGTCAACTTCACCACCTGGACCAAGCCTGACGACAGCTCGCTCAACGCGAAGTATTCGACGGGTGAAATCTACTATCAGGAACGTAAATTCTGATGAGCTGGCAGGACGCCGGCGGCCTCGTCGGCGTTCTCATCATCCTGATCGCCTACGCGGGCGCGGCGCTGGGCCGGCTCGATCCGAAACGGGCGCTCTCACTCTGGGTCAATTTCGTCGGCGCAGGCCTGATCCTGGTCTCGCTGCTGACCGCCAGCTTCAATCTGTCGGCGACCGCGATGGAGGCCGCCTGGGCGGTGGTCTCGCTGGGCGGCTTGATCCGGCTGGCGCTCAAGCGGCGAGGCTGACCCCGCGTGACAGCCGCAGGCGTCCGTCACGCGATCTTTTGCGAAGACTCTGGCCTTCCTGGCAGAAGGCCGGGTTCCTCGAGCCAGGCCAGCACCTTGCCGGCCACCGCCTCCCATCCGGGCTCGCCCACCAGCCAGTGGCTCATCCCCGGCAGGATCTCGAAGTCCGCGGCGATCCGCTCCGCGACCGCTTTGGCCGTCGCGGGTGAATGCACCAGGTCGCGCTCGCCGCAGAGCACCAGGCTTGGAACCGCCATCGGGCCCGGCCCGACGCTGGTGGTCATGAAGGGGTCGAGCCACCAGTTCAGCGTCTCGCGAACGGCCTGGCCGCTCTCCGGCCTCAGCTGGGCGATGGCCGCCTCGCGATCGTCGCGGCTCAGGCGATCGAGGCTGTAGCTGCGCATCAGGCTGCGCTCGGGCTGCAACGCGCCGGAGGTAAAGGCGCCCATGAACTGCACACCGAAAGCGGTGGCGGCCTCCTCGAGGCTGGAGGCGGCCACGCCCCAGGGCGGCGACGGGGCGAGCAGCACGAGCGCGCGGATCTTCGAACGCCGCGCGGCGAGCTGGGCCACCAGGCCGCCCATGGAATGGCCCAGCAGCACCGGCGGCTCGGGAAGGCTGTCGCAGAGCTTGGCGACATCGGCGGCGTAGTCGGTCATGGAGACGCCGATCACGCCCTGTTCACGCTCGCCCGCCCCGTGGCCACGCAGGTCCGGCGCGATCACCTGCATGCCGGCGGCGGCGAAGGGCGCCTGGAACTGCTCGAAGGCCCAGCCGCCGCAGAAGGCGCCGTGGACCATGACGATGGCGGTCATCTATGCCTCATTGGGGCGGTTCACGCTTTCCGGCTAGGCGCCGCGGCGAAGACGCCGAAGGCCTCGACGACCTGTTCATAGGCCTGGCGCTTGAAGGGCACGATAAGTTGCGCCGCCTCCGCCAGATAGGCCCAGCGCCACGCATCGAACTCTGGCGGCGGGTGAGCGCCGAGGTCGAAGTCGGCGTCCTCGCCGTCGAAGCTGAAGGCGAACCAGACCTGTTTCTGGCCTTTCCAGCCCCTGAGCGCCTTCGATCCGCCATGGCCCTGCGGAAAGTCGTAGGCGACCCAGCCCTCGGTGCGGCCGAGCAGACTCGCCGAACTCGCCCCGGTCTCCTCGGCAAGCTCGCGCCGGGCGGCGGCCTCGAGCTCCTCGCCGGGATCGACGCCGCCCTGGGGGAACTGCCAGTTGTAGGGGCCAGGCGTGTGCATCCGCCGGCCGAGCCAAACCCGTCCGTCGCCATGGAACAGCACGACGCCGACGTTCGGCCGATAGAGGCTGAGATCCTGAGTCACCGCGCCTCTTGTAGGGGCTAGGCGAGGGTAAAGGCTAGGGCCGGGTCAAGGCGGACGCGGGCGCCAGCTGGAAGCCGCGCTGACCGAGCGTGCGTGACCATTGGGCCACCTTCTCCAGCGTCACCGGATAGGCGAAGCCCGCGCCCATGGACTGGCCGCGCTGCAGGGCGCCGGATTCCAGCGCCACCAACTGCTGGTCGATGGCGGATTGGGAAAGCTGGTCGTCGATCACCCGCTCGGCGGAGCCGCGGGCGACGCCACCGTCGCGGCGGAGCACGGCGGAGCCATCGTCGACGAAAGCCAGGCCGCGGCCGCGCAGGGCTGCGGCGAAGGTGTGATACCCGGCGTCCGACGTCAGGAACTTGGACCCCAGGTAGTTGGTCACGCCAAAGTAGCCGGTGGCGCGCGCCAGGGTCCATTCGAGCCGCTTGAGGGTCTCCGGCGGCTGGCCGGCGGCCATCAGGCCGTAGGGACCGGGATCGTTGTCCGGGAAGTCCAGCGGCTCCATCGGAGCTTCCAGCATCACCTCGTGGCCGTGGGCCCGGGCCATGTCGATCCAGCCCTGCAGACCCTCGGCGTAGGGGCTGAAGGACAGGCTGATCTCGGCCGGCAGGGTCTCGATGGCCTGCTGCGTGGTGCGGCTGTTGAGGCCCAGGCCGCCGATGACCATGGCCACCTTCGGCCGGCCATTGGCGACAAACGGCCGGCGGTAGGCCTCGAAGGGGGTGCGGCCGTCCGGCGCGATGATTGGCAGGGGGCCAGCCGGTCCCGGGGCGAAGAAGCCGACGATGGGCGCCGGCGTCAGCGGCGCGCCCGGGACCAGCGGCGACAGGGCGCCGCTCGTGGGATGGTTCCAGGTGACGCCGGCCAGCGGCGCCAGGGGCCGCTCTGACAGGCGGATGACATCACGGGTGACCCGGGCCGGGCCGGGCAGCGGCGCGAGCGCGTCGCGCCACCCCGGCGGGGCGTGGCCGAAGGCCGACGCCAGCGGCACTCGCACGGCCGTCGGATCGCGGTGGCCGGAGCCGGCCAGCATGGCCAGGGCCCCAGCGGCGGCCGCTAGGGCCACGGCGGCGGCGCCCAGGCGTGCATAGGGGTGGGCGATCAGCGCCCTGACCGGGATCGCTGGCAGCGACGGCAGCGACGGCAATGAGATACGGGGCAGTGCGATCGTGGCCACGAAATGGGTGCTCCTCGGAGGGAGAGTCCCAAAACAGGGTTAACGATGGCTTCTCATCGGCTCAATTGGCCGCGTGGGGGTCATCTCAGAGATGCTTCAGACGGCGACGGGCGCCAGCGCGCGGCGGTTGCGGCGCAGCATCGCGCCCATGCCGAACAGGGCCGTCAGCAGCAGGGCCCAGGTGGCCGGTTCGGGAATCGCGGCGTTCAACGGCGGAGCGATCCCGCCATCGTAAGCTATGTTGTCGAACGCCAGATAGTCGCCGCCGCTTTTGAGTGCGCTTAAGGTCACCGGTTGCAGATTGGTCCAACCGAAGGCGAAGCGCTGGAACCCGTAGTGGACGCCGCTACTTCGGAGTCGGCGCCTTCACCTCGGCGACCTTGGCCTTGCTGAGGATTTCGGCCATGTGCGCGGTGGGTTTTGGCAGTTTCGGCGTGGCCGCCACCGAGCCGTAGCGCAGCACGTCCTCGGCGCGGGCAAGCTGGAAGTCCTTCTTGCCGTCGAAGGTCTCCGGCGGCGCCTCGGCCGGGGTGTGGGCGCCCTTGCGGATCTTGCCCTCGTCGGCGTTGAGCGCGTTCTTGAACGAGGCCTCGGAGAAGCCGAAGGCGCGGTTGGCCACCGCCTGGGCCTCTTCCTTGGTCGCGGCGACCTCCAGGTCCGGCTCGATGCCGGTCTTCTGGATCGATCGGCCGGACGGGGTGTAGTAGCGCGCCGTGGTCAGTTTCAGCGCGCCGTCCATGCCGCCGCGCAACGGGATCACCGTCTGCACCGAGCCCTTGCCGAAGCTGGTCAGGCCGACCAGTTCGGCGCGCTTGCGGTCCTGCAGGGCGCCGGCGACGATCTCGGCGGCCGAGGCCGTGCCGCTGTCGATCAGCACCACCATCGGCAGGCCGCCGGTGATGTCGCCGGGCCGCGCGTTGTAGCGTTCGACGTCGCGCGGATCGCGGCCGCGCTGGCTGACGATCTCGCCGCCTTCCAGGAACAGGTCCGAGACGCCGACGGCCTGGTCGAGCAGCCCGCCGGGATTGCGGCGCAGATCCAGGATCAGGCCCTTCATCTTCGGGTTCTTGGCGTGGATCGCGGCGAAGGCCGCCTGCGCCTCGTCGGTGGTTTTCTCGTTGAAGCTGGCGATGCGAAGAACGCCGTAGTCGCCTTCCAGCTTGGCGGTCGCGGACTTGGGCTTGATCACCTCGCGCACCAGCTTCACGTCGAAGGGATCGGATTTCTCGCGGGCGATGGTCAGGCTGACCGTCTCGCCGGGCTTGCCGCGCATCTGCTTGACCGCGTCATTGACCGACAGGCCCAGCACGCTCTCGCCATTGACTGCGGTGATGTAGTCGCCAGGTTTCAGGCCGGCCTTGGCCGCCGGCGTGTCGTCCATGGGCGAGATGACCTTCACCACGCCGTCCTCGGTGGTGACCTCCAGGCCGAGACCGCCGTATTCGCCGCGCGTCTGATCGCGCATGTCGTCGAAGCCCTCGGGATCGAGGTAGCTTGAGTGCGGATCGAGAGATGAGAGCATGCCGTCGAGCGCGGCGTGGATCAGCTTGGTGTCGTCCACCGGGGTCACATACTGGCGCTCGGTGATGTCCAGCACGTCGCCGAAGAGGCCCAGCATACGGTAGGTGTTGGCGTGCGGCGTGGCCGCGGCCATGGCGTGCTGGCTCACATAGGCCATCGAGCCCGCACCGAGCACGAAGGCTGAAACGCCAATCAGGAGGTACTTCTTCATCAACTGCCGCAGGCTCCCTTGCGGCCTGCCCGGCATGAGCAAGCGCCGCTGATAGTACGAGCCCCCGACAAGCGCAGTTTCACCGGCGCTCAGCCCGCTTTCGTCTTCATCCAGCGCCCCGGATCGACTGGCGCGCCCTGCTCTCTGACCTCGAGGTAGAGTTCCCGCGAGGGTTTTTCCCTGTCTGTCGCCAGACTTGGCGATTGTCGGACATCCGGCATCCATCCGACAGCCTGACCCGCCGCGACAGATTGCCCGACCGAAACCGACGTTCGCTCCAGACCAGCAAGCACCAGATGGTATCCACCCGCCAGTCTTAATATCAGGATGACGCCCCATCCCTTCACCGGGCCCACGTACTGAACGAAACCTGCTCCGGGACTGGTCACCTGGGCTCCGCCGGCGGTGGCGATGGTCAGGCCGTTGGAGCGCCCGCCGCTTGCGAGCGCCTCGCCGAACCGCCGCACGATGGGGCCATCGGCAGGTCTAAGCAGGCTTTGGGGCGGGGTGATGGCGGCGTCGGCGATGACCGGCGCGACAGGACCGCGCAGGGCCGTAGGGCCGTTGGGCGGCGGGCTGGCTTCGGCGACCGCGCTCTCGTTGGTGAACAGCGCCTCGCTCTCGACGGCGGCCAGGCGGCGCTGGCGCATCATCTCGCTGGCCTCGCGGGCGTAGCCGGAGGCGCGAGCCTGCAGCTCGGGCGTCATCGCCTTGACCAGGATGGCGGCGCGCACCGCGTCCTTGGCGTCGCGCGGGCTGACCAGCAGGGCCGGCGGCGGATCGCGCTTCAGCTCCTCGAGCATCGAGAGCAGCCGCGCCAGCTGGCTCATGTTGCGCGCCTGTTCGACCGAGAGCTCGGTCTCCTCGACGTTCAGCCGCGCCAGCCGCTCTCCGGTGGCGGCGACGGCGACCACGCCCAGAGCTAAGGCGGCGAGGGTCGCGGGGAGAAAAAGGCGTGCGTGCATCAGCCCCCCATTCCCATCTAGTCCCTGTGATAGGGTGAACCGGCCAGGATGGTGACCGCTCGATAGACCTGTTCGGCCAGCATGGCGCGCGCCAACGCGTGCGGCCAGGTCTGCGGTCCGAACGCCAGCTTGCCGTCGGCCGCCGCCAGCAGGGCCGGATCGAGCCCGTCGGCGCCGCCGATCACGAACACCAGCCGCCGCACGCCGCGGTCGCGCAGGACCGCGATCTCGTCGGCGAAAGCGCGCGAGGGCCGGGCCCGGCCGTGCTCGTCGCACGCGATGACGTGGGCGTCTGAGAGATGGGCTTTCAGGGCGTCCGCCTCCGCCGCCTTGCCAGGTTTGCGGCTCTCGACCTCGATCACCTCGACGGGCCCCAGGCCCAGGGCTCTGCCGGCGGCGGTCGCACGCTCGGCGTAGGTCTTCACCAGGTCGGTCTCGGGGCCGCGGGCGAGCCTGCCGATGGCGACGATGGCGAGTTTCAAGGCTTTTTCGTCGGCTTGGACCGGGGCCTGGCCGATGGCCTGGCTGGGTGCGCAGAGGGCTTCTTCTTGAGTTTCGGCGCCGGCAGGGCATCGACCTTCTGCAGCGGTGGCAGGGGCGCGGCCTCGTCCCAGGCCTGCATAAGGCTGATCACCAGCTTGCTGACCGACGGGGCGGCGACCACCGAGAGGCCGGTTGAGCCGTCGCAAACCACCCGCATGGCCATGGCCCCTTCGCCCTCGTCCGGCGCCGGGTTCCAGTCGTCGTCGGCGTTGTCCTTCTTCATCACCCTGTCGCCGAAGCGCGAATAGACCTGGAAGGTCTTCCAGCGGATCTGGCGGGCGACGCAGTCGTATTCGTTGAGCGTGCGCACATAGCCCGGCTGCTGCGGGCCGCCGGAGGTGAGGCTGCGCTTGATGCTGACGCTCCAGGCGCGGCGCACGGCGGTGGCGCCGACGGTCTCGATCACCGCGGGATCCAGCACCGTGACCACGTCCGGCGCCGACTGCAGGACCGAATAGACCGCCGCGCTGGCGCCGCTGGCGCCCAGAGTCGCGGAAATAGCCGCCGCAACGCCTGCACGGGTGAGGATGCCGGTCAGTCTTTCGCCCGCACGAGGGGTCATCAGAGGCTCGCGTCCGTTCTCGGGGCCCGCTGTAACGCGCCACCCCTCAAGCCTAGGTTACCGGCGACAGGGCCTCAATTGGAACGGTAAGGGTCCGCACGTAACCTCCTCGCCATGCGGCAGGACTGGTTCGGGCCCCAAGGAAGACAGGGAGATGCGCTTTGAAACTCGTGACCCTGGCGCTCGCCGTGGCCCTCACATTCAGCCTGACGGCTGGCGCGGCTTAGGCCCACCCGCGCCACCATCATCACGGCGGCCACCACCCGCACCACCACCCGCACCGCTAGACCATGTCCCGGGTCCTTCGCGGCCCGGGATCAGCCGGCCAGATCAGCCAGGCGGCCGGTCCGCCACCGGCAGGATGCGCACCCGGGCGCTGGCGGCGCAAAGCGCGCGCACCGTGGCCATGAACTGCGCCGATCCGGCCTGGGCGAAATGGGTGTCGAGCGCGGCGCGGTCGGACCACTCCTCATAGAACACCAACCGCAACGGCGCTTCGCAGTCGACGCTGACCCCGTGGGTCAGGCAGCCAGGCTCGGTGCGCGATCGCGCCACGTGGTCGAGCGCCGCCTGGCGAAGCTCGGCGAACGTCTCCGGTTTGGCGGTGACGGTTCCGGTGACGACGAGCATGGCCCTAGCCTCCCTTCATGGCGGCCTGGGGCGCCGGCTGAGCGCGCGTGGACAACGCCGCGGCAAGGGCGGCGAGAACAAGCGGGAACAGTCGGCGCACGAGGAACTCCTACGGGTGAAGGCGGACCTTCGCCGCCCCCTCGCCGCCGCGCAAGAGCCGGCTCAGCGCGGGCTGTAGTAGGGCCGGTAGTAGCCGTAGGACGGCGGCCGCGGCGGTCGGTCCTGGTCGTAGTACT
>JANXXK010000217.1 GCA_025350685.1 Alphaproteobacteria bacterium | reverse complement strand
GGCGCTCGCGGGCGGCGGCGTCCTTCATCGCGGCCTCCAGCCGGGCCTCGGCCTGCAGCACCGTCGCCTGCTTCTGGCCCTCCGCCTTGGCGATGGCGGCCTCCCGTTCCCCCATCGCACGGGCGACGGTGGCCCGGCGCTCACGCTCGGCGGTCATCTGCAGGTTCATCGCGGCGACCAGGTTGGCCGGCGGCTCGATCTTGCGGAGCTCGACGCGGGACACCTTCACCCCCCAGGGCGCCGTCGCGTGGTCCAGCGTCACCAGCAGCTTGGCGTTGATCTCCTCGCGCCCCGACAGCGCGCCGTCCAGGTCCATCGCGCCGATCACGCTGCGTATGTTGGTCATGGCCATGCTGGTCAGCGCCTGCACCAAGTTCTGCGCGCCATAGGCGGCCTTCGCCGGGTCCAGCACGCGGTAGTACATGATCCCGTCCACCATGACCGCGGCGTTGTCCCGGGTGATGACGGCCTGCTCCGGGATGTCGAGCACGATCTCCTGCACGTTCATCTTGTGGCCGACGCGCTCCACCAGCGGCAGCATCAGGTTCAGGCCGGGGTTCAGCAGCCGGGTGAAGGCGCCGAAGCGCTCCACGGTCCATACCTGTCCCTGCGGGACCGTGCGCACCCCCAGGCCGATGCCGAGGACCACGACCAGCGCCAGCACGCCAAAGGTGATGAACATGGGTTCCATGAGATCCTGCTGTTGCCTGGCGGCTGCGGCGCATACCGGGCTCTACCGCCGGAACGAGGCGGCTGCCTGGGTCGCCGTGCCATCATCGCATGACGCCCCCACCCGGACCAGACGGCAGCCGGAGGCCGGTTCCGCGCCGGCAAGCCATAGTGTTTCGCCGTGGTCGCGATGGGTGTCTTGGGGTCCATCTGGGTCGCGTTGGTGGCCTCGCTGCTGATCGGCTAGTACCTCGTCACATAGGATTTGACGGGTTGGGTGTTTGATGGGTCCAGCCTGGGCAGGTTGTCCTGACCAACCAGAACCGTGACGCACCGTGCCATGCCTGGTTGGCGTGAGATCAGCCCGGCTTTTTCCAGCGTGAGCAGCATCTGGTGGACCGCCGGCGGCGTGACGCCGAAGAAGCGCTGCATATCGGCCTGCGCCGGCGGGCGTCCGTTGACCAGCGTGTAGGCGTGGATGAACGCCAGGTACTGACCCTGCCTCGGCGTGAACTCTGGAGGCGGTTCGCCGGCGCGCTTCATTGTCGTCCTCGACAGCTAGGGATCGGCGATGAACATACGCTACCGGGTGGAGCTCGAAGAAGCGGAACGCGCGCAGCTCAAGGCGATGCTGAGCGGCGGCAAGCACGCGGTGCGCAAGCTCAAGCGGGCGCAGATCCTGCTCGCCGCCGACGCGGGAGAAAACGACGAGGCGATCGCGCGCACCGTCTCGGTCGGCGGCTCGACGGTGCATCGGACCAGGCGCTGCTTCGTGGAAGGCAATCTGGAGGCCGCCCTCAGCGAGGCGCCGCGTCCGGGGGCCGCGCGCAAGCTTTCAGGCAAGGAAACGGCGCTGCTGGTCGCCACCGCCTGTTCCAACCCGCCTGCGGGACGCAAGCGCTGGACGCTCGACCTGCTGGCGGGCGAGATGGTCCGGCTGACCGAGCACGCGGCAGTGTCGCGCGAGACGGTCCGTCGGCGACTGGCCGAGGACGACCTCAAGCCGTGGCGGCGCGACATGTGGTGCATCCCGCAAGTCGATGGCGAGTATGTCGCCCGCATGGAAGACGTGCTCGACCTGTATGCCGAGCCAGCTGATCCCGCGCGCCCGGTGGTGTGCTTCGACGAGAGCCCGACGCAGTTGATCGGCGAGGTGCGCCAGCCGGTCCCGGCTGCGCCGGGCCAGCCGGAGCGCTTTGATTGCGAATACCGCCGCAACGGGACGGCAAACTTATTCGTGTTCCTCGATGCGCACCGGTCGTGGCGCCACGTAAAGGTCACGGCGCAACGGACCGCGAAGGACTTCGCAATGTGCATGCGCGATCTGGCGGATACGCACTACCCCGAGGCGGAGTTGATCCGCGTGGTGCTGGACAACCTGTCAACCCACACCGCCGGCGCCCTGTATGAGACGTTCCCCGCACCCGAGGCACACCGCATCCTGCAACGCCTGGAATTCCACCACACGCCCAAGCACGCCAGTTGGCTGAACATGGTCGAGATCGAGATCGGCGTGCTGCGCGGCCAGTGCCTGGACCGCCGCATCGCAGAACGCGAGTGCCTCATCTCGGAAATCAAGGCGTGGCAACAACAGCGCAACACCTCCGGGGCACGTATTGACTGGAAGTTCACCACCCAAAAAGCGCGCGACAAACTCACACGTGCCTATCCCGACACCGCCAACAAGTCATAATCACTGGGACGGGGTACTAGTTGGCTTGCTTGGGTTGCGCCGCCTCCAGGGAAGGACGGCTCCTCGATCATAGACAGCCGCTCGATAAAGCTACCTCGGTCTGCTCGATTGCGAAAGCGCTCCCCACCCCTTCAAGCCTTTCACCATGCTGGTTAATTCCCGGAGCGTCTCGGTCACGCCCGCCGCCATCGCCGGGGCGCAGCGTAGCGCGTCTAATTGCCACGCGGACAGCGTGCCACGCCCGAACCTCGCGCGCACACGGAGGCTGACAGGACTATATTCAGGGCGAGTCAAACTGACCCACTACCGATGTCGTTCATTGGGGCAAGCGCCTGACGTCTCCACGGACGGGACACACCGCTGGGACCAGCCCAGTGCCGGCCGGGGTAAGCCCTTACGGTCAGGTGAACGATTGTAGAAAACATCACAGGGACGCTTGCACCCGCAGGCGTCCCATACGTTTATCTATCGTCCATCCCGATCCCAATAAGGAAGCCGCACCATGAAGGCCCAAAGCGTCCTAGACACCATCGGCCGCACGCCGCACATCCGCGTGTCCCGCCTGTTCCCGGACGCCGACGTCTGGATCAAGTCCGAGCGCAGCAACCCCGGCGGCTCCATCAAGGACCGCATCGCGGTGTCCATGGTCGAGGCGGCCGAGGCCTCGGGCGCGCTCAAGCCGGGCGCGACTATCGTCGAGCCGACCTCGGGCAACACGGGCGTCGGCCTGGCCATGGTCGCCGCGGTGAAGGGCTACAGGCTGGTCCTCGTCATGCCGGACAGCATGAGCCTCGAGCGGCGCCGGCTGATGCTTGCCTACGGCGCGACCTTCGAGCTGACGCCGCGCGAAAAAGGCATGAACGGCTCGATCGCACGGGCCCTCGAGATCGTCGCGACGACGCCGGGCGCCTGGATGCCGCAGCAGTTCGACAACCCGGCCAACATCGACGTGCACGCGCGCACCACGGCCGAAGAGATCGCCGCCGATTTTCCGAGCGGCGTCGACGCCCTCATCACCGGCGTCGGCACCGGCGGCCACATCACCGGCTGCGCCATGGTGCTGAAGAAGATGTGGCCCCGCCTCAAGGTCTACGCCGTCGAGCCGAGCGCTTCGCCGGTGATCAGCGGCGGCAAGCCGAGCTCGCACCCGATCCAAGGCATAGGCGCCGGCTTCATCCCGAAGAACCTGCATGTCGATCTGCTCGACGGCGTCATCCAGGTCGAGGCCGAAGCGGCGCGCGAGATGGCGCGTCGATCGGCGCGCGAAGAGGGCCTGCTCGTCGGCATCTCGTCGGGCGCGACGCTGGCCGCGATCGCGCAGAAGCTTCCCGAGATCGCTGCGGGCGCGACGGTGCTCGGCTTCAACTACGACACCGGCGAGCGGTATCTGTCGATCGAAGGATTCCTGCCGCAATGAGACCCCCACGCTTGCGACTGGCGTCGCTGCGCTGCCCCCCGAGGGGGCGTGGCCGGGCTTGGGAGCGGCCCGGCGCCCGGCCATGAAACCCAGAGTCCTGATCGTCGAGGACGAGCCCGGCATCGCCGACACGCTGCAGTACGCGCTGCGCACCGAAGGCTTCGAGCCGGCCTGGTGCGCGACCGGCGAAGAGGCGCTGGCGCGCATCGCCGAGGCGGTGCCGGCGCTCGTCATCCTCGAC
>JANXXK010000201.1 GCA_025350685.1 Alphaproteobacteria bacterium | reverse complement strand
CGACTGGCGCAGGTGATGGTTGGCGCCGAAGCCGCCGACGCCGCCGGGCGAGACGCTGACCACCGCGCCGGGCTTGCCGTTCCAGACGCTGGCGCCATAGGGCCGCGAGCCCACGTCGACGGCGTTCTTCAGCGCGCCGGGGACTGAGCGGTTGTACTCAGGCGTGACGAACAGCACGGCGTCGGCCGCGGCGACCTTCTCGCGGAAGGCGGTCCACTCGGCGGTCGGCGTGGCTTCCAGGTCCTGGTTGAACAGCTGCAGGTCGCCGATCGGAATCTCGGTGAACTTGAGGTTGGGGGTCAGGGCCTCGAGCGCATGGGCCAGCTTGCGGCTGACGGAATCCTTGCGAAGGCTGCCGACGATGACGGCGACGGTACGGGGTTGGGACATCTGAACGCTCCTGGGTTCTGAATTCGAGAAGGTAGATGGACCCGGCCGAGATTGTTGATAATCGGCCCTGTTCGCATAAGTATGTTTCCGAAAAGGAAGCAATCCACTGGACCGGTTCGACGAGATCAACGCTTTCGCCGCGGTGGCCGACGCCCGCAGCTTCACCCAGGGCGCGCGGCGGCTGGGGGTGTCTTCGGCTCAGGTCTCCAAGCTGGTGGCGCGGCTGGAGAACCGGCTGGGCGCGCGGCTGCTGAACCGCACGACGCGGGATGTGTCGCTGACCGATACCGGCCGCGCCTACCTCGAGCGCGCCCGCGCGCTGCTGGAGGATTTCGAGACGCTCGAGGGCTCGGTGCGCGACCAGAGCGGGCCGCGGGGCACGCTGAAGATCTCCGCGCCGGTATCGTTCGGGGCGATCCAACTCACCCCCGCTCTGCTGGACTTCGCCGAGGCCTATCCGGAGGTGTCGCTGGATGTCAGCTCCACCGACCGAATGGTCAACCTAGTGGAAGAGGGGTTCGACGTCGGGGTGCGGATCGGCCAGCTGGCCGACTCCTCGGTGATCGCGCGCAAGCTGGCGGCGGTGCGCATGGTCACCTGCGCGTCGCCCGAGTACCTGGCCCGGGCGGGGACGCCCGCCACGCCGCAGGACCTCGCCCAGCACGAGGCGATCATGGACAACAACGCCCGCGACCCCCGCGTCTGGACCTATGGCGCCCCGTCCGACCGCTATGAAGTCCGCGTGCATGGGCGGATGACGTTCGGCGGCGCCGACGCCTGCGTGGCCGCCGCGCGGCGCGGCATGGGGATCACGGTGACGCCGGCCTTCGCCGCGGCCGAGGACCTGCGGGCCGGCCGGCTGATCCCGCTGCTCTGCGCCTATGAAGCGCCGCTGATCCATGTGCACGCCGTCTATCCACACGCCCGCCACCTGGCGTCGAAGGTGCGCGCCTTTGTGGACTTCCTGGCGGAGCGCTATTCCGGCGAGCCGGAGTGGCATCAGGGCTGGGGCGAGGCCCATCCGACCGCGGCGAAGGTCGGTTAGCGCGCCTTCGCCGCCGCGCGTTCAGCCAGGAAGCGGGCCGTGGCGTTGCGCGGTTCGTCGGTGGTCCAGCAGTCCTCGAAGGCGTCGACGCCAGCGGCGATGGCGCCGCTGACCGGCAGCTCCTCCCAGACCTGGATCAGCGCCTTCTGCAGGCGAACAGCGCGCGGCTCCGCCTCCAGCAGCTTTTCCAGCAGGGCGTCGACGGCGGCCGAAAGTTCGCCCGGCGGATGGACCTCCTCCACCAGCCCCCAGGCGAGCGCCTCGGCGGCGCTGAAGGTCTCGCCGGTCATCAGGATGCGGCGCGTGCGGCCCCAGCCGATCAGCGATGGCAGCAGGGCGGCCTCGACCACTGAGGGGAGGCCGAGCTTGACCTCCGGCATGCCCATGACCGCGGTGTCGGCGGCCAGGCGCATGTCGCACGCCGCGGCGATCTCCAGGCCAGCGCCCAGGCACCAGCCGTTGATCGCCGCGACCACGGGCACGGGCAGGTCGCGGATCGCCTGGCAGCAGGCGTGAACCTTGAGGATGAAGGCGCGGCCCTCGCTCGGTCCGGCCAGCGCCGCCATCTCATCGATATTGGCCCCGCCGATGAACGCCTTGTCGCCGGCGCCGGTCAGGACCACGGCGCGCAGGGCGGCGTCGGCCGCGAGCCCGTGGAAGGCTTCGGCGAACTCAGCCATCACCTCGGACGAGAGGCTGTTGAGCTTCTTCTGATTGTCGATGGCGACGAAGGCGACGCGTCCGCGGGCGCGGTCTTCGGTGCGGACGGTGACGTGGGCGGTCATGGCTTCGGCAACGCGTCGAGCCAGGTGACAATGAGCGCTTCCAGCGCGATGCGGTGATCGGAGAACGGGTGGTCGGTGGGCAGGGTGACATCGGTCACATGGCCGCCGGCCCTGGCCACGGCCTGGGCGATGGCGTGATTGTCCTTGCCGCCCGCCTTCTCGGCGCCGACCACCAGCATTGGGATGCGGGTCAGCCGCGGCGCCCAGGTGAGCACGTCCCAGTCCTTGCCGCGGGCGACGATCTCGTCGGCGATGGCCTTGGGGCTGGTTCCGGCGAGCGAGTTGCCGAGGTCGTCGAAGGCCTGGCCGGCGGCGACGGCGCGGGCCTTGCCGCTCAGCCGCGCGAAGTCGGCGGCGTCGGAGCCGATGTTCCAGGCGTCGATCAGGATCACGCCGGCCAGCGTGGCGTCATCGCGGGCCGCGGCGGCCGCGGCGAACCCGCCCATGCTGTGGCCGGCCAGCACGATGCGCCTGCGATCGATGCCGTACCTGGCGGCGTTGGCGGGGTCCTCCACGAAGGTCTCCGCGGCCTTGGCGTCCTCGATCACGTGCTGGAGAGTGAAAACCCCGGGACTGCCCCAGGCGCCGCCGTAGTGCAGGGTCAGCACGTTCCAGCCGGCGCGCCGCGCGGCCTGCGCCAGGTCGAGGTTCTGCTCGTTGCCGGGAAAGCCGTGGAACAGGATCATCGTCGGATGCGGGCCCGCGCCCCCCGCGAGCATGAAAAGCCCGTTCATGCCGAGGCCGGCGCTGGGGACCAGCAGCTGGGTCTGATGCGGCGGATGAGCCGGGTCGGGCGCGGGATCGCTGATCACCGCCGCTGGGATCGGCTGGGCCCGGACCGGGGAGGCCAGAGCCAGGGCGAACGCCGCCACCACCATCCACCCACGACGCATCGAAAACCTCGTCCTCAGGTCAACTGTCGCGGCCACGCTAGACCCTGACCCGTTCAGATGGAATCATCTGAACGGGATAGCAAACGGTCTATCTTCAAACACTTAGAGCACGTCGGACGGGTGAAAGGGATTCCATTTCACCCTGACGCGCTCTAGGCGAGGGCGCAGGCCCGGGCAATTGGCGCATTCCGCTTGATTTTCGCGACCGCCGCCGCTCGTTAGGCCAATGAGCAGGGGCGCTATTGTGATCGTGGCGGGGGCGGGCGCGCTGGGGCTCAGCTGCGCCCTGGCGCTGGCCGACGCCGGCTGCGCGGTCACGGTCTGCGATCCGGCGCAGACACCTCAGGCCTCGGCCGTCGCCGCGGGCATGCTGGCGCCGGTCTTCGAGGCCGTGTTGGACGAGGGCGGCGAGGCGGCCTTCGACCTGCTGATCGCCGCGCGAAACCTGTGGCCGGGGCTGGAAGCCCGCGCCGGCGTGGCGCTCGACCGCTCCGGCGCCATGGCGGTGGGCGAGGCGGCCTGGCTGGCCGACGTCGCGGCGGGACTGGCCCGGCTGGGCGTACGACCTACAGAGTTGTCCCGGACGACCATCGAGAACCTCACTCCTACACTCGGCTCCGTGTTCGACCAGGCCTTGCTGGTGCGCGAGGATTGGCGGCTGGAGCCGCGCCAGGCGCTGGCGGCTCTGCGACGGACGGCGGAGGCGGCCGGGGCTCTATTTCGACGCGAAGCCGTGACGGGGATCGGCGAGGCCGATGCGCTGGTCATCGCCACGGGCGCCGACCAACGGCTGGCTGAAGCGGCGCCCGAACTTGCCCGGCTCACGCCAATCCGTGGCCAGATCCTGCGCTTCATGGACATCCGCGGCGGCGGGGTCAGCCTGCGGACTGACGGGGCCTATGGCGTCCCGGCCTCGGACGGCCTGGCGGTTGGGGCAACCATGGAGCCGGGCCGCGCCGAGGCGAAGGTCGATCCAGCGGCGTTGGCGCCCTTGGTGGCGGCGACCGGGCGGCTCTATCCAGCGCTCGCTGAAGCGACCTTCGGCGCCTCGGCCGGCGTCCGCGCCGCCACCCCTGACGGCCTGCCGATGGTGGGGTTCTCGAAGAGCCCTAACGTGGTCCTGGCGGTGGGGGCGCGGCGCAACGGCTGGCTGCTCGCGCCCCTGGTCGCCCAGATGGTGACAGCTTGCATCACCGGCCGCGATCCTGGCCCCTATGCGGCGAGGTTTGATCCTCAACGCTTTAAGGACGGGAGATTCGACGCCCTATGAACGGCTTCTGGTTCACTGACGAACAGCAGGCGATCCGCGACGGGGTGCTGAAGCTCTGCGCCCGCTTCGCTGCCGACTACTGGCGGCGCACCGACGAGACCGGCGAGTTCCCCGAGGCGTTCGTGGCGGCTATGGCTGAGGCCGGCTGGCTGGGCGCGGCCATGCCGGTGGAGCTGGGCGGCTCGGGCCTGGGGGTCACCGAGGCGGCGATCGCCATGCAGGCGGTGGCCGAGAGCGGGGCGGGGTTCACCGGCGCGAGTGCGTTGCACCTGAACATCTTCGGGCCCATGCCGCTGGTGAAGTTCGGCACCGCCGAGCAGAAGCGCAAACTGATCCCGCGGCTGATCTCCGGCGAGGACCGGATGTGCTTCGGGGTCACCGAGCCCGACGCCGGCCTCGACACCACCAGCCTGACCACCAGGGCCACCCGCACCAACTCCGGCTACGTCATCCGCGGCCGGAAAATGTGGACGACCATGGCCCAGCGGGCGACCAAGATGCTGATCGTCGCGCGCACCACCCCCAAGGACGAGGTCAAGAAGGCGACCGACGGCATCAGCCTGTTCTATGTCGATTTCGACCGCTCCAAGATCGCCGCGACCCCGATCCCGAAGATGGGCCGCAAGGCCATCGAGTCGAATTCGGTGTTCATCGACGATCTGGAGGTTCCGGCCGACGCCCTGGTGGGCGAGGAGGGGCGGGGCTTTTACTACCTGCTGGAGGGGCTCAATCCGGAGCGCGTGCTGATCGGCGCCGAGGCCGTGGGCCTGGGCCGCGCAGCGCTGAAACGGGCCGCCGGCTACGCCAAGGCGCGCGTGGTGTTCGGCCGGCCAATCGGCCAGAACCAGGGTATCGCCCACCCGCTGGCCCGCTGCTGGGCCGAGCTCGAGGCCGCCAACCTGATGGCCTTCAAGGCCGCCGCCCTCTACGACGCCGGCCGTGAGTGCGGGGCTGAGGCCAACGCCGCCAAATACCTGGGCGGCGAGGCGGGCTTTCGGGCCTGCGAGACCGCCGTGCTGACCCACGGTGGCATGGGCTACGCCAAGGAATACGACGTCGAACGCTACTTCCGCGAAGCGATGATCGCGCGCATCGCCCCGGTCAGCCGCGAGATGATTTTCAACTTCCTCGCCGAGCGGGTCCTGGGGCTGCCAAAGAGCTACTGAGGGGGACTAGGTTCTGTTGACGAAGTGGATTCCCAAATCGGTTGATCGCTGATTCAAGGGTGCTCTTTGGGGAGAGCGGGTTTGGTTCG
>JANXXK010000185.1 GCA_025350685.1 Alphaproteobacteria bacterium | reverse complement strand
GCCGCTGGCCAATGGCTTCCGTTTTGGTGAGGGTCTGCAGATTTTCGAGAACCGGATAAGGTGTCTGCCGGAGGCCTCCGCCGGGTTGAAGGCCGTCGCCCATGACGGCGAGGAATGGCTGGAAGGCCAGCTCAGCGGGCCGTGGATCGCCGGCGAGCGGTTCACCCTCGCCGACATCCTGCTGTTCAGCTTCATCGATTTCGGCGGGCAGGTGGGCCAGCCGCTGGATCCTGGATTCAGCAAGCTCACCGACTGGTTCGCCCGGGTGGGCGCCCGGCCCAGCGCGGCCGCGAGCGCGTAGCCTCTTCGTCGCCTAGGTTGGCTCAGGCCCGGCACGACGAAGGGTCTGTCTTTTGCCAAGAGTCTTGAGCGATCGGCGATCCAAGCGAACCGCCGATCGCTCTAGCCGACCAGCCGTCCATGGCCCGCCCAGTAGGGCTCGCGCAGCACGCGGCAGAGCACCTTGTTGGTGGCGTTGCGCGGCAGGACGTCGATGAAGTCCACCGAGCGCGGGTCTTGTAGCCGGCGATCCGCTGGCGGGCCCAGTCGATGATCGCCTACGGGTCGGGCGCCGGGCGCGAGCACCACGATCACGCGGTTCAGCCGACGTTGCGGTCGCGGCCTTCCCAGTAGGGCTTGCGCAGTTCGCGGCGCAGCACCTTGCCCGACGCATTGCGCGGCAGGACGTCGATGAAGTCCACCGACTTGGGCGCCTTGAAGCCGGCGATCCGCTCGCGGGCGTAGGCGATGACGTCGGAGGGCTGCGGGTCGGCGCCCGCGGCGGCCACGATGATCGCCTTGACCGCCTCGCCCCAGCGCTCGTCGGGCACGCCGATGACGGCGGCGTCGGCGACACCCGGGCAGCCGAGGATCGCGTTCTCCACCTCGGCCGGATAGATGTTCTCACCGCCGGAGACGATCATGTCTTTCACCCGGTCGTGGACGAAGATGTAGCCGCGCTCGTCAGAGAAGCCCGCGTCTCCGGTCTTCAGCCAGCCATCGGCGGTGATGGCCTCGGCGGTGGCCTCCGGGCGGTTCCAGTAGCCGGCCATGATCATGCCGCCGCGGATGGCGATCTCGCCGATCTCGCCAACGTCGGCGTCGCTGTCGTCGTCGCGGATGATCTTCACCGCCATCCGCGGCCAGGCCTGGCCGCAGGACCGCAGCAACTCGCCCACGTGGTCGCCGGGCTTCAGCGAGGTGCCGGCCCCGGTGCTCTCGGTCATGCCGTAGAACTGGATGAAGCCACAGCCGAACCGCTCGGTCGCCGTGGCCAGCACCGCCTCGGAGATCGGCGAGGCGCCGTAGGCCACCGTCTTCATGCTGGAGAGGTCCGCGCCGTCCAGCTCCGGCGCCTGCAAGATGGCGTTGATCATCACGGGCGCCAGGAAGACGTGCGCAACGCGCTCGGCCTCAATCAGCTTCAGCACGGCGGCCGGGCTGAATTCCGGCAGGATCACGACGCGGCCCCCCGCGGCGAGGCCTGAGAAGCTGATGTTGGTCCCGGCCACGTGGAACAGCGGCATGACGATCAGCACGGTATCTTCCGCGCCGTAGTCGAAGCCCTCGACCTCGGTGCGCAGCTTCAGGAATTCCGAATAGTTGGCGTTATTCAGCCGCACGCCCTTCGGCAGGCCGGTGGTGCCGGAGGTGTAGAGCTGCAGGATGTCGTCGTCGGCGAGCGGCGTCTGGGCCGGCGGCGCGGGCGCGGCGTCGCGCAGGGCTGAGTAGCTGTCGAAGCCCGTGCAGTCCGCACCCACGCCGATCAGCCGGATCGGCCGGTCCACCGTGCTCACCGCCAGTTGGGCGGCCTCGTAGAATTCCGGGGTCACGAAGAACAGGTCGGCGCCAGAGTCGTCCAGGATGAAGGCGATCTCCGGGATCGCCAGCCGCGCGTTGATCGGCGCCAGGCACACCCTGGCCCGCGTCGCGCCGAAGAAAATCTCGAAGAACGCCTCATGGCTGCGGCCCAGCCAGGCGATGCGGTCGCCGGGCTTCGCGCCAGCCTCGGCCAACAGCCCGGTCACCTTATCGGCGCGCCGGTCGAGCTCGCCATAGGTGAGGGTGCGTCCCTCGCACTGGACGGCGACCTTGTCGCCGCGCTCGGTGGCGTGGACGCGGGGAAGTTCGGAGAGAATGTCGATTGTCTGGCCCATGGCCGAGATTGCTAGCCGATCCCGCGGCGCCCGCCAAATCTGGCGTGTCGATCGGCCTCAGCCCGCCGTCGGATCCAGCGTACCGATCGCCGCCACAATCGCCAGCACGAGGATGCCCAGGCCCAGCTCCCCGGCGACATGCCACCTCAGCCGGACCAGCACCGGCCCCGATCGGCCAACGCCCAGCGCGGGGACCAGCCGGAACCGGTTGAGGCCGGCCAGCGCGACCATCAGCAGGAACAGCGCGACCTTCGCGCAGAGCAGGCGGCCGTAGAGCGTGGCGAAGAGCGGAGCGATCGCGCCCAGGATCAGCGCGCCGTTGGCGACGCCGCTGACCAGCAGCACCGCCACCGCGATCGAACCTACCTTGGAGAATCCTGCGAGCGCGCGGGAGGTTTCGATGTCGTCAGGGGCCCGCGCCAGCAGCAGGGCGAAGGCTGCGAGCGCCCCCAGCCAGGCGCCGGCCGCCAGCAGGTGCGCCGCGTCGCTGGCGCCGTGGACCCAGCCGAGCAGACCCTCCTGCAGCCGCGCGTGGCCGGTCAAGGCCAGGCTCGCCAGCAGCAGGGCGGCAAGGCCCGCCTGGATTCGCGGAAGGCGACGCATGACCGGCAGGCAGAGCAGCAGCGCAAGCGCCAACCGAGCCGCCCAGATCGGCCCGAAGTCCGTGCCGGTGAGCACCGTCGGGACAGTGGCGGTCGCTTCAGCAAGGCTCCCGGCCATGGACGCCGCGGTGAAATAGAACCAGGCCAGGCTGGACAACAACGCCAGGCCAGCGAGCGCGCCGGATGTACTGGCGGCGGCCTTGCCGGCGAGCGCGGTCGCCGGCGCATAGAGCGGAAAGAGGGCGAGGCCGAACAGACCGGTCACGGCGGCAAGGTGCAGCCATCGCGCGACGATCAGTCCGGCCTCGACCATGGGGCTACTTCACCGTGAAGCCGAACTGGCCCTTCACGTGATGGGTGTCGGTGGAGACCGCGTGCCAGGCGACCAGGTAGCGGCCCGGCTTCAGCGTCGCGGCGACGGGGACGATAAGCTGCTTCCTGGTTGCATCGACGCTGGCCGCGCCGGTCTTCACCGCCGCGCCACGCGGGCCCTTCAGCTGGACGCCTGAAAGCTTGGGGAACACCGCCTCGTTGAAGCTGATGCGGATCGCGGTCGGCGAGCCGGCCACGGCGCCGCCGGCCGCCGGGGATGCAGCGACCATCTTGGGGTGGGCGCCGGCGGCGGTCGCCGCCAGAGCCAGGGCGGCCGCAAGGCCGAGGGTCAGGATACGCATTCAGGTCTCCTCAAGTTGCTGTGCGGGGCCCTAGCGCCGGCCGTAGGGCGAGTTGCCGTAATAGTTGCCGTAGCCGCGGTCGTAGCCGCCGTTGTAGCCGCCGCGGTCATAGCCGCTGTTGTAGCCGCCACGGTCGTAGCCGCCGTTGTAGTTCCAGTCGTTATTCAGCCGCTCGTGGCCGCGCTCGTGGGCGACGTGCATGCGCGTGTGCAGCTGTTCGATCCGCGCCTGGATGTCTTCCGGATCGTAGTAGCCGCGGCGCTCTTCCCAGTACGCCCGGGCGCGGATGTCCTGCAGCTCGCGCCAGTAGCGCTGCGCCTGGTAGGGCGTGTAGGAACGGTCGCTCAGGCCATGCTGGATGCCCTGCCAGATGTGCTGGTACTCCTGATTGAAGTTGGCGTAGGTGTCGACGCCGTACTCCTCGTCGTCGGAATGGGCGAACGCGGGGGCGGCGATGGCGAGGGTGGCCGCCGCCGCTATGCCAAGCAAAAGGGTCTTCATCGGTCTGCTCCTGTCGGGCGCCTCGTTCGGCGCGAACCGGTGGAGGAAACCATTTCCGAGGTGAAACGATCCTGAGGCCCAGGTTGTCCGCCGTTCACCTCAATGCAGCTTCAGCCGGCCGAAGACCATGGCCCCGTGTGGGTCTCCGCCGTAGGCCGCATCGAGCCCTGAGGGGACGAAGTCGAAGGCGTAGAGCGCGCCCAGGCCGACGCTCCAGTGATCGCTGATCGGCCAGTCGCGGATCGCGCCCAGCGACACCTTGCCGACGCCATAGACGGGGCCGTGATGGCCGCCGATGGAGGTGAGCTCGTTGTTCTCCACCCGCTCGGCGCGACCGAAAATGGTCCAGTCGGCGTTGGGCTTGACCGCGCTTTCCAGCACCCAGGCTTCCAGGCCGATACCGCCGCTCTCCCGCCGGCCCCAGGCCGCCGTGGTCGACCACCAGCCCTGGTCGCCGACGGGCACGGTATAGATGGCGCTGGCCGACCACTTCTTCTGGTTGGCGTCGGGCTCCAGTTGCTCCGGGCTCTTCTCGTCGGCGTAGGACGCCTGCAGCGACCAGTTGGCGGTCGGATTCCAGGAAACCCGGGCCGCCGTCGAGTCGAGCTTGGGGCGCTCGATGTCGTACCGGTGCTGGTCCGGCTCGCGGCCCTTGTAGCGCGAGACCTCCAGCTTCCAGTCGTCGTGCACATAGCCGGCGGTGAGCACGCCGAAGGTAATGTGGGTGGAATCCAGCCAGTGGTGGCTGATCGGCGCTTCCGGCGAGTCCATGATCGACATCCGGTGCATGAAGGCCGGCGGGCCGAAGGCGGGCTCGCCGGGCAGGCCTGCGTAGATGAACACGCTGTCCTTGTCCGAGAGCTTGTGGGCGTAGGAGGCCGACAGCTCCATGAACAGGTCGTGCGGATGCTGGCGGTCGACCAGCGGGGTCTTGCCGTCCGCTGTCTCGCCGGTGGCGAGCAGCAGCGGATAGCCCTTCGGCCCCATGAACGGATCGGGGCTCAGCATGGCTTTCAACTGCAGGGTGCCGGCCTCGCCGATCTGGCGCTTGGCCATGACCATCACCATCCCGGAGACGAAGCCTTTGTCGCTGCCGCGAGGGCCCGACTGCCAGTCGTAGACGCCGTTCAGGGTGGCGTGGACCATCACCATCCAGGGCCCGCGCATGATGTGCAGGCCCTGGTGCTGCGAGGCGTCCGGCTGCCAGGCGGTGCCCGAGGCCTCCCGGGTCATCTGGTAGGGGCCGAGCCCGCCGCGCATCATGGTCTCCATGTCCATGCCGGGCGCGGCGGCTGGGGCCGCCTGGGCGTGATCCATGCCGGGCATGCTGGCCATGTCGTGGCCAGCCGGGGGCTCGGCGGAAGGGGCGGGCGTCGCTGCGGGAGTTGCGGCGGGCTTCGCATGGCCCATGCCGGGCATGTTCCCCATGTCGTGGCCGGAATGCGGATCAGCTGGCGCGGGCTTGGCCGCCGCCTTGTGATGCGAATGGTTCATGCCGGGCATATCCGGCATGGCCTGCGCGGCCGCCTGACCCGCGGCGCCGAGAGCGGCAAAAGCGACGACGGCAAGCAGGGACTTCATCGGGTGGCGCGCTCCAGGAGGTGGATCAGTTCGGCCGCCTTGCGGCGCTGCTCGGCCTCGTCGCCGCTGACGATGGCGCTTTCGATGCAATGACCGAGGTGGTTCTTCAGAAGCTCCGTCTCCACGCGGGCGAGCGCCGCGCGCGCCGCCTGCACCTGGGTGAGGATGTCGATGCAGTAGCGGTCGTCCTCGACCATGCGGGCGACGCCGCGCACCTGGCCTTCAATGCGGTTAAGGCGGTTGAGCAGCCCAGGCTTGTTCTCGCGGTCCATGGTCATCCCTCTGGGAGCACCATATACCCCCGAGGGGTATTTGCAATATGCCCCCATGGGGTATAAGTCCGCAGGCTGGGAGACCAGCCATGAACCAACACCATCAGCAGCACCCTGGTTCCGGCACTGCCGCGCCTGCGCCCGCCGAACCGAACGCGATCTACACCTGTCCGATGCACCCTCAGATCCGCCAGGTCGGGCCCGGCCCCTGCCCGATCTGCGGCATGGCGCTGGAGCCGGTGACGGTCGCCGCCGACGAAGGTCCCAACGCCGAACTCGCCGACATGAGCCGCCGGTTCTGGGTCGCGCTCGGGCTCACTGCGCCAGTCTTCGCCCTGGAGATGGGCGGGCATCTCTTCGACCTGCATAGGCTGATTTCGCCGCAGCTCTCGGGCTGGTTACAGTTCGCCCTGTCAAGCCCGGTGGTGCTGTGGGCCGGCGCGCCGTTCTTCGCGCGGGGCTGGGCGTCGCTGGTGAACCGCAGCCTCAACATGTTCACCCTGATCGCCATGGGCGTGGGCGTCGCCTGGCTCTACAGCGCCGCCGCATGCTGGCGCCACGCGCCTTCCCGGCGGCGCTCAGGATGGAGGGCGCGGTCCCGGTCTATTTCGAGGCCGCCGCGGTGATCACCGTGCTGGTTCTTCTGGGCCAGGTGCTGGAGTTGCGCGCCCGGGCGCAGACCTCCGGCGCCATCAAGGCCCTGCTCAACCTCGCCCCCAAGACCGCGCGCCGCGTCCGCGAGGACGGGACGGATGAAGAGGTGGCCCTCGACCTCATCCAGGTGCGTGACCGTCTGCGGGTGCGTCCGGGCGAGAAGGTCCCGGTGGACGGCGAGATCGTCGAGGGTCGCGTCTCCATCGACGAGTCGCTGGTCACCGGTGAGTCCATGCCGGTCACTCGCGAGCCGGGCGGCCAGGTCATCGCCGGCTCGATCAACAAGACCGGGTCGTTCGTCATGCGCGCGGATAAGGTGGGCGCCGACACCCTGCTCTCGCGCATCGTCCAGATGGTCGCCGAGGCCCAGCGCAGCCGCGCGCCTATCCAGCGCATGGCTGACCAGGTCTCGGCCTGGTTCGTGCCCACGGTGATCGCCGTCGCCGTGATCGCGGGTGCGGTCTGGGCGCTGGTGGGGCCGGAGCCGCGGTTCGCCTACGCGTTGGTGGCCGCGGTCTCGGTGCTGATCGTCGCCTGTCCCTGCGCGCTGGGTCTCGCAACGCCCATGTCGATCATGGTCGGCGTCGGCCGCGGCGCCTAGGCCGGCGTGCTGATCAAGAACGCCGAGGCGCTGGAACGCTTCGAGAAGATCGACACCCTGGTCATCGACAAGACCGGCACCCTCACCGAGGGCCGCCCGGCGGTGACCGCGATCAAGCCCGCCGCGGGCTTCGACGAGACCGAGCTGCTGCGCCTGGCTGCCAGCCTCGAACGGGGCAGCGAGCATCCTCTCGCCGACGCCATCCTGCGCGCGGCGAAGGATCGCGGTCTGACGCTGTCGGAGGCCAAGGACTTCGACTCGCCGGTCGGCAAGGGCGTGTTGGGCGAGGTCGACGGCAAGGTCATCACGCTCGGCGGCGCGCGGCTGATGGCCGAGCAGGGGATCGACACCGCGTCTCTGGCGATCGACGCCGAGGCGCTGCGACGCGAAGGGACCACCGTGATCTTCGCCACCGTGGAGGGCCGGCTGGCCGGTTTGCTGGGCATCGCCGATCCCCTCAAGGCGACCACGCCTGACGCGGTCCGCGCCTTGCAGGCCGACGGCGTGCGCCTGGTGATGATGACCGGCGACAATCGCACGACCGCGCTGGCGGTGGCGCAGCGCCTGGGCATCGACGACGTCGAGGCCGAGGTCCTGCCGGAAGACAAGGCCAAGCTGGTCCAGAAGCTGCGCGGAGAGGGCCGCGCGGTGGCGATGGCCGGCGACGGGGTAAATGTCGCCCCGGCGCTCGCCGCCGCCGAGGTGGGCATCGCCATGGGCGCCGGCTCCGACGTGGCCATCGAGAGCGCCGGCGTGACCCTGCTGAGGGGCGACCTGCAAGGCATCGTCCGGGCCCGAAAGCTGTCGCGGGCGGTGATGCGCAACATCCGCCAGAACCTGGTGTTCGCCTTCATCTACAACGTCGCCGGCGTGCCTGTGGCGGCGGGTGCGCTCTATCCGGCGTTCGGCTGGCTGCTGTCGCCGCAGATCGCGGCGGCGGCCATGGCGCTCTCGTCGGTCAGCGTGATCACCAACGCACTAAGGCTGCGGGTGGTGCGGCTCTGAACAAGCTTCGCCACACCGACGAGTCCGTTAACCCGTGCTTGTTAGGTAGCGCCTGAGCCCCGCCAGGAATCTTGCCTGTGTTCGCCGTACTGACCTGCATCTTCGTGCAGCACGACCTGCGCCTGGTGGCTGTCGCCGCGCTGATCTGCGTGATCGCGTCGAGCACCGCCTTCGGCTTCCACAGCCGCGGCCTCAAGGCTGCGGGCGCTTTGCGTTGGGCTTGGCTCGGGCTCACCGGTCTGGTCGCCGGCTCGGGGGTCTGGGCCACCCATTTCCTGGCCATGCTCTCTTGGCAGCCGTCCCTGCGGATCGGCTACGACCTGGCTGAGACGCTGGCCTCGCTGGCCGCCGCGGTGCTGGGCATGGGCGCGGGCTTTGCGCTGCCCGCCTGGCGGCGCGACCGCAGCCTCGACCTGATCGGCGGCGCGCTCACCGGCGCATGCGTCGCGGTCATGCACTACATGGGCATCGACGCCATCCGCGCCCAGGAACATATCCTGTGGGATCCGCGCTTCGTGGTCGCCTCGGTGCTGCTGGGCGCGGCTGGCGGGATGGCGGCCTTCTCCGCCCGTGACCGGCTCAAGGGTCCCTGGGCCTGGGCCCCGCCCGCGGGCCTGCTGGTGCTGGGCATCGTCGGCCTGCACTTCACCGCCATGACCGCGATCAGCCTGCTGCCCGACGCCAACCTGGCCGTGCCCGCCCATGTGATCGGGCGAGGCGCCCTGGCCCTGGTGACCAGCGGACTTGCCGGCTTCATCCTCTTCGCCGCCACCAGCCTGATGCTGATGGAACGCCTGGGCCAGCGCAACACGTTCATCAGCCTGCGCCACGCGCTGGACGCCGTGCCCGCGGGCCTGGCGTTCTTCGACACCTCCGACCGGCTGAAGGTGTGGAACGGCGCCTATGCCGGCCTGATGACCGACTGCGGGATCGCAATCGAGGCCGGCCAGCCGCGCCGCAGCCACATCGAGGCCGCGGCCGGCGCCGGCTGGTTCGCCGAATTGCCCGACAGCGCCGCCCACTGGGTGTCCGAGCTCGACGCGCGGGCCACCCAGCCGAGCACGGAATTCCACCTGCCGGACGGCCGATGGATCCGCCACGAGTCGTTCCAGACCGCCGACGGTGGCGGCGTGGCGGTGCTGACCGACGTCACCGGGCAACGGGAAAGTGCGGCCGCCATGGCCGCGGCGCGCGACACCGCCGAGGCCGCCAACCGGGCGAAGACCGAATTCCTGGCCAATATGAGCCACGAGATCCGCACGCCGCTGAACGGGGTGCTGGGCATCGCTGAGGTGCTGACCACCACCCGGCTGAGCGCCAAGCAGCGCGAGCTGGTCGGGGTGATCAAACAGTCCGGCGGCCTGCTGAACGGTCTGCTGACCGACCTGCTCGACCTGGCGCGGGTGGAGGCCGGCGCAGCCGAGCTGCGCCCGCAGCCTCTGCGGCTCGATCAGCTGGTCGGCTCGGTGACCGACCTGTTCGCCGGCGCCGCGGCCGAGAAGGGCCTGGAGCTCCACGGCTTCGTCGATGCGACGGCGGGCGTCGTCGAAGGCGACCCGCAGCGGTTGCGCCAGGTGCTGGGCAACCTTGTCTCCAACGCCATCAAGTTCACCGACGCCGGCGAGGTGGTGGTCAGCGTGTTTGACGCCGGCGGCGGGCGCATCCGATTCGAGGTCAGCGACACCGGCTGCGGCTTCAACGCCGAGGGCCACGCGACGCTCTTCCAGCGGTTCCGCCAAGCCGACGCGTCGGCCACCCGCAAGCACGGCGGAGCCGGCCTGGGCCTGGCGATTTGCGACGACCGCTCGACGCCGGGCGAGGGCTCGGTATTCAGCTTCACCGTCGAGCTGCCGGCTAGCACCGAGGCGGCGGAACCGGCCGCGTCGCCCGCGCCCGTGGACCTCGCCGTGTCGGGCGCCAGCAGGGTGCTGGTGGTCGACGACAATGCGGTGAACCGCCAAGTGATCGAGCTGATCCTCGCCAGCGTGGGGATCGACTGCGGGTCGGTGGCAGACGGCCGCGAGGCGGTCGCCGCATTCACCACCGGCGCCTACGACGCGGTGCTGATGGATATCCAGATGCCGGTGATGGACGGTCTTGAAGCCACCCGGCGCATCCGGGCCTGGGAGCGGGCCGAGGGCTCCCACCGCACGCCGATCCTGATCGTCTCGGCCAACTGCCTGAAGGAGCACGTCGACGCCGGTCGCGCCGCGGGCGCCGACGCCCACCTCAACAAGCCCATCTCGGCGGCCGAACTGATCAGCGCGCTGGACCAGCAGCTGCGGCTCGCCCAGGCGGCCTGACGGCTAGTTGCCGTCGACGGAAAACGCCATCAGCACGATCCCCGGCCGGCCGGAGCGGCCCTGGTAGCCGGAGTTTACATAGACCATGCCGCCGGCAATGGTTGGCCCTGAGCCATCGATCACCCCGCCCTGGGCGTCCTTGCCAGAGACCGATGTCACCTTGGCGCCGGTGTCGAAGTCCCAGAGGATCTTGCCGGTCGCCGTATCCACGATGATCCATCGTCAGTGGGAAGGGCTCTAGCGTCTCAAGGCTTCAAGGTTCCCGCCGCGACCTTGGTTGAGCCCTTCAAGCTCGCGGTGGCGGCGTTCGGACCTACGGCGACCTGATAGGCCCCGCCATCGACCTTCCAGCCGTGGTCGGCCCAGCTTGCCAGCATACGGCGCGGCGCGGCGACCGTGACGGTGCGGCTCTCGCCGGGCTTCAGCGTCACCTTCGACCAGCCGATCAGCCGCTGCTGATGACGCTTCGGCCCTGAGGTCAGATAGACCTGCGGCGTGTCGGTCCCGGCCCGCTTTCCAGTGTTGCTCACCGTGAAGGTCGCGGTGAGCGTCTTGCCGCCCGCGACCTTCAGGCCGGCGTACTTGAAGCCCGTGTAGGAGAGCCCGTAGCCGAACGGATAGAGCGGCGTCTGGCCGGACTTGGCGTAGGACCGATAGCCGATGTCGGATCCCTCCGGATAGTGCACCTCGAAGGGTGCAGGGGTGGCTGCCCCGAAGCCCTCGACCACAGCTTGGTCCGCGCCGGGCAGCATCGGCCGCGCCAGCTGCGCTTCGCTGGCCGGGAAGGTCGCAGGCAGGCGGCCCTGCGGATCCACCTCGCCGAACAGCACGCGGGCGATCGCCTCGCCGCCGCGCGCGCCCGGATACCAGGCCTCGACGATCGCGCCGGCCTTGTCGCGCCAGGGCATCAGCACCGGCCCCGCCGTCTCCAGCACCACGATGGTGTTCGGGTTGGCCGCCGTCACCGCCGAGACCAGCCCGTCCTGGCCGTCGGGCAGGCTCATGGAAATGTCCATGCCCTCGGTCGACCATTGGGTGACGAACACCACCACCACATCGGCGTTGTGCGCCAAGGCGGCGGCCGCGGCGTGGTCAGTCCCGTCGTTGAACGCCACCCTGCCGCCGCCTGTCCGCGCCTGGATGGCCGCCAGCGGCGCCGACGGATGATAGACCTGCCCGCCGCCCCAGCTCGGCGCGCCCTTCGGCTTGGCGAAGCTCACGGAGCCCAGCGGCGCGACCTGCGAGGACCCGCCGCCGGAGACCACGCCAACGTCGGCATGGCCGCCGATCACTGCGATCTGCTTGGCGCCGGCCAGCATTGGCAGCAGGCTATGCTCGTTCTTCAACAGCACGATCGCCTGTTCCTCGGCGCGCTGGGCGACCAGGCCGTCGGCCTTGGTGTCGAGCCCGCCGGCCTTCACCGGATGGTCGAACACCCCGACCGCGAAGAGGCTGCGCAGATAGCGGTGCGTCATCTCCCGCACGCGCGCCTTGGACACCTCGCCGGATTTCACCGCTGCCTTCAGCGGCGCATCGAAAAACACCTGCTTGTCGAGCTGCTGGCCGCTCTCCTGGTCGAGCCCGGCTGTGGCGGCGTTCACACCATGCACCGCCCCCCAGTCGCTCATCGTCCAGCCCGGCCACTTCCAGTCGTCGCGCAGCACCTTGGTCAGCAGGAAGGGGTTCTCGCAGGCGTAGGTCCCGCCGACCCGGTTATAGGCGCACATCACCGAGCCCGGCTGGCCGGCCTCGATGGCGATCTCGAAGGCCAGGAGGTCGCTCTCCCGAAACGCCGCCTCGTCGATCACCGCGTCCAGCACCATCCGCCCGGTCTCCTGGTCGTTGATGGCGAAGTGCTTGGAGGTCGACACGATGTGGTTCGACTGGATGCCGCGGATGGTGGCCGCCGACAGCGTCCCGGCCAGCAGCGGGTCTTCGCCGAGGTATTCGAAATTTCGCCCGTTGCGTGGATCGCGCAGCAGGTTCACCCCGCCGTTCAAGAGCACGTTGAAGCCCTTCTGCCGGGCTTGCTTGCCGATCATCGCGCCGCTCTCGAAGGCGGTCCTGGCGTCCCAGGTGGCGGCCAGCGCGACGCCGGAGGGCAGCGGCGTGGCGTCGTCGTCCTTGCGGCCCGCACTGGCGACGCCAAGGCTTGCGTCGCTCTCCGTCAGGTCCGGGATGCCCAGGCGCGGCACGCCGGGCACCCAGCCGGCCGACTGCTGGATATGCGCCGGCTTCTTGGGCCCCATCAGCGTCGGGAAATGGCCGTGCAGAAGGCCGATCTGTTCGTCGAAGGTGAGTTCCTTCAGCACCAGGTCCGCGCGGGCGTCGGGGCTAAGCTTCGGGTTCATCCAGGCCTTGGCGGCCCCCGCCGACTGCACGCCGCTCGTCAGCGCCAGCGAAAGGGTCGCCACGCAGGCGCCGACCACCAGACCACGATGCATCTTCGCTCCCTCCACCCTCGTTCTTGCCGCCATTGGTAGCCCAAGCCCGCGCGCCCCGACAGGCCTGCCTGTCCGCGCTGTTGGGGGGCAAGACTTGCGAATCACCGCCTTTGAGCGCGGACTCCGCGTCAATAGGGAATCGGGGAGGATATCCATGCGTAGCGCGATCCTGGCGGCCGGCGTCTTTGCAGCGCTCGGCCTTTCTGCCTGTGATTCATCGAAGACCGACGACACGCCCGCGCCCGTGGCGGCCAAGTCCATGGCCCGCCCGGCGCAGATGTATGCGGGCCAGGAAAACATCGCCAAGGTCGATACCGCCGCGATCAAGGTGAACGCTGACGGCAGCCTCGGCATGCAGGCGAGCGGCGCCACCGCCTCGGCCGGCTACAAGAACCTCGGCTTCCTGCCGCGGATCAACGCCGCCCCGCCGAAGGACGGCGTCTACGAGGTGGACGTGGTGGGCGACCGGCCGGCGACGGCGGGCGCCCAGGCGGTGACGCCCGTCGAGGTGACGGGCGCCTGGCCCAACTACTCGAAAGAGCACCTGAAGGGCGTAAAGGCCTACTCCAAGACCAATTCGGTCGTGGCGATGCTGCCCGCCGGCTAGTGTGACCCCTGACGCGGGCGAACTTCGCCATCGGGACACTAGACGGCTATCGCACCTAGGCCGGCGCGTTGGCCCCGGCCAGGAAGTCCATTTTGCCGAGCGGCACGCCCTGGCTGCGCAGGATCGCGTAGGCCGTGGTCACGTGGAACAGGAAGTTGGGCAGGGAGAAGGTGAGCAGGAAGCTCTGGCCGGTGAATTCCATGGTCCGGCCGGGGAAGGTCAGGGTCACCTGGCGGTCTTCCTGGCCGTGCACCTGGTCGCGCTTCACCGACTCCACGAAGGCGACCGTCTTAGCGATCCGCGCCTTCAGGTCCGCCCAGGTGGCTTCGGTGTCCGGCATGGCCGGGGCCTCGATGCCGGCCAGCCGGGCCGCCCCGCTCTTGGCCGCGTCGCTGGCGAATTGGATCTGGCGGGTGAAGTTGGCCATGCCGTGGCCAAGGCTCGCGTCCATCAGCGCCTCCACCTTGGGGCCGCCGGCGGCCGCGTGGACCTCGGCCTTGTCCATGAAGTGCGAAAGGTTCTTCAGCGTCGACGTGTAGACACTGATCGAGGCGTCGTAGAGTGAAAGCGACAAGGCGTTTCTCCGGTGGCGAAGGTTGTCGCGCTCAGATAGTGCGGCGAGCGCGCCGTAACCACCTGCGGCCACATAAGTTTCACGAGCAGGAGCCTTCCCCATGCGCATGATCGACGCCGACGAGGTTCACGCCAGGCTGACCTACGAGGTCTGCATTCCCGCCGTGCGCGCGGCGATGATCGCCCTGTCGGCCGGCGAGACCCGCCAGTTGCTGCGCTCGATCATGCACTTCGAGGACGGCCGCATGTTCGGGGTGATGCCCGGGGCCCTGGGCGACACCGCGACCTTCGGGGCCAAGATCCTCAGCGTTTTCCCGCGCAACATCGATGTCGGCCGCCCGTCGCACCAGGGCGTGGTGCTGACCTTCGATCCGGTGACCGGCGAGCTGGCCTGCGTCGCCGACGCGCGATCGATCACCGCCATCCGCACCGCCGCCGCCAGCGCCGTGGCCACCGACGCGCTGGCCCGCCCCGAGGCGAGCCGGCTCGCCCTGCTGGGCTACGGCGAGCAGGCCGCGACCCATCTGCGGGCCATCGGCAAGGTGCGCAGGCTGACGGAGGTCACCGTCTGGGGCCGCTCGCCTGAACGCGCGCGGGCCTTCGCAGAGCGGGCCAAGGCCGAGCAGGGCGTCGCGGTGCGCGTGGCCGCTACCGCTCGCGACGCGGTGGCCGACGCCGACATCATCTGCACCGTGACCGAGGCCAGCGAGCCGGTCCTACTGGGGGCCTGGGTCGCGCCCGGCGCGCACGTCAATCTGGTGGGCTCCAGCTTCCCCGGACCGGCGGAGGTCGACAGCGACCTGGTGGTCCGTTCGCGGTTCGTCGCCGACTACCGCGAGGGTATCCTCAAGCAAGGCGCCGAATTCCTGAAGGCCAAGGACGCCGGCCTGATCGGCGACGACCATGTGGTGGGCGAGATCGGCGAGGTGCTGTCCGGCAAGGTCGTGGGCCGTCAGTCGGCCGACCAGATCACCGCCTACAAATCGATCGGCCACATCGTCCAGGACCTGATCAGCGTCCAGGCCCTGCTCGCCGCCTAGCTTGGTTTCTGTTCAGCCTCGGACTTGGGCCGCCATCAGCCGCAGGAAATTGCCGCCCATCACCTTGGTGACCTCGGCTTCGCCGAGGCCGCGCGCCAGCAGCGCCGAGGGGATCAGCGGCCAGTCCGCGTAGTCGGCGAACACCGGCATGAAGTTGGCGTCCATGTCGGTGCCGATCGCCACGTGGTCGACGCCCACCGTCTCGATCAGCCGCAGGATCGAGTTGATCCACTCGGCGGTCGTCTTCTGACCGATCCCCGACGGCACAGAGCCGACGATGCCGCCGTGGCCGGTGACCAGCTTCGCATGCTCAACGCTGATCAGCCGCGGGTGGTCGACGTCGGGGCGCTTGAGGTTGGTGTGCGAGATCATCATCGGCCGGCTGGAGACCTCGACCGCGTCCCGAGTCACGCCGAACGAGGCGTGCGCCAGGTCGACCACGATCCCGGCGCTGTTCATTTCACGGACGATGTCTTTGCCGAGCGGCGTCAGCCCCGGCCTGCGCGGCGCCTCGGTCTGCGGGTCGCCGATCTGATTGGGGTGATAGTGGAGGATGGTGATCGAGCGCACGCCGTCGGCATGGGCCGTGTGCACCCGCTCCAGCCGGTCCTCGATGAAGTCGCCGCCCTCGACGGCGAACACCGCCGCCGTGCGGTGCGCCTTCAGCGCGCGGGCGATGTCGCCGCCGTTCAGGCCCCGGGCCGCGTCACCGCGCGCGACCATCGCCTTCAGCACCCCGATCTGGCGCTGGTAGTCGGCCCAGGCCTCGCCGGGCTCGAACTGCCGCGCGAACGTCAGCCCGCCGGTCTTGGACGCCTCCAACAGCACCGCGTCGGATACGCAGTTGAACAGCGCCGCCGTCACGTGGCCCACCGACATGTCGGTCAGCGCTTTGGCCTCGAACGGCGTGCCCATGGCCGTGGTGGTGGCGTTCTGGCGGGTCAGGTCGCGCAGGAAGAACCGGCCCGGATGGGCATGCACGTCCACGGACGGATGCTTCGCCAGTAGCGCCTGTCCCGCCGTCAACTGGGCCTCGGTGAGCGAAAGTCCCGTGCCGCCGCCAACGGGATCGAACATCTGCTTCTGGGCCAGCGCCGGCCAAGCCGCTAGGCCTGCTCCGATGGCGCCCAGGGCGCCGCGCCGGGAGAGGCTCAAGCGATGCTCTCCAGGACCGAGCGGACAATGGCGAACAGCTTGCCGATCTCGTCTTGCGAAATAATCAGCGGCGGTGCGAAGGCCAGCGTATCGCCGGTGAAGCGGATCATCGCCCCGCCGGCCAGCGCCCCCAGCATCGCCTCATAGCCCCGTGCGCCGGGCGCGTCGGGCCGGGGCGAAAGCTCGATCCCGCCCATCAGGCCCATGTTGCGGATGTCGATCACGTTGGGGCAGTCGGACAGGGCATGAATCGCCGCCTCGAACACAGGCCCCATGTCCAGCGCGCGGGTCAGCAGCCCCTCGCGGCGGTAGATCTCCAGCGTCGCCAGTCCCGCGGCGCAGGCCGCCGGGTGGCCGGAATAGGTGTAGCCGTGGAACAGCTCGATGGCGTTGTCCGGCCCGGTCATCAGGGCGTCGTGGATCTCGCGCCTGGCGAACACCGCGCCCATCGGGAAGGCGCCGTTGGTCAGGCCCTTGGCGGTGGTCATCAGGTCCGGCGTGATGCTGTGCAGCTGGCCGGCGAAGGGCGCGCCCAGGCGTCCGAACCCGGTGATCACCTCGTCGAAGATCAGCAGGATGCCGTGCCGGTCGCAGATCGTCCGCAGCCGCTCGAGATAGCCCACGGGCGGGGGCAGCACCCCGGCCGAGCCCGCCACCGGTTCGACGATCACCGCCGCGATGGTCTCCGCGCCGTGCAGGGCGACCAGCCGTTCCAGGTCGTCGGCGCGCTGGGCCCCGTGCGCCGGTTGGCCGCGGGCGAAAGCGTTCTTCTCCAGGTCGTGGGTGTGGCCGATGTGGTCGGCGCCCGGCAGGGTCAGGAAGCTTCGCCGGTTGTTGACCAGTCCGCCCACCGAGATGCCGCCGAAGCCCACCCCGTGATAGCCCTTCTCGCGGCCGATCAGCCGGGTGCGCTGCCCCTCGCCGCGGGCCCGGTGATAGGCCAGCGCGATCTTCAGCGCGGTGTCCACCGACTCCGATCCGGAATTGGTGAAGAAGATCCGGTCGAGGCCGGCCGGCGCCAGCTTGGCGAGCTCCGTCGCCAGGTCGAAGGCCAGCGGATGGCCCATCTGGAACGACGGCGCATAGTCGAGCTCAAGCAGCTGCTGGCCGACCGCCGTGGCGATCTCCGCGCGCCCGTGGCCGGCGTTGACGCACCACAGGCCGGAGACCCCGTCCATCACCTGATGGCCGTCCTCGTGGCGGTAGTACATGCCGCTGGCCGCCACCAGCAGCCGCGGGTCGGCCTTGAACTGCCGATTGGCGGTGTAGGGCATCCAGTAGTTCGAAAGATCGGGCCGGTTGCGGCCGGTGACGTCGTTCATGGTGGCATCCTGCGCAGCGTTGTCCCACGAAATCAGGTTCGCGGCCGAGCCGCCAGATGATTGCGTCGCCGCCAGCCACGGACCGCGCCGGCGGTCACTTCGCCGGCAGGGTCACGCACTGATGCTTCTGGAAGTCGGTGGGCGGCTTGGTCTCGCCCTCCGGCACGTGGCGCTGGAAGGTGAACTTGCCGAGCAGGGGGGTCTCTTCCTCGTCGAAGATGCTCTTCGGCGAGACGTGGATCTCGGCCACGATGTCGACGTCGCCGGGCGGATCAAGGGTTGCGCCGAAGCCCCAGGGCCGCTCGGCCTTGCCGGCGTGCAGCGAGGACGTCCCGCTGCCCGGCGAATACATCCGCGAGCCCTCCGACGTTAGCCCCTTGCCGGTCATCCTGTAGAGGAAGGCGACTTCGCCGTCGGCCTGCAGCCACAGGTCGAAGTCATGGACGTTGTCGTCCTTGACCACCTCGGTGAGCCAGCCGCACAGCTCGGTGGCGCGGGCCGGACCCGCCAGGGCCACGGCCAGGGCACAGGCCACCAACACATGACGCAGAATGGGCGTCACCGGCGCCTCCCTCGGAGGATCCGGTCTGCCCCGCGGGCGCCGGCCCGAACTGAGGCTAGCACGATCGCGGGACGACGCTCCGGCCGCAAACGCTCAGCGCCTAGCCCCTGCGGCGCTGGTCGCGGTGCTTCGCCTCACGCCATCGCCCTAAAGCCGAACCCTAGTAGTGACGGCCGCGGATCAGGCAGCGGTCGCAGGTGGTGAGCGTCTGGGAGACCTGCAGGCCCACCAATATGCCGTCCTGCCCGCCGATAACCTCGTGCGCCAGACCCACGGCGACCACCATGTCCGACGGCAGGGAATAGCCGATCGCCACGCTTTGCAGCTTGTCGTGCACGGCGGGCGCGAACGGATCCATTGAGCGGCGGTCGCTGGCCGTCAGGTCGAAGACCCACTGGCCGCGCTGATACTCCACCGCGCCGATCAGGTAATCGCGGCGTTGCCCGCTGATGCCGTCCGCCGAGTCGATGCGAACCGCCTCGGCCAGCAGCCGCAGCTCGCTGAACCGCCCGCGCAGGGTCTCTTCCACCGAGCCGTTGAGCGGGATGTTGAAGTTGAAGCCCGCCGAGCCGCGCCGCTCGTCCTTGTCGCCGTCCACGCCGTGACCGAGGGAGGCCAGGCTGATCTGATAGTCCAGCGCCGCATGACCCACCGGCACATTGGTGGCGTCATAGGACACGACGAACGACTTCAAGCCGCTGGTGTTCGCCGATCCCCCCGCATCGCGGGTGAGCCGGCCACGGTTGTAGAACAGCGATTCGCTGAGGATCGTGCGGTCGGCCATGAAGGCCGACGCGCTCACCTGGTGGAGGCCAAAGGTCTCGTCACCGAGCATTACCTGGGCCTCAGCGCCGAGGGTCTCGCCCAGGGCGTAGTCGCCGACGATGTCCTGGCCGTACAGGCCGGGGGTCAGATACCAGGCGCGGGCGAAGTTCTGGGCGAACTTGCCGACCTTGATATTGACCCGCTGGTTGTTCCAACGGGCGAACAGTTCCTCGGCGAAGAGACCGTGGTCGGCGAGCACCCTGTGGTCCCCTGGCTGCAGGCTCTGCATCGGTTGCAGCGTGAGCAGGTTCGAGACCGACCAACGGTTGTCGAGTTCGATCAAGGTCTGTTGCCCGGCCTGGATGTTGAGCGCGCCGCCGTCCCGGTCGTGCTTCGGGCTCAGGTGGTCGTATTCGAAATCGACCTGGGTCTCGGTCCCGACCTTCGGCCAGGCGCTGTCGCCCACCGCGCTTTGCGCGGCGGCCGGGGTGGCGAGCGCCAAGATCATCGAAAGGCTGGAAACCGCGGCGCAGGCTTGCGCCGCCATTCGGATGGAATTGCGCATGGGTCAGCGGCCCACGTTGGTGTCGGCGGCGGCGGCCGCGTCGTGCATCGGCATGGCCGCTCCGGCCATTGATCCGCCCATGTTGTGGTCGTGTTGCATGCCCTCCGGCATGGGTCCGACCTTCGGATCGAAGACCTCGATCTGAGCCATCATGCCTTTGTCCTCGTGCTCGAGGATGTGGCAGTGGAACATGAACCGGCCGACGATCTTGGGATCGGTGAAGGCGATACGCATCTTCACCTCGCCGTGGATCGGCACGGTGACGGTGTCCACCAGGCCGTTGAATGGCTGGGCGACCCCGTTGACGCTCATCACCTGGAATGGCGCCTGATGGATGTGGAAGATGTGCAGTTCGTCTGCCGAGTTGCGGATGGTCCACTCCTCGACGCTGCCCAGCGGCACCTTCACCTCGACCCGCTGGTGATCGAAGATCCGGTGATTGATGAAAAACAGGCCCGTCGCGTCGTCGCTGGAGAACACCACCAGGCGATTGCCGGTCATGGTCGCCTTCGACATGTCCGAACCGGCGTTGGCGACCATCTGCGAGCTGGCCGGCAGGCCCGCGGCCTTGGCCTCGCCGCTCGCCGGCGGCGCAACCACCATCAGGGCCATGTTCTGGGCGGGGAACTCGTCGCCTTGCGGGCCCGTGAGGGTTCGTTCCGACACCAGTTTGTAGGACCCTGGCGCGCCGCCATCGACCAGTACGTCCAGCCGCTGGCTGGGGCCGAACATCACTTCATTGACCGTCTCTGGATGCGGCACGGGCGCGGCGTCGCGGCCGACAATCCGGAAGGTGTGGCCTTCAAGGCTTAGCCGGAAGAAGGCGTTGGCGGTCTGGTTGCTCAGCCGCCATAACTGGGTCTCGTCCGGCTGGATGTCGATGCGCGGCATCAGCTGGCCGTTGATGGTCCGGATGTCCCGGTGATAGGCCTTCAGCACGCGATAGAGGTCGCCATGACTGTCGGCCTGGAAATCCTTCAGGGCGAACAGGCGCTCCTTCAGCGGCGCCAGCTCCGGCTCCGCCTTCTGGAAACCCTCGATCACCAGCATGCCGCTCAGGCCGGCCATCAGCTGGCGCTCGGCAAAGCCGTGGGCGTGAGTGTGATACCAATAGAGGCCCGCACGGTGGTCGGCGGGGATGTCGATCTCGTAGTCCCAGGACTCGCCCGGCGCGATCGCCTTCATCGCGTTGTCGCCGTGGCCCTTGGGCGAGACCGACAGGCCGTGGAAGTGAATATTGGTCACCTGCTTGAGGTGATTGATCAGCGTCACGTGCAGGGTGTCGCCGGGCTTCACCCGCAGCACCGGCCCGCCGTAGACACCGTTGTAGGTCGCCGCGCTGATCTCGAACTTGCCGACCTTGGTGCGGACGACCTTGGCTTCGAGGGTGACGTCCAGCCGGCCGTTCTCGCTGCGGTACTCCACCGGATTGTGCAGAGGTTCGACCGCGGCGCTGGCGGGCAAGCTGGTCTCCGAGCCGAACAGCGTGTCGAAGGGGCCGGCAAGGGTGGACGTGGCCAAGCTCAGGCTCGACGCCAAGCTGACGCCGAGCAGCGCTGTTCTGTAGGCGCGTGACCTTGAAAGGCCGCGCACGTCGCGTGCGTATCTCAAAATAAAACCCCAACCTCGCGTGAGAAGCGAATAGTTCGCATTCTCATTCGCATGTATACGAGGTACAGTGATCGCTCGGGGTCCGCAATACCTGTTCGATGAACTTGATATCCGTAACGGAAACGGCTGGTCGTCAGCGCCTCCGGACGCAAACATCGCCGGGTCAAGAAGGCGGCGGACGCGATGTTGGAGTATGGGGTGGTGTAGGCGCGAGGGGTCGCGCCGTCAGTTCGACGCCACCGTCCCCGCGTCGATGGTCTTCGGGCCCGAGCCTTTCGGCAGGGCGATATACTTGACCACCTTATGCCCAGCCACGTCGATCACGGCCACCTTGTCGGAGTCGTTCAGCGAGGCGTAGCCGAACCGTCCGTCCGGCGAGAAGGTGATCCAATGGGGCATGCCCTCGACCTTGATCTGGGTCAGGAACTTCACTCTCGGACCGGTGCGGTCATAGACGTTGACCACATCGTGCAGGGTGGAGGCGGCCCAGAGCTCGCGCTGGTCGCGCGTGATGCCCAGGCCGTGGCCGCGTGAGCCGGTGGTCCTCTGCTCCTGGTTCAGCTTGGGGAAGGCGACGCGCTCGATCACCTTGCGGCTCGCCGTGTCGATGACCAGGAAACCTACGAGGTCGTCGACGTCGCTGTAGAGCCGCTTGCCGTCGGCCGAGATGGCCATGGGGCGCGGCGCCTTGCCGGTCGCGATCGAGCCCACGGTCTTCATGGTGCGGGTGTCGAACACAAAGATCCGGTCGGACTTGAGCACGCGGCCGGCGCGGGTGGGACTGCAGGTGGGCCGCGGCGCCTTGGTGGGCGGCGGGATGACGTCCAGCGACAGGGGGGCCGCATACATGTAGCGGTCATCGTTGGCCGCCCGCACGACGTTGTGCGGATACCCGCTCACCGGTATCCCGGCGACCACCTTCTCCTGGAGGGTGTCGAAGACCTCGTAGCAGCCGTCGGCCAGGCGGCCGGTGTAGAGGTAGCGGCCGTCCCGGGTGAGCTCCAGCTCCTGCTGCAGGTCGCCCAGCGGGTAGGTCTTGACTACCCGGCGATGCACCGCGTCGACCTTGACGACGCCGCCCTCGACGGCCACCCAGACCCAGCGGCCATCGTCGCTGAGCGCCAGGCCGTGCGGCGTCTGGCCAACGGTCAGGACGTCGACGATGTCGTTGGATGCCGTGTCGACGACATAGAGCTTGTCGGCGCTGGTCGCGGCCACATAGAGCCGCTGGGCCCCAGCGGCCCCAGCGGCCCCGGGGGCGGCCTCGGCAGGGGCCGCGAATGCGGCGGCGGCAGCAGCCAGTCCGGCCCGCAGGATGATCTTCAAGACAGTCTCCCCCTTGATGCCCGCGGTCGGCGCCGCCGGTCCCTATCTGCCGCCTGTCGGCTTCCCGGCTTCCGCCTCTTCCAGGCGAGCGCCGGCGAGGATGTCGGCCAGGGCGGGATCACTGCAGCAGCCGGGCGATCTCGTCCCGCAGCGCCTGCATGTTGGCTTCCACCTTGCATTTGTAGCGGACCACCGCCTCACGATCGACGTCGAAGAACTTGCCCTCGCCATAGGTGCGGCCGAACACGTCGTAGAGCTGGGATCGGAATTTTCCGGAAACCCCCAGACCGCCGAATTCTCTCTGCTCCTGGTAGGCGACCTGCTCGGCGCTGGTCAGGGCGCACAGCATGGTGTGCAGTCTGGCGGTGGTGACCCGGCGGTAGGATTGGATCTGCTGGATCACCCGGTCCAGAGGCAGGTTCTGCCGCCGGAAATCGGCCGGAATGACCAGGTTCCGGTCGAGCGTAGGGGTCGCCATCGGAAAGGCTGAGATCAGGAAATCGCCAAGGTGGCGCACGTTGCCCCGCCCGCGGCCAAAGGCGTTGATGTCTTCCTCATAGCGCGCCCACCAGGTCGTCAGGTTGGCCAGCAGGGCCTCGAACAGCTTCGGGTCCACCTGATCACGATACTGCTGCCGGTACTGGGTGCCGAAGATGCCCAGGCTGTGGGGCGTCGACTCCACGAGTCGTTGCAACCGGGCCCGCGCGATCGGCGGAGCGTTGAGGCTGTTGCCAATGCCCAGGATCAGCAGGTCGAAGGGCTCGTCTGGGAGGCTCCAGGGATTGAAGGTGGCATGGGTGACGATCGCGTCGGCGGGCAGGAGGCTATTGATCACGTGAAAACCGAGGCGGTCGCCGAAGTTCGGATCGTTGAAGTAGGAGACCACAGCCACTTTCTTGGCCGCCGCTGATCGCGGTCCAGGTGGGCCGCGTTCGTCCGGAACCCATTTGAAAATATCCTGCAGGGGATCGATTTCCTGACGGCATTGCAGCCGAAAGCCGGCCCGCGCCATCAGCGCCTGCAGCGAGGCGAAATCGAACGCGTTCATCCACCCCTGCGAGGCCCGGTCCAGGCCCGGCCGGCGATCGGTGATCGAATAGCTGCACACCAGCGGACGGTTGAGCGCCCGAACCTTCAGCAGGACTTCAAGGGGCTCAAGAACGTATTCGAGCACGCCCAGCATGCTGACGACATCGGCCTGCGAGGCTTCGGGAAATTCGCCGCGATTGAGATCGCAGACGATGGTCCGTTCATCTCGCCGGACCAGGTCGCAGGGCTGGTAGGCACAGCCCTCCGGCAGGGCGCGCTCGAGATCCATCGCGCCGCAGCCGATGTCCAGAACCCGTGAATAGGCCGAGATCATCTGCGCGGCCACGCCGGCGCGGTAGCCCCACTTCGGCGAGAGGGACTCACTCCGAGACCAGCGCTCGGCGTCCGTCTCGCGCGCGGCGACCCGCACCTTTCGGCGCGCGATCTCGTCATCCTCGCTCATGGTGTCCTTTGGCGGCAGCGTCGGCCAGTGGGCATGGTTCTACAATCTCGCGCGCGCCGTGCCAGCCCATGATCCGGTCGACTTTGCCTCCGGCTCAGGTTATCGCGGCAGCGAAACGACCATCGCGCCGAGGTGCCACGGAACCCAATGAGCGTCGGCGAGTTCTGGCGAGCAATCCACACCGTCGGGTTGATCTCGATCAACGCGCGATGCGACGCGTGATGGCCAGCAGGAAAGGCAGGGCCGGCGTTCGCGCATGGCCCTCCGTCACCGTCCTACGGGGAGAGGGCATGATCACGTTCAATGTCGTCGAAGAACCGCATGGCTGGACCATCCGGATGGGCGAACGGATGAGCACGCCCTTCTGGTCGAAGGCATTGGCGATCCAGGAAGCCAATAGCCTCGCCGAGGCCATTCGTCGCCATGGCCAGAGCACCCAGGTCCTGATCCATGGCCTGGACCCTGATCCGCCACCCCCTCGGATCGACGAGGTCAGCTCGCCGCGGCTGGACGAACTGCTGCGCGGCTGCGAGCCGCCAGCCTAGTTGGAAGAGCGTGTTGAGGCCTGATGAGGGGCCGGGAACCTAATGCTGCAAAGGGCCGATGCCTTCGCGGAGGGGCGAAACTTCCGCAACAATGCGGAATTGGGCTCTCCCTTGCGCCGCTTCCTTGAGGCCGTAGGCCGGCGCCCGCCATGGGACGACGGCGCCCCGATCCGCAGCGAACTGCTCGGCGTGGAGCGGCTCGAGGAGCACGCCCGAAGCCTGGCCGCGGCCCAGACCGTCGTTCGTCGCGAGGTGACCGTCGGCCTGCTGCGCAAGCGGCTCGCCGACAATGAAGCTGTGCTCCTGGCGGTCTACCGAGACGTCGCCGAAGCCATTGACGCCGGCGCGGCCATCACCCCGGCCGCCGAATGGCTGATCGACAACTTCCACCTCGTCGAGCGGCAGATCCGTGAGATCCGCGCCGACCTGCCGCCGGGCTACTATCGCCAGCTGCCCAAGCTCGCCGGCGGACCGTTCGCCGGCTATCCGCGGGTGCTCGGCGTGGCCTGGGCGTTCGTCGCCCACACCGACAGCCTGTTCGATCCGGAGGTGCTGCACCGCTACCTGCGCGCCTACCAGGAGGTCCAGCCCCTCACCATCGGCGAGCTGTGGGCGGTGGCGATCACCCTGCGCATCGTCCTGGTCGAGAACCTGAGGCGGATCGCCCAGCGGGTAATGGACAGCCGCAGCGGGCGTCGCGATGCCGACGAACTGGCAGACCGGCTGCTCGGCGCCGGGGGACGGGCCATCGAACCGGCGGATGCGGTGCTGCCGCAGCGGCCCGATGCGCACTTCTCCGACGCGTTCCTGGTGCAGCTGGTGCATCGGCTGCGCGATCAGGATCCCAGCGTCGCGCCCGCGCTGACCTGGCTGGACGAGCAGCTCGCGCGCCAGGACACGACGGCCGACACCGTCGTTCGCGACGAGCACCAGCGCCAGGTCGCTGGCAGCCTCACCGTGCGAAACATCATCACCAGCATGCGGCTGATCTCCGACGTCGATTGGACCGAACTGTTCGAGCGGGTCAGCCTGGTCGATGACATGTTCCGGGCCGGCAGCGCCTTCGAGGATATGGATTTCCCGACGCGCAATCTCTATCGCGACGCGGTCGAGGAATTGGCCCGCGGGTCGAACCTTTCCGAGCAGGATGTCGCCGGCGCCGCCGTGGCGACGGCTCAGCATGCCTTGCCGGCGGCGCCGCGCGGAGACGACGCGCGCCTTTCCGACCCGGGCTACTATCTCATCGCCGGCGGCCGCACCGCATTCGAGGCGGCCATTGGCTTCAGGCCGCCGCTGCGCGCCTGGCCGGCGCGGTTCTATCGCGCCCTTGGCATCGGCGGCTACGTGAGCGCCGGCGCGCTGACCGCCGCGGTGCTGCTCCTGGCGCCTCTGTCCATCGTCGCCGCGGGCGGGGCGAGCGCAACCTGGCTGTGGCTGCTCGGACTGCTCGGGCTGGTCCCGGCCATCGATGTCGCCGTGGCGATCGTCAACCACATTGTCAGCCGAGGCTTCCGCGCCACCCGGTTGCCGGCGCTCAAATTCCCGGCCGGCGTTCCCGAACACCTGCGCACGCTGGTCGTCGTACCGACCATGCTGACCTCGGTCTCCGGCGTCGAGGAGCAGATCGAGCGGCTGGAGATCCACCATCTGGCCAGCCTGGAGGGCGAGCTGCATTTCGGCCTGCTCACCGACTGGGCCGACGCGACCAGCGAACACGCCGAGGACGACGAGGCCCTGCTGGCCGCCGCCAGGGCCGGCGTCGAGCGCCTCAACAGCCGCCATCCGCCGGCGCCGGGCGGCGCGCGCTTTCTCCTGCTGCATCGCCGTCGGGTCTGGAACGAGGGCGAGGGCCGGTGGATCGGCTGGGAGCGCAAGCGCGGTAAGCTGAGTGAGCTCAACCGGCTCCTGCGCGGCGCCACCGACACCACCTTCATGGCGCCGCCGCCGGCGCCCGCCAACGTCCGCTATGTGATCACCTTGGACTCCGACACCCGCCTGCCGCGCGAGACGGTCGGGCGGTTGATCGGCAAGATGGCCCACCCGCTGAACCGGCCGCGCTTCGACGCCCGCCGCGGCCGCGTTGTCGAGGGCTACGCTGTCCTGCAGCCGCGGGTGACGCCGGCCCTGCCAGTCGGCCGCGAGGGCTCGCTGTTCCTCCGCGTCTTCTCGCGCGCGACCGGCATCGATCCCTATGCGGCGGCGGTTTCCGACGTCTACCAGGACCTGTTCGGGGAGGGCTCCTACACCGGCAAGGGAATCTACGACGTCGACGCGTTCGAAGCTGCGCTCGACGGCCGCGTTCCCGACTCGACGCTGCTCAGCCACGACCTCTTCGAGGGTGTCTTCGCCCGCGCCGGCCTGGTCTCCGACGTCGAGGTCGTGGAGGCCTTTCCCGCCCGCTACGATGTCGCGGCGTTGCGGCACCATCGCTGGGCGAGGGGTGACTGGCAGCTCCTGCCCTGGGCGCTGGGGTCGGGGCCAAGGCGTGGCGTTCGGCGCGCCGGCAAGGGCCTTCCCGCCATAGGGCGCTGGAAGATGCTCGACAACCTGCGGCGCACCCTCTCGGCGCCGTCGCTCGTCCTGGCCCTGGCCGCCGGCTGGGCGATGCCCTTGGCCGACGCCGCCGTCTGGACGGGTTTCGTCGTGCTCACCATGGCCCTGCCGCCGTTCATTCCGGTGCTGGCCGATATCGCGCGTCGGCGGCCTGGCGTCCCGCTGCGCACCCACCTGCGCGCGGTCGGCGGCGAGTTCGGCCTGGCGCTCGTCCAGGTCGGCCTGATGATCGTCTTCCTGGCCCATCAGGCCTGGCTGATGGGCGATGCCGTTCTGCGCACCCTCGTCCGGCTGACCGTCACGCGCCGCCATCTTCTGCAGTGGGTTCCCGCGGCCCAGGCGGCGTTCGCGCGCCGCCCGACCATGCGCGCGTTCTACCGCGGCATGGCCGGCGCGGTGGTCGTCGGCCTCATCGTTCTTGGCGTCGCCTGGCGTTGGGGCCACGACACCTGGCCGCTGGCCGGCGGCTTTTCGCTGGCCTGGTTCGCCTCTCCGGCCATAGCCCTGTGGGCCAGCCGGTCACGGCGGGTGGCAAGCCGCCGACCGCTGCCCGAGGCCGACGCCCGCAGCCTGCGGCTGATCGCGCGCCGGACCTGGCGCTTCTTCGAGACCTTCGTCACGGCCAGCGACCACATGCTGCCGCCGGACAATTTTCAGGAGTCTCCGGAGCCGGTGCTGGCCCGCCGGACGTCACCGACCAACATCGGCCTCTACCTGCTGTCCGTGGCCAGCGCGCGGGACTTCGGCTGGATCGGGACCGCTGAGGCCGCCGAACGCCTCGACGCGACGCTGGCGACTGTCGCGCAGATGGCCAAGCACCGGGGCCACCTCTACAACTGGTACGACACGAGCGACCTGCGTCCGCTCGATCCCCACTATGTGTCCTCGGTCGACAGCGGAAACCTGGCGGGCCACCTGATCGCCCTGGCCGGCGCCTGCCGCGAGTGGCGTGAGCGGCCCACGCCTGCAGAGCAGATCTGGCAGGGCGTCGCCGACGCCCTCGACCTGGTCAGCGACGAGGCGCGCCGATGGTCCGAACTGCGCGGATCGCCGAGCGTCTCCGGGCGGCGGCTCGATGACGAGATCGCCCGTCTCTCCACGGTCCTGGCGGCCTGTCGCGCTGACGGAGCGGGGGCTGCCGCGGCGCTCGGCTCCCTGGCCGAGCAGGCGCTGATCCTGTCCGACGCCGCTCGCGAGATCGCGCTGCAGGAGACAGGTGCGGGCGCCGAGGATCTGCAGTTCTGGGCCGACGCCGTGGGCGCCTGCATCGCCAGTCACCAGCGCGACGCTTTCGCGCCGGCCACTCCGCTGGCGAGCCGGCTCGAACGGTTAGAGGCCAGCTCGCGGGAGATGGCTCTGGCGATGGATTTCGCCTTCCTTCTGGATCCTGACCGGATGCTGCTCTCGATCGGCTATCAGGCGTCGGAGGGTGTGCTCGACCCCAGCTGCTATGACCTGCTGGCCTCGGAGGCGAGGCTCGCGAGCTTCCTGGCGATCGCCAAGCGGGACGCGCCCGCGCGCCACTGGTTCCGCCTCGGCCGGGCGGTCACCCCGGTCGTCGGCGGCGCGGCGCTGATTTCCTGGTCGGGCTCGATGTTCGAGTACCTGATGCCCTCCATCGTCATGCGGGCGCCGGCCGACACCCTACTCGAGCAGACCAACGGCCTGATCGTCCGCCGACAGATCGAATATGGGGCGACGCTGGGCACGCCCTGGGGCGTCTCGGAATCCGCCTACAATGCGCGGGACCTGGACCTCACCTACCAGTATTCCAACTTCGGCGTGCCACGCCTGGGGCTGAAGCGGGGACTGGCCGACAACGTCGTCATTGCACCCTACGCCACGGCGCTGGCCAGCATGGTCGATCCCCAAGCGGCGGCGCGCAATTTCGAGCGCCTGGAGGCCTGTGGCGCCCGAGGCCGCTACGGCGACTATGAGGCGCTGGACTTCACGCCGGCCCGCATGCCCGACGGCGAGTCCGTGGCGGTGGTGCGCGCCTTCATGGCCCACCACCAGGGCATGACGATCACCGCCATCGCCGACACCTTACTGGACGCCAGGATGCGCCAGCGGTTCCATGCCGAGCCGATCGTGCAGGCGACGGAGCTCCTGCTCCAGGAACGGGTGCCGCGCGACGTGACGGCGACGCCGCCGTCGGTTTCCGAGACCGCCTCCGCCGCGCGGATGCGCGAAGTGGAAGGCCCCGCCGCCTGGCGCAACGCCAGTCCGCACAGCGCCACGCCGACCACTCAGCTGCTGTCCAACGGCCGCTATTCGGTGATGCTTACCGCCGCCGGGTCAGGGTACAGCACCTGGCGCGACATCGCCGTGACCCGCTGGCGCGAGGACGCCACCTGCGACGACTGGGGCTCCTACGTCTTCCTGCGGGACACCGCCGGCGGCGAGGTCTGGTCAGCGGCCTATCAGCCCATCGGACCGGAGCCCGAGTCCTACGAGGTGACCTTCAACGAGGAACGCGCGGAGTTCGCACGCCGGGACCGCGACCTGGAGACCTGGCTGCAGGTTCTGGTGTCGGCCGAGGACGACGCCGAGGTCCGCCGGGTGACGATTTGCAATCTCGGCGATCGGCCGCGCGAGATCGAGATCACCTCCTACGCCGAACTGGTGCTCGCGCCGCAGGCCGCCGATCTGGCGCACCCGGCCTTCTCGAAGCTGTTCATCGAGACCGAACACCTGGCCGGCCTGGGGGCGATCCTGGCGACCCGGCGGCGGCGCACCCTGACCGAGCCGGAAGTCTGGGCCGCCCATCTGGCGGTCGTCGACGGCGAGGCCGTGGGCACGCGTGAATTCGAGACCGACCGCGCGCGGTTCCTGGGCCGGGGCGGCAGCGTCCGGGCGCCTGGCGCGGTGATCAACGGCCGCCCGCTGTCCGGCGCGACCGGCGCCGTGCTCGATCCCATCTTCGCCATCCGCCGCCGCGTGCGGCTGGCGCCGGGCGCGACCGCGCATATCGACTTCTGGACTATGGTCGCGAGGTCCCGGGAGGGTGTGCTCAGCCTGGTCGACAAACACCACGACGTCGGCGCCTTCGAACGCGCCGCCGCGCTCGCCTGGACTCAGGCCCAGGTCCAGCTGCATCACCTCGGCGCCAACCGGGCTCAGGCGGCGCAATACCAACGTCTCGCCGGACACCTGCTCTATGCGGCGCCGACGCTGCGGTCCGCGTCCGAGGCGATCGCCAGCGGCAGCGGCGGTCAGCCGGAGCTTTGGCCGCTGGGCATTTCCGGAGACCTGCCGATCATGCTGGTCCGGATCTCCGATCCCGACCATCTCGACCTCGTGCGCGAGGCGCTGCAGGCGTTGGAGTACTGGCGGATCAAGCGTTTCGCCGCCGACCTGGTCATCCTCAACGAACGGCCAACCTCCTATGTGCAGGACCTGCATGTGGCGATCGAGACCCTGGTCAGAGCCAGCCAGTCCCGACGGCCGCTGGGCGAGGAACAGCCTCCCGGCCACATCTTCATCCTGCGCGCCGACCTCGCCACGCCGGAGGCCGTCTCGCTGCTGGCGTCGGTCGCCCGCGTCGTCCTGGTCGCCGACCGCGGCCGCCTCGTCGACCAGCTCGAGCGCGCGCCCGAGGCCGCTCCGTCGCCCCGGGTGACGCCGGCGCACGCCAGGGCCATCTCCGAGCTTCAGGTCTCACGTCCGCCGCCGGGCGTGGAATACTTCAACGGGCTCGGCGGTTTCGCCGAGGAAGGGCGCGAGTATCTGACGATCCTCGGGCCGGGCCAGTCGACGCCCGCGCCCTGGATCAACGTCGTCGCCAATCCCAACTTCGGCTTTCAGGCGTCGGCCGAAGGCGGCGGCTATGTGTGGTCGGTGAACAGCCGCGAGCATCAGATCACGCCGTGGTCCAATGACCCGGTGGCCGACCAGCCCGGCCAGGCCCTCTATCTCAGGGACGAGGAAACGGGCGAGCTGTGGAGCCCGACGGCGCTGCCGATCCGGGACGAGGCCGCGACCTATGAGGCGCGGCACGGCTGGGGCTACAGCCGCTTCACCCATGCCTCGCACGGCGTGCGCTCGGACCTCGTGGAATACGTGCCGCTTGCCGATCCCATCAAGATATCGCGGCTGACCCTGCGCAACCTGACCAACCGGACCCGGCGCCTGTCGGTCACGGCCTATGTCGAATGGGTGCTCGGCGCTTCGCGCAGCGCGTCTGGACCGTTCGTCACCACGCACATGGACCCGGTGACCGGCGCGATGCTGGCGAACAACCCATGGAACCCGGCGTTCGGCAGCCGGGTCGCCTTCGCGGACCTCGGCGGACGGCAGTCCAGCTGGACGGGCGACCGGCGCGAGTTCATCGGCCGCAACGGCGCGCTGGCCTGGCCCGCCGCGCTGGCTCGGTCGCAGCCGCTATCCGGCCGGGTGGGTTCGGGCCTCGACAGCTGCGCCGCCCTTCAGGCGACCATTGATCTGCCGCCGAACGCGGTGATGGAGATCGACTTCTTCTTAGGTGACGCGGAAGACGAGGACCAGGCGCGCGAACTGGTCGTCCGCTACCGCAAGACCAACCTCGACACCATCCTCGCTGACGTCCAGGAATTCTGGGACGGGGTCCTGGGCGGCGTCCAGGTGACCACCCCCGACCGGTCCATGGACCTCATGCTCAATGGCTGGTGCGTCTATCAGACCCTCGCCTGCCGGGTCTGGGCGCGGTCCGGATTCTATCAGGCCAGCGGCGCCTACGGCTTCCGCGATCAGCTGCAGGACTGCATGTCGCTGGCCGGGGTCCTGCCGGCGCTGACTCGGGAGCACCTGCTCAGGGCCGCCGGCCGGCAGTTCATCGAAGGCGATGTTCAGCACTGGTGGCTGCCGCATTCCGGGGCCGGCGTGCGCACCCGCATCTCTGACGACCGGGCCTGGCTGGCCTACGTCGCCGCTCACTATGTCCGGGTCAGCGGCGACACCGCCGTGCTTGACGAGGTGGTGCCGTTCATCGCCGGCCAGGCGCTCGAACCGGGCGAGAGCGACAACTTCTTCCAGCCGACCGACGCACCGCAGACCGCCAGCCTCTACGAGCATTGCGCGCTGGCGCTGGACGCCAGTCTGGAGGTCGGACGCCACGGCCTGCCGCTGATCGGCGGCGGCGACTGGAACGACGGCATGAACCGCATCGGCGAAGGGGGTCGGGGCGAGAGCGTCTGGCTCGGCTGGCTGCTGCACGCCGCGCTCGGCGGGTTCGCCGACCTCGCCGACGCCCGCAAGGACACCGCCCGGGCGGCGAGGTGGCGCGGGCGCATGCGCGCGTTGGCCTTGGCCCAGGAAAGCCAGGCCTGGGATGGCGACTGGTACCGTCGCGCCTGGTTCGACGACGGCGAGCCCCTCGGTTCGGCGACGAACGAAGAGTGCCGTATCGACTCCATCAGCCAGTCCTGGGCGGTGCTGTCGGGCGCCGCGCGGCCGGACCGCGCGGCCAAGGCCATGGCCGCTGTCGAGCGCGAGCTGATCCGGCCGCGGGACGGGCTGGCGCTGCTGTTCACCCCGCCGTTCGACCGCACGCCGCTCGATCCCGGCTATATCAAGGGCTATCCGCCGGGCCTGCGCGAGAACGGCGGGCAGTATACCCATGCGGCTCTGTGGTCGGTCATGGCCTTTGCCGGGCTCGGCGAGGGCGACCACGCCGCGGCGCTCTTCTGGATGCTCAATCCGATCAACCACGCACGTACGCGCACCGACATGCACCGCTACAAGGTCGAACCCTATGTGGTGGCGGCCGATGTCTATTCCGCAGCGGGCCATGTGGGGCGCGGCGGCTGGACCTGGTACACGGGCTCGGCGGGCTGGATGCAACGCGCCGGTGTCGAAAGCATCCTCGGCCTTCGCGTCGAGGGCGGCCTGCTGCATCTCGAGCCGTGCATCCCAAAGTCCTGGCCGGGCTATGAGATCGCCCTGCGCCACGGCGCGTCACGCTACGACATTGTCGTCGAGAATCCGCAAGGCGCGTCCGGGATCATCGCCGCGGCCGACCTGGACGGTGAAGCGATCGCCGCCCGGCCGCTACAGATCCCGCTGATCGATGATGGCGCTGTCCATCGCCTGGCCGTCCGTCTGGGCTGACGCGAAGCGGCCTGGCCAGGCGGGATGGCGGTGCACGCCGTCAACCCGTCGATTGTCTCTGCGCCCCTAGTCTGAGCCGAGGATGGCTGCGGCGTAGCGCGGCCGATCAAATATCGTGCGGCAAAACTTTGTGAGGATGCGCGCGACGTGGGGGTGCGCCTCGGGCAAGCGGATCGTCGCGGTGAAGTCGAGCCAGCACTTCCAGACCGGCTTTGCGCCGATCGCCTCGAAGTTCATCCAGGTCGCCACCCGAGGGGCCATCGAGATGGATTTCGCGGCCTTGCCTTACGCGAGGAAAGCGGACCTCAACTTCTACCCGCGCGTCGCCGATCCGCTGGCGTGACCGACTTCGTGGGCAAGGCGTCTTCCTCGACCGACGGGTCCGAACCCTTCGAGGCGGCGATGAGCTGGGACTCCTCGCCCGAACAGATGGACAGAACGCGGCAAAAGCCCGGGCCGGCGGACAGGTAGACATGGCCCATGCCGCTGTCGAAGTAGATCGAATCCCCGACTTCCAGCGTCACCGGCGCGTAAAGATCGGTGTGCAGTTCCACGGTCCCTTCGAGGACGAAGGTGTATTCCTCGCCGGGGTGGCGGATCAGTTCGCTGAACTCGGACAATGACCGCGCGCGCACCTCGGCCACGATCGGCACGAAGCGTTTGTTGAGCAGATCTGTCGCCGGATAGATGTGGCCGTAGGTCTCCGTCTCGATGACACGACCTTCGCCGGCCCGGGTGATGCTGCGCCGCCCGGTCACCAGGCTGAGCGGCGCCGCGGCGCCGTCCATCGCGAACAGCAGGCCGATATCGATTTCCAGCCCGCGGCTGATCCGGGCCAGTTTGTCGTAGCTGAGCGACATCTTGTCGTTCTCGACCTTCGACAGGGTCGAGACGGGCAGGCCGGTGCGCCGGCTCACTTCGGCCAGGGTCCAGCCGTTGGCGAGCCGCAGGCTCTTCAGGACCGCCCCTGGCTTGGCTTTGCTGTTCACGAGCCCTCAGCTCCGCATCCGTTTGCACACCCTACTACGGGCTTGGCGCAGAAATCCAAGCCGCCCCTCCGCGACCTTCCGAATTTCCCAACTGAGCAGCAATATATCCAAATCTGAAACAGCTTGCGAAAAAGGAAATAATATGAACTGATCACCAGCATTCGGTCGCGTGGCGAGGGCAGGGTAGACGCCCCGCCGGCGATGTCGAAGCCTCGCTCCGGTTCGGCCGGATCGGTTTCGGGCGCGAACTTTGGCTGTGGGGTGGGGACAGGTTCCATCCCGGGCTGATCCAGGGGGCTACAGGATGCATCCAGTTTTGAGGTTCGCCGCGCTCGGGGCGATGTTGCTGACTCTCGGGGGCTTCGCAGAAGCGCCGGCGCACCTCTCCGCAAACGCGCCCGGCTCCGCCGCGCCGGCGCCCGCAGCCACGACCCCGGTCCATGCGCTGACCGCAGACGACGTTGGCGCCTTTTTCGATGGCCTGCTGCCGGACGCCATCAACCGCGCCGATATCGCCGGCGCGGTGATCGTCGTCGTCAAGGACGGGCAGGTCCTGTTCGAACGAGGTTATGGCCTCTCCGACGTGAAGGCGCGCCGGCCGGTGGATCCGGAGACGACGCTGTTCCGCCCGGGCTCGGTCTCCAAGACCTTCACCTGGACGGCGGTGATGCAGCAGGTCGAGGCCGGCAAGCTCGATCTCGACGCCGACGTCAACCGGTACCTGGACTTCAAGATCCCACCCTACGACGGCAAGCCGGTCACCCTGCGGCAGCTGATGACCCACTCGGCGGGTTTCTCCGACGCGGCCAAGGATCTGATTTCCACCGATCCGAAGAAGCTCAAGAGCCTGGGCGACCTGCTGAAAGGCGCCGTGCCGGCCCGCATCTATCCGCCGGGCGTGACGCCGGCCTATTCAAACTACGGCGCCTCGCTCGCCGGCTACATCGTCGAGCGCGTGTCGGGTGAACGGTTCGAGGACTACATCGCGCGGCACATTTTCGCCCCGCTGGGCATGAACCATTCGACGTTCGCCCAGCCGTTGCCGCCCGCGCTCGCGGCGACCATGGCCAAGGGCTACCCCGTGGCCTCCCAGCCGGCCGGCACCTATGAGCTCATCGGCATGTCGCCGGCCGGCGCGCTGGCCGCCACCGGCTCCGACATGGGCCGTTTCATGATCGCCCACCTGCAGGACGGCGAATTCAACGGCCAGCGCATCCTGTCGGCCAAGACCGCCGAACTGATGCACAGCCCCCAGTTCACGCCCGTGCCGACACTCCCGGCCATGGCGCTGGGCTTCTATCAGGAGCCCGGTAATGGCCATCGGGTGATCGGCCATGCCGGTGACACCAACCACTTCCACAGCGACCTGCACCTCTACCTCGACGACCACGTCGGCCTGTTCATCTCGTTCAACAGCGCCGGCGCCGCCGGGGCCGCGCACAACGTCAGGTCCTCGGTCTTCAAGGGCTTCAGCGACCGCTATTTCCCGGCGCCGAAGGGTCCCGAAGCGCCGACCTGGAAGGACGCCAAGGCCGACGGCAAGACGCTCTCCGGCTACTACATCGACACCCGCCGCTCGGATTCGGGCTGGCTCAGGATCGCCAATTTCCTGGTCGGCCAGACGAAGATCTCTTCGGACAAGGATGGCGTGATCACCATCTCAGGCTTCAAAGGCCTGAACAACCAGTCCAAGCATTGGCGCGAGATCGGCCCATTTCAGTACCAGGAAGTGGGCGGCGACAGCCGCGCCGCGGCGGTGGTGCGCGACGGCAAGCCCGTGCTCGTCATGGCCGACGACCTTCCTCCGGCGCTGGGCGTTCAGCCGGTCTCGGGCCTGATGTCGGCGGCCTGGAACCAGCCGCTGTTCTATTTCACGATGGGGGTGCTGGTGATCGCCGCCCTGAGCTGGCCGCTGGCGGCCATCATCCGCCGGCGCTACGGCCACAGCTTCGAGCTGCAGGGCCGGTCGGCTATGCTCTACCGCCTGACGCGCGCGGTCTGCGTGATTTTCGTCATCTTCACGGCGCTGTGGATTTGGCTGCTCACCGCGGGCCTCAAGGACCTGGCGGCGCTGAGCAGCAGCAAGGACTGGGTCTTCCGGCTGATCCAGCTGGTCGGCGTGATCGGCGTCGTCGGAACCGTTGCCCCGCTGATGAATGTGGGCGCGGTGTTCGCCGATCCGTCGCGCGGCTGGTGGGCCAAGGTGTCCAGCGTCGCGATCGCGCTCGCCTGTCTCGCCGCCATCTGGTTCGCGTTCAGCCTGCACCTGATCACGGCGCAGATCGTCTATTGAAGCGGTCGGCCCTATCAGCGACACGTCTATCCCCGGGGGCGGTCATGAGAATTCTGCGTGAGCTGATGGCCGCCTGTGCGCTGGCGATGGCGGTGGCGTCCCCGGGCTGGGCCGCGCCCCCAGCCGGTCCGACACTGCCGCCGGGCGCGCGGCCGCAGGACATCGATCGCCTGGCTGCGACCATCCAGCAGACGTTCGCCGTCCCCGGCATGGCCGTCGCGATCGTCAAGGACGGCAAGGTGCTGTTCGCCAAGGGGTACGGCGTCCTGGCGGTCGGAAAGCCCGACAAGGCCGACGCCGACACCCTCTTCGGCATCGCCTCGAACACCAAGGCGTTCACCGTGGCGGCGCTGGCCATCCTCGTCGACGAGGGCAAGCTCCACTGGGACGACAAGGTGATCGACCGCCTGCCGGGCTTTCGCCTGTCCGACCCTTATGTGACGCGCGAGCTGACCATCCGCGACCTGCTCACCCACCGCAGCGGCCTGGGCCTGGGGTCCGGGGACCTGATGCTGTTCCCGCCAAGCGATTTCACCCGGGCTGAGATCATCCACAACCTGCGCTATTTCCAGCCCGCATCGAGCTTCCGGTCCAAGTTTGCCTATGACAACCTGCTCTACATCGTCGCCGGCGAGCTGATCCCGGCGGTCACCGGGATCAGCTGGGAGAACTTCGTCCAGACCCGGATCCTCGATCGTCTGGGCGGCGGCTGCAAAGCCACGCTGAGCATGGCGGCAGGCAACCGCAATGTGGCCGCGCCGCATGTCGTCATCGACGGCAAGTTGACCGAGATCGCGCCGGATCCCAGCACCGCCTACGACCCGGCCGGGTCCATCCAATGCAACGCCAAGGGCATGGCCGCCTGGGCGAACCTGCAACTGGCCGACGGGCGCTTCGCCGACGGATCGGCGCTGTTCAGCGTGGCCCAGCACAAGGAGATGTGGACGCCGCAGACCATCGTTGCGCCACTGGAGGAGTCTGCCGCTCTGACGCAGACCCACTTTCGCGACTACGGACTGGCCTGGTTCATCGAGGACTATCAGGGCGCGCTGCGCGTGCAACACACCGGGGCATTGGTGGGAATGGTCAGCGCGGTGTCCCTGCTGCCCGAACAGCATGTGGGCGTCATCGTGCTGACCAATCAACAGAGCGCCGGCCGGGGCGCGATGCTGGCGTCCCTGCTCGACGCCATGCTCGGCAAGACGTCACGCGACTGGGTGGCGCTCTACCAGCAGCTGTCAGCCGATCAGGCGAAGCAGGAGGCGAAGGCCGATCGGGACGCCGACGCGGCGATCCAGGCCTCCGGGGGGCACGCCTTCCTGCCGCTCGACGCCTATGTCGGCCTATATCACGACGCCTGGCGCGGCGATGCGACGGTGCGCCGGCAGGGCGAAAAGCTGCGCCTGGTCTTCAGCCGGACCGCCGACCTGCAGGGCGACCTGCAGGTGATGAAGGGCAACGTCTTCGTCGTGCGCTGGGATGACCGCAGCCTGAAGGCCGACGCCGTCGTCAACTTCCGCACCGGCTTCGACGGCGCGGTCAGCGGCATGACCATGGCGCCCCTGTCGCCCACCACCGACTTCAGCTTTGATTTCCAGGACCTGGACTTCACCCGGCTGGCCACGGCCGGCGTTGCGCTACACTAGCCGGCCGGAGACCTAAAACGCCATGACCGCCAACACCGCGGACGCCGCCTCGGAGCCGCAGTGGTTCGGCCAGCCGCGCGGGCTGACGATCCTGTTCCTGACCGAGATGTGGGAGAAGTTCTCCTACTACGGAATGCGCGCGC
>JANXXK010000180.1 GCA_025350685.1 Alphaproteobacteria bacterium | reverse complement strand
CCATGGACCAGGGCCTGCGCTTCGCCATCCGCGAGGGCGGCCGCACCGTCGGCTCAGGCGTCGTGGCCAAGATCATCAAGTAAGGCCACAGCCTCACTGCACCAATGCGAAGGCCGTCGGGGACACCCGGCGGCCTTTTCGTTTGCCGCGGCCGCCGCGTCCCGTCAGGCTCGCCCAAAATCGAGGGGCAGGGCGCATGGAACGGCGGGGATTCTTGAAGGTCGCGGGCGTCGCGGTCGCGGGGGCGGCGCTCGCGCGGCCAGGGGGCGCGGCGACCCCGCAGCCGGCCGGGCGTCCGGCGTTTACCGCCAGCGGTCCCGGCGAGCGGCTGTCGCTGGACCTCGGCTGGCGCTTCCACCGGGGCGATATCGCCACCCCTGTCCCGCACACCGGCGACCAGACCTACGCCGCCACCAAGGCCGGGGCGGCCGGCGGGGCGGCGGCGCTCTACTACAACGACAGCACCTGGCGCCAACTCGACCTGCCGCACGACTTCGTCGTCGAGGGCCCGTTCGAGGAAACCGCCAACGTCGCCCAAGGCTACCGGCCCAAGGGCGTCGCCTGGTACCGCCGCACCCTGCACCTGGACCCCGCCGACCAAGGCAAGCACCTGGAGCTTCAGCTCGACGGCGTGGCGGTCAACGCCACCGTCTGGTACAACGGCAATGTCGTGGCGCACAGCTGGAGCGCCTATTCCTCGCTCTACGTCGACCTGACCGCCTTCGCCCGCTTCGGCGCGGAGGCCAACAGCATCGCCGTGCGCGTCGACGCCGACCCGCTGGAGGGCTGGTGGTACGAGGGCGGCGGCCTTTACCGCCACGCCTGGCTGGTCAAGCGTGCGCCAGTGCACATCGTCACCGACGGCGTCTACGCCCACCCCCGCCGCGAGGCCGACGGCCGCTGGAGCCTGCCGGTCGAGGCCACCCTGGCCAACATCGGTGAGGCGGCGGCTGACGCCGAGGTCGAGGTGGTCATCATCGATCCAGATGGAAGGCCCGTAGCCCAGGGCCGGGCAGGGGTGTCCGTCTCACCGCTCGAGCGGGCGACCGCCCGTGTGCCGCTGACCGTCACCGACCCCAGGCTCTGGTCCATCGAAACGCCGACACTCTATTCAGTGCGCACCACGGTGCGGCAGGCCGGCGCGGTGACCGATCAGGCCGTCACGCTCTGCGGCTTCCGCACCCAGCGGTTCGATCCCGACCACGGCTTCTTCCTCAACGACAAGCCGGTGAAGATCCAGGGCGTCTGCATCCACCAGGACCACGCCGGCGTGGGCCTCGCCCTGCCGGACTCGATCATCGATTTCCGGCTGCGGCGGCTGAAGGCGCTCGGCTGCAACGCCATCCGCTCCTCGCACAATGCCCCCACCCGCGAGCTGCTCGACGCCGCCGACCGGCTGGGCTTTCTGGTGATGGACGAGAACCGGCTGTTCAACACCAGCCCGGACTACCTGCGCCTGCTCGAATGGCTGGTCCGCCGTGACCGCAACCACCCCAGCGTGATCATGTGGTCGGTGTTCAACGAGGAACCGCTGGAGGGCCGCCGCGAGGGCTACGACATGGTCCGCCGCATGGCCGCCGTCGTGAAGCGGCTGGACAAGACCCGGCCTGTCAACGCGGCGATCAACGGTGGCATGTTCAATCCCGTCAACGTCACCCAAGCGGTCGATGTGGTCGGCTTCAACTACCAGATCTCGGCCTATGACCGCTTCCACGCGGCCAATCCGACCAAGCCCTGCACCAGCTCGGAAGATACATCCGCAGTCTCGACGCGAGGCGAATACCTCAGCGACCGCAAGGGCCGCCATGTGCTCACCTCCTACGACGACGAGGCCCAGCCCTGGGGCGCGACCCACCGTGCGGCCTGGAAGGCGCTCGCCACGCGGCCCTACATGGCCGGCGGCTTCGTCTGGACCGGCTTCGACTACCGCGGCGAACCGCAGCCCTTCGAATGGCCGACGGTCAGTTCCTCGTTCGGGATCATGGACCTCTGCGGCTTCGAGAAGGACAGTTTCTACATCCACCAAGCGCAGTGGGTGAAGGACCGCCCGGTGCTCCACCTGACCCCGCATTGGACCTGGCCCGGCCAGGAGGGAAAGCCGATCCGCGTCGTGGCCATGGCCAATACCGAAACCGTGGCCCTGATGCTCGACGGCCGGCTGATCGGCGAGCAGAAGGTCGATCCCTACGAGATGAACGAGTGGACCGTGCCCTACGCTCCGGGCCGCCTCGAAGCCGTGGGCAGGACCGGCGGCAAGGTGGTGGCCCATGCCGTGGTCGAGACCACCGGCGCGCCCGTGGCCCTGCGCCTGACGCCGGATCGCACAGGCCTGGCGGGTGACGGCCGCGACGCCGCGCCGGTGACCATCGAGGCGCTGGACGCCAAGGGCCGGCCTGTGCCGACCGCGAACCTGCCGGTCAGCTTCGAGATCGCCGGCGGGCGGATCATCGGCCTGGGCAACGGCGACGCCAACAGCCACGAGCCGGAGCAGGGCCATGCGCGGCGGCTTTACAACGGCCTGGCCCAGGCGATCGTCCAGACCGACGCGGGCGGGTCCGGGGCCCTGGTGCTGAAGGCGCAATCGCCGGGCCTGAAGCCGGCCGAGGCGCGTCTAGCCATCCGCGCCGACCCGGGGCCGCCCAGTGTGCCCCGTCCTCCAACCTGACCGGGCTCATGACGGCCAAGTCATGACCGCGAATTAAGCTGCCTCCACGGCGCGGTGGGACTAGCTTCCGGCCATGCTTGGGATCGGAGACTAGCTTCATGCGATTCACCTACGTGCTGGCGGCGGGGGCCGCGGCCGTTCTGACCGCCGCCGGCGCCGCCTCGGCCGCGCCCTCGGTGGTGATCCGCGACGCGGTGGTTCGCATCATCGTCATCCCCGAGGATCGCAGCGACATCAAGGTCGAGATGCTGACCACCAATCGCGACCTGCCGCTGCAGGTCAGGACCGTGGGCGGTGAAACGGTGATCGACGGCGACCTCGGCCACCGCATCTACAACTGCCACACCCATGGCGATCATCCGTCCGTGGGGATCCGCGGCGTCGGCTCCGTCCGCTACGAGGACATTCCTCAGGTGGTGGTCCACACGCCCAAGGCGGTGATGATCGAAGCCGGCGGCGCGGCCATCGGGTCGATCGGCCGTTCCAGCAGTCTGGACCTGGCGAATTCCGGCTGCAGCGCCTGGACCGTGGCCGATGTGGCGGGCGATGCGGTGTTGCGTGAGTCCGGCGTCGGCAATGTGCGGATGGGATCGTCCGGTCGGCTGGACCTGCGGCTCTCCGGCACCGGCGGCGTGCACGCGACGCACGTGCGCCAGGGCCTCGACGCCACGCTCTCCGGGGCCGGCGGGGTCACCGTCGACGAGTTGAGCGGCGCCATGCAGGCGCACATCTCAGGCGCCGGCCACGTCAAGGTCCTCGAAGGCCACGCCGGCGCCATCCGGGCCTCGGTGTCCGGGGTCGGCTCTGTCGACTTCGGCGGCCAGGCCGAGAGCCTCGACGCCCAGATCTCCGGCATCGGCAGCATCCGGGTCAAGGAAGTGACCGGCCAGGTCACCAAGTCCGTTTCCGGCGTCGGCCACATCACCATCGGCTGATCCGCCAGACGCCCCTTCAAAGACAAAGGAATCCTCAGATGCGCATTGCCCTGCTGATGGCCGCCGCGGCCGGCACGCTCGCCGCCGTCGCCGCCAATACCGCCAGCGCCGCCTCGGTAGAGGTCAAGGACGCGGTGGCCCGGGTGACGGTGATCCCGGAGAACCGCACCGACATCAAGGTCGAGATCATCTCGGCCAATCCGCGCCTGCCGCTTGAGGTCCGTGAGTTCGCCGGCCGCACCATTGTCGACGGCCGCCTCGGCCGCCGCATCCGTGACTGCCGCGGGTCAAAGGAGAACATCCGGGTCATGGTCCGCGACGTGGGCGACGTAAGCTGGAAGGACATGCCGCAGATCGTCATCCGCACGCCGCGCGACGTGGACATCGACGCCGGCGGGGCCGTCTGGGGCTCGGTCGGCCGCTCGGCCAGCCTGAAGCTCGGCAACGCCGGCTGCGGCGACTGGACCGTGGCCAATGTCGAAGGCGCCATGCGGATCAGCCAGGCCGGATCGGGCGACACCCGCACCGGTTCGGCCGGCGAAACCAAGCTGCGCGTGGCCGGTTCGGGCGACACCGTCGTCGGCGAGATTCACGGCGGGGTCGATATCGACATCGCCGGGTCCGGCGATGTGGCCGTGGCCTCGGTGGCGGGCCCGTTGGGCGTCCATATCGCCGGCTCCGGCGACGTGAAGATCGCCGGCGGGCGAGCGACCACCATGAGCGTCATGGTGGCCGGCTCCGGCAACGTCGACTTCCGCGGCACAGCCGAGACGCTGAAAGCCCGCGTGGCCGGCTCCGGCGACATCCGCGCCAAACAGGTGACCGGCGCCATCTCCAAGACGATCATGGGCTCCGGGGGGGTGACCATCGGCAATTGATCGACCCGGGTCGGCGCAGCCGCGGCGAGGGGCCCTGAAAACCCCCTCTCGCGCTTGACGCGCGCCCCTCTGGCCCTTGACGGGCACGAGTCGAACCGGTAATGACCCGCCTCCTGTTGGACCGGCTGTAACCCGCAAGGGTTAGACGCGGCTCGCAGAACGAGTTGGGACAGTGCCTTCACCGGCGTCCTGGCACAGGCCCGAGCGGGTTTCGCGCGGGCCTAAGTCGTTTTAGCGGACTTGCGCGTACGGGCTCCCGTTTGGGGGTTCGGGTTGGTCTTTGAAATGGTCGAGATCACGCGGACGGTTCGTCGTCTGTAGGGAAACGAAAAGAGCGATATGGATCGTCAGAACATCCGCATCCGCCTCAAGGCGTTCGACCACCGCGTGCTGGATCATTCCACCCGCGAGATCGTCAACACCGCGAAGCGTACAGGCGCTACCGTGCGCGGGCCTATTCCGCTGCCGACGCGTATTGAAAAATTCACCGTCAACCGTTCGCCGCACATCGACAAGAAGTCGCGCGAGCAGTTCGAAATCCGCACGCACAAGCGCGTGCTCGATATCGTCGACCCCACCCCGCAGACTGTGGACGCGCTGATGAAGCTCGACCTGTCCGCCGGCGTGGACGTCGAGATCAAGCTCTAAGGGGATTGGTCCGATGCGAACCGGCGTAATCGCCAAAAAGCTGGGCATGGCGCGCTTCTTCGATGAAGCGGGAAGCCATGTGCCGGTGACCGTGCTCAGCCTCGAAGGCTGCCAGGTCGTCGCTCAGCGCACCCAGGACAAGGACGGCTACGTCGCCCTCCAGCTCGGTGCGGGCGCCAAGAAGCCCAAGAACACCTCCAAGGCCATGCGCGGCCACTTCGCGAAAGCTGAAGTCGAGCCCAAGCGCACCCTGGTGGAGTTCCGCGTATCCGAGGGCAACCTCATCGACGTCGGCGCGGAATTCACCGCGGACCATTACCTCCCCGGCCAGAAGATCGACGTCACCGGTACGACGGTCGGTAAGGGCTTCCAGGGGGCGATGAAGCGCTGGAACTTCGGCGGCATGCGTGCGACCCACGGCGTCTCCGTCTCCCACCGGGCCCACGGCTCGACTGGCCAGCGCCAGGACCCCGGCAAGACCTTCGCCGGCAAGCACATGGCCGGCCACCTCGGCCAGGAAACCGTCACCACGCTTAATCTCACCGTCTGGCGCGTCGACGTCGAACGCGGCCTGATCCTGGTCAAGGGCGCCGTCCCCGGCACCGAGGGCAGCTTCGTGAAGATCCGCGATGCTGTGAAGAAGGCGGCCCCCAAGGACGTTCCGATGCCCGGCGCGTTCCGCAGGGCCGGCGAAGAGGTTCCTGCCCCGGTCGCTGAGGAAGAGACCCCGGTCGTGGAAGCCGCCGCCGAGGCCCCCGTTGCTGAAGAGCCCGCGGTTGTCGAAGCCGCGGCTCCGGAAGCCGAAGCGCCTGCCGCCGAAGCCCCCGCCGCTGACGAAGCGCCGGCCGCCGAAGCTGGGCCCGCAGCTGAGGACAAAGTCTGATGAAACTCGACGTCCTCAAACTTGACGGCGGAAAGGGCGGCTCGATCGAGCTGTCCGACGAAATCTTCGGCATCGAAGAGATCCGCGGCGACATCCTGCAGCGCATGGTCACTTGGCAACTCGCCAAGCGCCGCGCCGGCACCCACAAGATCCAGGTCCGTAACGAGGTCTCTCGTACGTCGAAGAAGATGTACAAGCAGAAGGGCACCGGCGGCGCCCGTCACGGCTCGCGCCGGGCGGCTCAGTTCGTCGGCGGCGCCAAGGCCCACGGCCCGGTCGTCCGCAGCCACGCCTTCGACCTGCCCAAGAAGGTCCGCGCGCTGGCCCTGCGCCACGCGCTTTCCTCCAAGGCCAAGGACGGCTCGCTGATCGTCGTCGACAACGTGGCCTGCAAGGACGCCAAGACGGCCGCGCTTCGCGACCAGTTGGGCGCCATGGGCATCACCCACGCCCTGGTCATCGCCGGGGCCGAGGTCGACAAGAACTTCGGCCTGGCCGCGCGCAACATTCCCAACGTGGACGTGCTGCCGAACGCCGGCCTGAACGTCTATGACGTGCTGCGCCGCCGCACCCTGGTCCTGACCAAGGACGCGGTCGAAGCGATCAACGCGCGCTTC
>JANXXK010000158.1 GCA_025350685.1 Alphaproteobacteria bacterium | reverse complement strand
TTCGAGGCGAGCACGCGGCTGTTCATCGTCGACGGGGTGCGCCAGGCGGGCGGCGGCGCCTACAGCATCGTCTCCGGCGACGGGCTGGTGCGCGCCTGCAGGATGATCAAGTCGCCGGCCGAGCTGGCGCTGCTGCAGCTGGCCAACTCGATCACGCTGGCCGCCATCCGCCACGCCCACGCCAACACCCGGGCCGGCATGGCGCCCGGCGAGATCGGCGCCCTGATCGGGGCGGCGACAACCCGGGCCGGCGGCGGCTGGGACGGCGGGCTGATCCTGCTCAACGAGGCCAGCGCCTATCCGCACGGCTCGCACCAGACCCAGGCGGTGCGCGAGGGCTCGGTGGTGCTGGTCGACGTCGGCTGCACGGTGCACGGCTACACCTCCGACATCAGCCGCACCTGGATCGTCGGCCAGCCCACGCCCAAGCAGCGCAAGGTCTGGGCGACGGTGAAGCGCGGACAGGAGATCGCGCTGGAGACCGCCAAGCTGGGGGTTCCGGTCGGGACCATCGACGACGCGGTGCGCGGCTACTACGAAAAGGAGGGCTGGGGCCCCGGTTACCACCTGCCGGGCCTGTCGCACCGCACCGGCCACGGGATCGGGCTGGACGGCCACGAGTCGCCCTACCTGGTGCATGGCGACACAACGCCGCTGGCGGCGGGCATGTGCTTCTCCGACGAGCCCGGCCTCTACATCCCCGGCGCGTTCGGCATCCGTCTGGAGGACTGCTGGCACATGACCGCGACGGGGCCGCAGCTGTTCACCCCGCTGGCCCGGTCGATCGAAGACCCGATCTGAAACACGCCCCCTATTTGAAAGGTGGGTATGGCGGCGAAACATTGCTGCAACGCGGCCCTGCTTTTAGACTGGCCGCATTGAAGCCGCCGGCAGACGCGGTCCTTTGAACATTTGGAGACCGCCGTGCATCGCGCCCTCATTCTCGCGCTCGGAACCGCCCTCGCCGCCGCCCCGCTGGCCGCCGCCGCCGTCGCCGCGAAAGCCCCCGTCAAAGCTGGCCCCGCCAAGGCCGTCCCTTACAAGGCGCCGCACCTGGCCATCGGTCAGCCGGACCTGGAAGGCTACTGGTCCAACGCCACCCTGACGCCGATCGCCCGGCCTGCCTCATTCGGCGCCCGTGCCGCCTACACCCCCGAAGAGGTGAAGAAGCTCGAGGGCGCGGCCGTGCAAGAGGTGGCCGACGGCAACAAGCCCACCGATCCTAACGCCCCGGCCGCAGCGCCGGCGAACCCGGCGAACATTCGTCCCGAGTTCGCCGCCGCCGGCGGTGATGTGGGCGGCTACAACCGCGGCGGGCTGGATCCGGGCGCCTCGGTGATGCGGGTCGGCGGCGAGCCGCGCACCTCGCTGCTGACCACGCCGAACGGCCAGCCCCCGGCCCGCAAGGCCGGCGCGCCCGCCCAGGCCGGCTTCGGCCGCGGCCTGGGCTCTTTCGACAACGCCGAGAACCGCTCGCTGGGCGAACGCTGCATCATCGGCTTCGGGCGCAACGGCGGCCCGCCGATGTTGCCCAACGGCTTCTACAACAACGACTACCGCATCCTGCAGACGCCGGAGGCGGTGACCATCCAGGTCGAGATGAACCACGACACCCGGATCGTCCGGCTGAACGCCAAGCACGCCAACAATGATGTGCGCCCCTATTTCGGCGACTCGATCGGCTGGTGGGAGGGCGAGACCCTGGTGGTGGAGACCACCCACCTGCCCCAGTCGCAGAACTACGCGGGCTCGTGGAAGGACCTGAAGGTCACCGAGCGCTTCACCCGGGTCGGCAAGGAGCGGCTGCGCTATGCCTTCACGGTCGAGGACGCGACCATGTGGGACAAGCCCTGGGGCGGTGAGTACGAGTTCGGCCCGATGACCGGGATCATCTATGAATACGCCTGCCACGAGGGCAACTATGCGCTCCCCGGCATGCTCGCCGGCGCCCGCCACCAGGAGCGCGACGCCGCCGCGGCCAAGGCCGGGACCAGCTCCGGCGGCGGCGCGCAGTAGCCCCGCGCCACCTTTGAAATCAGCAGGCCCTCACCCTCACGGGAGAGGGCCTTTTTGAGTCAGGGCTTCGGCTTGTCACCCGCCGCAGGCGCGGCCGGCGCAGCGGCCGCCGCCGGATGCGGGACCGTTCCGGCCCACGCCCAGCCGGCGATCTTCCAGGCGCCGGCGTCCTTCTTCAGCGCAAAGGCCATCTTGGCGGACTCGGTCATGGCCACGCCTTTTTCCTTGTAGCTGTACGTCGCTGGCAGGACGACGTAGGCGGTGTCGCCGTCGATCTGCTGGCGCGACACCTTGCCGAGCGTGACCTTGCTGTCGCTCTGCTCGTGCGCCGTGGCGTCCTTCTGCAGGTCGCCGGCCCAGGCCATGAATGCGCCCGGCCCACTCCAGACGTGCGGCGGCGGCTCGTCGACGATCGAGGGCGCCGAAATATGGGTGGCCTCCGCCGCCTTCATGTCGCCCTTGTCGAAGGCGTCGATGAATTGCCTGACCGTCGCCGCGGGCCCTTTCGCGGCGGGGGCCTTGGCGGCAGGCGCCGCGTGGGACGCCCCTGCGCTGAGCGCCAGGCAAGACGCCGCGGCGGACGCAATGACGGCCAGTCGCAACCGCCCGTGAGATTTCAACATGGGATATCCTTCCGATCCAAACCGCGGAACGCCATTGTCGGCCTGGCCCCAGCCCACGCGCGTCCGCACCGCGAGACTGACCCACAGGTTACGAGCGGCGTTTGGCGAGTCAACGCGCCCGCGTCGGCGCCCTGACCGCGTCGACCACCTCGCCGGCCGCGTCGATCACCACTTGCGACTTCTGGAACTGGAGGTAGAGGCCCGAGGCGACGACGGTGCGTCTTCGGCCGCCAGCCCAGGCCGTGTAGGCTCTCCCGGCGTCGGTGCGAGGAACCATGATCAGCCGCAAGTCCGTTTTCCGGTTCGCCATCGTCCTGGCTGCCCTGGCCGGCGCGGCCCCGCCTCACGCCGCCATGGCCGCCGACGTCCCCAAGCCCGGCGTGCCGGCGGTCCAGCGCCCGATAGGCGGGCTGAAACCACTGGCCGTGCTGAAGATCGGCAAGACCGCCGACTGGGTGAGCATCGTCGCAGGCTCGGTCTGGGTGGGCTCCACCGGCCCCAACGCGGTCACCCGCATCGACCCGGCGCGCAACGGGATCAGCGCCGTCGTCACCCTGCCGGGCGAGCCTTGCGCGGGCCTGGCCCAGGGCCTGGGCTTCCTGTGGGTTCCGCTTTGCACTGACAAGGCGGGGGGCAAGGCCGGCCTGGCCAAGATCGACCTGAAGAGCGGCAAGCTCGTCACCGTCTTCCCCGTCGCCCCGGCCGGCGCCGAGAGCGGCGCGGCGGTGAGCGGCGACAGCGTCTGGATGGTCACAGACGAAAAGGGCGCGCTGGCCCGCATCGATCCGAAGACCGGCAAGACGCGCCAGGTCGTCAGCCTGCCGCCGGGCTCGTTCAACGTCGCCTACGCCGCCGGCCGCCTCTATGTGAGCCAGGCCGCCGGCGCGCAGGTCACCACGCTCGACGCGCGCACCGGCAAGGTGCTGGGCGCGACGCCGACCGGGCCCAACCCGCGGTTCCTGGTCGCCGGCGCGGACGCCGCCTGGGCGCTCAACCAGGGCGATGGTTCGATCAGCCGCGTCGACGCGCGCAGGCGCAAACCCGGGCCGACCGTGGCGCTGGGCGAGCCCGGCCACGGCGGCGACATCGCCTACCGCGATGGGCGCATCTGGACGACGATGAACACCCTGCCGCTGACCCTGATCGACGCGCGCAGCGGGCGGGTGGTCCGTCAATGGACCGGCGCCGGTGGCGATTCCCTGGGGGTCAGCGCCGACGCCATCTGGCTTACCGACTATCTCGGCGGGACCCTCTCGCGCTACGCGATCGCCGACGCCGTGGGCCCCTAGGCGGCCCGCCGCAGCCAAGCGCCAGGCCAAGCGGGCCGACCCGTCGATTGACCACCGATCGGCCGGCGGAAATCCAGCCAGTACAGCCACGCCGTGGCCGGGTCATCCTGGCCCGCGTCGAGGGCGGCGAGACGGTGGGACGGCGCTTTCCCCGCGGCTCCGAAGTCGCCGTCGCCGCGCGCCGCAGCTTGAGCTTAGTTCATCCAGGGTTCAGGCGCCTGGTCCGACCCTTAGCGGCTGGAGGTACGGAAACATGCGTCTGAAGTCACTTTCCCTGCTGAGCGCCGTGGCCACCCTGAGCGCCGGCCTGGCGATGGCGCCGTCCGCCGAGGCCCAGGGCTATCGGTACGGCTACCGCGACGGTTGCACTGACCGCATCCACGGCAACGGCACGACGGGTTTGCTGCTGGGCGGGGTGGCCGGGGCGCTGGTCGGCTCGAACCTCGCCGCCCATCATGGGGGGCGCGCGGGCGGAGCGGCGCTGGGCGGGTTGGCGGGCGCCGCGCTAGGCTCCAACATCGCGCGCAGCTCGACCAAGGACTCCTGCCGCGGTTACTACCGGCCGACCTACCGGTCGAGCTACTATGAGCGCCGGGACTACGGGCCGAGCAACTACGACAGCTATCCGCCGACCTACTATGCGCCGCGCTATCCCGCCTACTACCGGGGCTATCCTGAGCCTTATGGCTATGGGCGCGCGCCGGTGGTGCGGACCTATGTCTATTCCGAGCCCTACTACGGCTACGGAGACGGATATCGCCACTGGGACCATGACGAGGGACGCCACCGCGGCTGGGGTGAGCATCATCACGGCCACCACGACGACGATGACGACTGATCGGCAGGCGCCGCGGCTCAGTTACGGTAGAGGCTGGCGCGACGTGTGATGTCGCGCTCGTCCAGCCATGGGGCCAAGCGAAGTCAGTGCGCCATTTCTCCCGGCCGCAGCGGGGGCGCCGCTTTCGACCCCTAGGCTAAAGAACGTGCTGGGCCCGTTGCTGACATTGGATCTCGCGCGCAAAAACGCGAGCATGATCCGCTCCTGGCGCAAAGCGGCCACGTGCCCCTCGCCACCGCCCCTGCCTCTGCTAACACTACCGCTCCGCCACCTTCCCGGAGCCCGCTCGCCCATGCGCCGCCGCACCTTTCTTGCCGCCGCTCCCGCCGCAGCCGCGCTGGCGGGGCGGGCTTTCGCCACCAGCCGCCAGGAGAACCCGGTGCGCGACCGGCCGGACGTGCATGGCGGGGACCGGATCGATGGGGCGATGTGGGCCAGCCGCTCGCCGGCCTGGGGGCTGCACGGGGCGGCGGCGACGGCGCATCCGTTGGCGACGCTGGCGGCGATCGAGACGCTGAAGGCCGGCGGCTCGGCGGTGGACGCCGCGATCTGCGCCAATGCGGTGCTGGGCTTTGGCGAGCCGATCTCCTGCGGCATCGGCGGCGACTGTTTCGTGCTGCTCTGGGACCCCAAGGCGAAGAAGGTGATGGGGCTGAACGGCTCGGGCCGCAGCCCCAAGGGGCTGACGCTGGCCGAACAGCGCAAGCGGGCCAACGACCGTGGGCTGATCAATTCCTATGGGGCGGTGTCGGTCAGCGTCCCGGGCGCGGTCGATGCCTGGTGGACGCTGCACCAGCGCTACGGGAAGATGCCGTGGAAGGACCTGTTCGCCCCGGCCATCCGCCACGCCGAGGAAGGCGCGCCGATCGTTCAGAACGTGGCCTACTCCGTGGGCTCCTCGGAGCGGATCTACACCAAGCCCGAGAACAAGATCGAGGAGGTGGAGAATTTCAAGCGGCTCTGGGCGCCGGGCGGCAGGACGCCGCGCGAGGGGGAGGTGTTCCGCAATCCGCAGCTGGCGCAGACCTACCGGCTGATCGCCGAGGGCGGCGGGCGGGCCTTCTACGAGGGCGAGATCGCCGAGAAGATCGAGGCCTATTTCAAGCGCATCGGCGGCTGGATGACCAAGGCCGACCTGGCCGCCCACCATTCGGAGTGGGTGGAGCCTGTCACGGTAAGATACCGCGGCGTCGACGTCTGGGGCCTGCCGCCGAACAGCCAGGGCGTGGTGACGCTGCAGATCCTCAAGATGATGGAGCAGTTCGACATCAAGACGATGGGCTTCCAATCGGCCCAGGCTATCCACCACGAGGTGGAGGCCAAGCGCTTGGCCTTCGAGGACCGCGCCCGCTACTACGCCGATCCGAGCTTCTACAAGCAGCCGACCGAGTGGCTGATCTCGGCGGAGTACGCCAAGCAGCGCGCCAAGCTGATCCGGCCCGACCGCATCCTCAATCCGGCCTATGCGGGCCACGCGCCCGGGCATGGCGACACCACCTATTTCTGCGTCGCCGACGCGTCGGGGATGATGGTCAGCCAGATCCAGTCCAACTATCGCGGCATGGGCTCGGGCCTGATGCCGGACGGGCTGGGCTTCATGTTCCAGAACCGCGGCGAGATGTTCGCCCTGAAGGACGGCCACCCGAACCTCTATGCGCCGGGCAAGCGGCCGTTCCAGACGATCATCCCGGGCTTCGCGACCCAGGGCGGCGAGCCGATGCTGGCGTTCGGGGTGATGGGCGGGGACATGCAGCCGCAGGGCCAGGCGCAGGTGATTTCCAACCTCGTCGACTTCGACCTCGGTCTGCAGGAGGCCGGTGACAGCCCGCGTTGGCACCACGACGGCGGCAACGAGCCGACCGGCGAGGCGCTCGATCCGCTGGGCGTGCTGAACCTGGAGACCGGCGTGCCGGAGGCGACCAAGAAGGCGCTGGCCGGCCTCGGCTGGAAGCTGGCGCCCAACCCCGGCGTCTATGGCGGCTACGAAGCCATCCAGCGCCACCCGGGCCGATATGCGGCGGCCACCGAAATGCGGAAAGACGGGACGGCGCTGGCCTACTGACTCAAATAACTGCTCGTCATGGCCGGGCTTGTCCCGGCCATGACGGTTCAGAGGGGTACGGAGAGTCCGAATGACCCAGGATGAGATGGAGGCCATCGTCATGGCCTTCCCCATGGCCGAGAAGGGCGTCAGCTACGGGCGGCCGTCCTACAAGGTGAACGGCAAGTTCTTCACCCGGCTGCGCCGCGAGGACGACAGCCTAGTGATCATGGAGGTCAGCCTCGATGAGCGCGAGATGCTGATGGAGGCCGAACCCGGGACGTTCCACTTCACGGCGCACTACCGCGACTACCCTTGCGTGCTGGCGCGCATCGCCACCCTGCATCCGGGCTCGTTCAAGAATTTCCTGGAGCGGCGCTGGCGCAAGGTCGCGCCGAAGAAACTGGTCAACGAATGGGAGGCCGCCCAAACGGCGGCAGAGACCGGAGCCTAGAACTCGTCCTCGATGCTGGCGCGGAACTGTTCGAAGATTTCCTTGGCGCGCTCGTCGGGGGGGATATCTGCCTCCGGCTCGGCCGCCTTCGGCTCAGCTCCGCCGCCGGTCAGCCGGCCGACCACCGCGCCGTTCTGCACCAGCAGCACCTCTTCGCCCGCCTCGGCCCCGGTCAGCAGGGCGGCGAGCTTCGGCGGCAGGTCGTCGAGGTCGATGCGCTTCATGGGCCGATCCTAGACCGCGCGCGCCTTGCGCTCTAGGTTCCGCGCTCTCCGGGAGGGACGATGGCCTATCGGTCGATGCGCGAGTTCATGGCGAAGCTGGAGGCGGCGGGCGAGCTCGTGCGTGTCTCCGAGCCCGTGTCGTCCGTGCTGGAGATCACCGAGATTCATCGGCGGCTGTTGGCCGAGGGCGGGCCGGCGGTGCTGTTCGAGAACGTCATTCGCGCCGATGGCGAGCGGTCCTCGATGCCCTGCCTGGTCAACCTGTTCGGGACGGTCAAGCGCGTGGCCATGGGCGTGACCCTGGAGGGTCGCGAACGCGAGACGGCCGCGGACCTGCGCGAAGTCGGCGAGCTGCTGGCCTTTTTGCGCGCGCCCGAACCCCCGCGCGGGCTGAAGGACGCCTGGGACATGCTGCCGCTGGCCAAGACGGTGATGTCCATGCGCCCGGCCACGGTGAAGAAGGCGCCGGTGCAGGCGGTGGTCTGGACGGGCGCCGACATCGACCTTGGCAAACTGCCGATCCAGACCTGCTGGCCGGGCGAGCCCGCGCCGCTGATCACCTGGCCGCTGGTGGTCACCAAGGGCCCGAGCGAGACCCGCGAGGACGACTACAACCTTGGCATCTACCGCATGCAGGTGATCGGCAAGGACCGCACGATCATGCGCTGGCTCGCCCACCGCGGCGGCGCCCAGCACCACCGCCGCTGGAAGGCTGAGGGCAAGCGCGAGCCCCTGCCCGCCTGCGCGGTGATCGGCGCCGATCCGGGCACCATCCTGGCCGCCGTGACGCCGGTGCCCGACACCCTGTCGGAGTATCAGTTCGCCGGCCTGCTGCGCGGCGCCAAGGTCGAGCTGGTCCCCGCCAAGACCGTGCCGCTGATGGTCCCCGCCAACGCCGAGATCGTCATCGAGGGCCACGTCCTGCTCGACGACTATGCCGACGAAGGACCCTATGGCGATCATACCGGCTACTACAACAGCGTTGAAAAGTTTCCGATTTTCCAGGTCAGCGCGATCACCATGCGCAAGGACCCGATCTATCTGACCACATTCACCGGCCGCCCGCCGGACGAGCCATCCGTGCTTGGCGAGGCGCTGAACGAGGTTTTCATTCCGCTGCTCCAGCAGCAGTTTCCGGAGATCGTCGACTTCTGGCTGCCGCCGGAGGGGTGCTCCTATCGCATCGCCGTGGTGTCGATGAAGAAGGCCTACGCCGGCCATGCCAAGCGGGTGATGATGGGCGTCTGGAGCTACCTGCGGCAGTTCATGTACACCAAGTGGGTGATCGTCGTGGACGACGACATCGACGCGCGGAGCTGGAGGGACGTCATGTGGGCCATCTCCACCCGCATGGACCCGGCGCGGGACGTGACGCTGATCGAAAGCACGCCGATCGACTACCTGGACTTCGCCTCGCCGGAATCGGGGCTGGGGTCGAAAATCGGCCTGGACGCCACCAACAAATGGCCGCCGGAGACCCACCGCGAGTGGGGGACCCTGCTGGGCATGGACGCCGCGACCGTCGAGGCCGTCACCGAGAAATGGGCCAGGCTTGGCTTGCCGGGTTCCGGCAAACCGGTCAGCTAGGCGCCCTATGGAAATCACCCCCTCCGTCCACGCCGCCGCGCTCTGGGTTGGCCTGCACCTGATCCTGCTGCTGGTGCTGTCGGTGCTGGTGGTGCGTCAACGGCGGCGCCATCAGGTCGAGCTCGGCCACGGCGACATCCCTGAGCTCGACCGGGCGATTCGCGCGTTCGGCAACGCCACCGAGTATGTGCCGGCCGGCCTCGTCGCCATCGCCATCCTGGCCATGGCCAGCGCCCCGCCGCTGGTGGTCCACGCGCTCGGCCTGACCCTGCTGGTCGGCCGGGTCTTCCACGCCGTCGGCCTGTCGCGCAGCGGCGCGGCGTCCCTGCCGCGGGCCCTCGGGGTGACCATTACCTGGCTCGCCTACATCCTGGGCGCGGTGGCGTTGATCTTCTACGCGATCCCCTAGCGACCCCAGGTCCTAGCAACACTGGGTCCTAGCGACACTGGGGCCTAGCGACACTGGGTCGCTTGTCCCGGCGGGCGCGCTCGGCCATATCCACCGCATGGATGAAAACCTGCTGAACGACGTGGTCAAGGCGGCCCTGGCCGCGGGCGCAGACGCCGCCGAGGCCGTGGGCGCCGAGCGCCGGTCCCTGTCGATCACCGTGCGCCAGGCGGCGCTGGAAGAGGTGGAGCGCGAGGAAAGCCGCGACCTGGGCCTCAGGGTCTTCATCGGCCGGCGGCAGGCCAGCGTCTCCGGCTCCGACATCAGCGCGGAAGCTCGCGCGAAACTGGTGGACCGCTGCATCGCCATGGCCAAGCTGGCGCCGGAAGACCCCTACGCCGGCCTCGCCGACCCGGACCGCCTGGCCCGCGGCCCCCTGCCCGACCTCGACCTCTTCGATGCCGCCGAGCCGGAGCCCGAGGCCCTGGAGGCCAAGGCCCGCGCCGCCGAGGCCGCCGCGCGCGCGGTCGAGAAGGTGACCAATTCCGACGGCGGCTCGGCCTCCTGGTCGGCCGGCCAGTGGCGGATGCTGACCAGCGCCGGCTTTTCCGGCCTGCACCGCGCGTCGTCGTTCTCGGTCGGCGCCTCGGCGATCGCCGGTGACGCGGACGGCATGGAGACCGGCTACGACGGCCGCTCGGTCCGCTGGCAGGCAGACTTGCCGACGCCTGAGTCGCTCGGCGCGGAGGCCGGCCGCCGGGCCGCGGGCCGCCTGGGCGCGCGCAAGATCGCCTCGACCACGGCGGCGGTGATCTTCGAGAACCGGCTCGCCGCCTCGCTGCTGGGCCCGTTGGTGGGTGCGGTCTCCGGCCCGTCGATCGCGCGCGGCACCTCGTTCCTGAAGGGCAAACTCGGCCAGGGCGTGTTCGCCAAGGGGACCTTCATCACCGATGACCCGCACCGCCGCCGCGGCCTGGGCTCCTCGCCGTTCGACGACGAAGGGGTGGAAAACGGCCCGACCAGCCTCATTGACGATGGCGTGCTGACCACCTGGCTGTTGAACTCGTCCTCGGCGCGACAGCTGGGCCTGGCCACCACCGGCCATGCCTCGCGCGGGCTGGCCGGCCCGCCCGGCGTCTCGACCTCCAACCTGACGCTCACGCCCGGGACCCGGAACCAGGCTCAGCTGATGGCCGACGCGGGCGCGGGCCTTTTGGTCACCTCGATGTTCGGCCCGTCGCTGAACGGCAACACCGGCGACTGGTCGGTGGGCTGCTCGGGCTTCTGGTTCGAGGGCGGCCAGATCGCCTATCCGGTCAACGAGATCACCGTGGCGGGCAATCTGATCGACATTTATGGGCGCCTGGTGCCTGGGTCCGACCTGGAAATCCGCGGATCGACCAATGCGCCGTCTCTGCTGGTCGACGCCCTGGCCATCGCCGGGGTCTGAGGCCAGGCTTGATCGTGGCGTCAGAGCGGCCTATCGGCTCGCGCCAAGATCGTTTCATTTGCGACGAAAGTCTCCCAATGCCCGACAAGCAGCTGCTCCACCTGGTGATCGGCGGCGAGTTGAAGAGCCTCGAAGGCGCGCCGGAGTTCCGCGATCTGAAGACGGTCGACCTAGTCGGCGCCTTCCCCAACTACCAGCTGGCGCTCGCCGCCTGGCGCGGCAAGGCCCAGCAGACCGTCGACAACGCCCTGATGCGCTATTTCATCATCCACGCGCACCGCCTGCTCGATCCGGAATCGGACCACGAGCACGAGCATGATCACGACCACTAGCCCACTAGGGGCCTATTCGCGGCGGAGCAGCTTCTCGGTGAGCACCGAGCCCAGCATGCCGGCGCGGAAGGCGGCCTTCATCCCGGCCGGGTCGTACATCGGGCTCTCGACCCATTCGAGAAAGGACATGCCGGCGGGTTCGCCCTCGGCCAAATAGCGCTCGAAGACGTAGTCCAGCACCCCGGTCTTGCCCTGTTTCACATGCAGGTACTTGAGCGAAAGCTGGTCCATCGCCTCGGGGATCGTCTTGCCCTGCCGAAAGTGCATGTAGAAGACGCTCATGATCCCCGCCCGGTCCGCGCCGGACTTGCAATGGATCAGGGCCGGATAGGCGATGGTCTCGTAGAGTCGCTTGGCGCCGATAACCCGCTCGCGGATCGGCACCTCGCGCGAGGTGATGGTGAAGTCGACCAACTCCAGGCCCAGGCGGCGGCAGGCGTCCTTTTCCAGGGCGTGGAACGAGGCGTCGAAGCCGCCCCGCAGATTGACGATGGTCTTGATCCCCTTGGCCTTCCAGGCGGCCAGCTGGTGCGGCCAGGGCTGGTTGGTGCGCACCAGTTCGTCGGAGATCCAATGGGCGTTCGAAAAGCCCAGCCGCAGGTAGGCGTGGTCGTTCCACAGGTAGTCCAGATAGGTCTTGAACCGCCCGCCCGGCGTGGCGAGGTCGAATCCCGGATGGGTTGGTGCGACGGTCATCGCGCCTTACCTAAGCCTTCAAGGGCCGCGACGGAAGTTGCGCCAACGCCGAGCCGCTCGCTGGGGCATCGGCGGCGCCCGCCTTGACTTCAACCCCGCATCGGACGACCCCAAGACCTATGAGCGAGAGCGCCCCGCCAGAGCTTTCCGCCCGCGCCCTGATCGGCCGGGTGGCGCGGGTCTATATGGCGCCGCGCTGGAAGGGTTGGCTGACCGCGCTGATCGCCGCGGTCGGCGTCGCTTATTGCAGCACCGAGCTGATCCACCTGCTGAAGCCCGCGACCGACCAGCTGATGATCTCGCACAATGCACGCGACCTGGTGGTGCTGCCGCTGACGCTGGCGGCCTACGCCATCGGCCGCACGGTGGCCCAGGTGATCCAGGCCTCGCTGATCAACCGCATCGGCAACGCGGTCGTCGGCGACGTACAGGTCCAGTTGTTCGGCAAGCTGGTGCGCGCCGACCTGGCGCGGCTGCAGGATCAGCACTCCGGCGCCTATGTGTCTTCGGTGCTCTATGACGCCGGCCTGATCCGCGAGGCCGCGACCTCGGGCGTCGTCAACTACACCCAGAACCTGTTGCAGGTGATCGGCGCCGCCGTGGTGATGGTCAGCACCGACTACACCCTGGCGCTCGTGGTGCTGGCGGCGGCGCCGCCGGCCGGCTGGATCATGCGTCGCTTCTCCAGATTGACCAGCAAGGCGGCGCGGGGCGCGATGGCGGAGACCTCGGCCCTGTCCAGCGCGGTCATGGAAAGCCTCGATGGCGTGCGGATCGTCAAGATCGAGAACCGCGAGACCTACGAGGAAGCCCGCGTCGCCGAAGTGGTGGGCCGCCGGCAGGTTCACCTGGTCAAGGGCGCCAACGCGCGGGCTTTCGCCGCCCCGGCCACCGAGCTGCTGATGACCCTGATCACCGCGGCGGTCATCGCCTATGTGGGCTGGCGCTCGATGCACGGCCACATGACGCCGGGTTCGTTTATCGCCTTCGTCGGCGCGCTGGGCCTGGCCTCCCAGTCGCTGCGCCAGGTCGCTAACCTGCAGACGGTGTTCGCCGAGGGTATGTCGGCGGCGCGGCGGCTGTTCGCGGCGCTGGACGTGGAGCCTGAGGTGCGCGAGCAGCCGGGCGCCCACGCCCTGGCGCGCGGCGAGGGCGCGATCCACTTCGAGCACGTGGGCTTCACCTACGCCGCCGAGGGCGCGCCCGCCCTCTCCGACGTGACCCTGCAGGTCCGCCGCGGCGAGACGGTCGCCCTGGTGGGCCCATCCGGCGGCGGCAAGAGCACCATCCTCAACCTGATCCCGCGGTTCTATGACCCGACCGCCGGCCGGGTGCTGATCGACGGGCAAGACGTCCGCGACGTGACGCTGACCTCGCTGCGCAGCCAGATCGCCCTGGTCACCCAGGAGCCGTTCCTGTTCGACGACACCATCCGCGCCAACATCGCCTACGCCCACCCCGACGCCTCGGCCGGGCAGATCGAGCAGGCCGCGCGCGAGGCCGCGGCGCACGAGTTCATCGCGACCCTGCCCAAGGGCTATGAGACCTCGGTCGGCGAGGCGGGCGCGCGGCTCTCAGGCGGGCAGCGGCAACGCATCGCGATAGCGCGGGCGTTCCTGAAGGACGCCCCGATCCTGCTGCTCGACGAGGCCACCAGCGCGCTGGACACCGAAAGCGAGGCCCAGGTGCAGGCCGCGCTGAAGCGGCTGATGGCCGGACGCGCCACCATCCTGATCGCGCATAGGCTGTCCACAGTGCGCGGCGCCGACCGCATCTATGTGATCGACCAGGGTCGGATCGTCGAAACCGGCGACCACGCGGGCCTGGTGCGCAAGCGCGGGCTTTACGCGCGCCTGGCCAACTCCCAGGATCTGGAGACGGAGACCGCGGCTTGAAGAGCCTGTTCAGGAGCGCCGCCGTCCAGGCCCTCCTTGGATGGGCGGTGGGCCTCTACGTACGCCTGATCCTGGCGACGGTGCGCTGGCGTCACGAGAACGCGCAGTGCGTCGAGCCGACGCTGGCCGGCGACGGCGGCGCTGTGGCGCTGCTCTGGCACGGCCGCCTGCCGATGTGCCTGGCGGTGGCCCCGATGTGGTGGCGCAAGCGCACCAAGGCGCTGATCTCGCCCTCGATCGACGGCGCCTATCTGGCCAAGGCGATGGAAATGGCCGGCTTCCCCGCTATCCGCATGTCGTCGGCGAAGAAGGGCGATGCGGCGAAGGCGCGGCAGGCGGTGGCCGGCCTGCGCGAGGCGGTCACCTGGGTCGCCGGGGGCGGGGCTATTGTTATGACGCCGGACGGCCCGCGCGGCCCCAACGAGGTGATCGCTCCAGGGGCATTGCAGATCGCCAAGCGGTCGGGCCAGCCCGTCTTCCTGATGGGCATCGCGGCTCATCCGTCGATGCGGCTGGACACGTGGGACAAGGTGATGCTCGCCCGCCCGTTCGGCCGCGGGTCGGTGGTCTGGGAGGGGCCGTTCCACGTTCCCGAGGACGCCGACGCTGCCGCCATCGATGCGCTGATCGAGGACTGGTCGCAGCGGCTTTCCGCCGCGACCCGACGCGCCGAGGCCCTGGTCGCCCGCGGGGCGACTTCACCGGCGCATTGATCCCGCCCGCGGGCGGTGAGACATAGGCGGATCATGGCCCACTCGCACGACCACAACGATCACGACCACGGCGATCACGCCCACCACGATCATGATCATCATGACCATGGGCCCCAGGGGCATGGGCACAGCCATGGGCATGGCCACCATCACCACATCCCCACCGACATGGGCCGGGCCTTCGCCATCGGGGTGGCGCTGAACACCCTCTTCGTCGCGGTGGAAGCCACCGCGGGGTTCTGGTCCGGCTCCATGGCCCTGGTCGCCGACGCCGGCCACAACCTCTCAGACGTCCTGGCGCTGGCCATGGCCTGGGGCGCAACCGTTCTGGCCCAGCGGGCGCCGACCGCGCGGCATACCTATGGCCTGCGCAAGGGCACGATCCTGGTCTCGCTGGCCAACGCCGTCTTCCTGCTGCTGGCGGTGGGCGCCATCGCCTCGGAATCGGTCCAGCGGCTGACCTCGCCCGGCCAGATCGCCACCACGACCGTGATGCTGGTCGCCGGCCTCGGCGTGGTCATCAACACCGCCACGGCGCTGTTGTTCATGCGCGGCAGCAAGGACGACCTGAACGCGCGCGGCGCCTTCCTGCACATGGCCAGCGACGCGGCGGTGTCGGTGGCGGTGATCATCGGCGCGGTGGTCATCGCGATAACCGGCCTCAATTGGGTCGACCCGGCGCTCAGCCTGGCGATCACCGGGGTGATCGTCTGGGGCACCTGGGGCCTACTGCGCGACTCGGTCAACCTGGCGCTGGACGCCGCCCCGCGCGGCATCGACCCGGCCGCGGTGCGCGCCTGGCTGGGCGGCCTGCCCGGCGTGCAGGAGATCCACGACCTGCACATCTGGGCCATGAGCACGACCGAGACTGCGCTCACCGCCCATATCATCCGCCCGGCCGCCCGTCTTGAGAGTGGCGATGACGGCGATCGCTTCCTGCACGAGGCCTGCGAGGGCCTGGCCCACCGCTTCAACATCGGCCACGCCACCTTGCAGGTGGAGACCGACGCCGCCAGCGCCTGCCGGCTCGCCCCGGCCGAGGTGGTGTGAGCCGAGCGCCCCGCACGCTGCCGCTGGCGATCTACGCCACGGCGACCGGCCTGCTGGAGCCGCTGGCGCCGACGCTGCTGCGCCGTCGGGCGCGGGCGGGGAAGGAAGACGCCGGACGCCTGAACGAGCGCCTGGGGCGCCCGACGACGCCGCGCCCCGACGGCCCGCTGGTCTGGCTGCACGGCGTCAGCGTCGGCGAGAGCCTGTCGTTGCTGCCGTTGATCGAGGCGCTGAGGGCCGCGCGGCCCGACCTGGCGATCCTGGTGACCTCCGGCACGGTGACCTCCGCCGAGGTGCTCGCCCGGCGGCTGCCGCAGGGCGTGATCCATCAGTTCGCCCCGGTGGACGCGCCCGGGGCGGCGGCGCGCTTCCTCGACCACTGGCGGCCAGGCGCGGCGCTGCTGGTCGAGAGCGAGATCTGGCCGAACCTGATCGTCGCCGCCACCCGCCGCGGCGTGCGCCTGGCGCTGGTCTCGGCGCGGATGACCGAGGAGAGCGCCGCGGGCTGGCGCCAGACGCCAGGGACCGCGCGGGCGCTACTCCGCGCCTTCGACCTGGTCCTGCCGCAGGACGACGCGACCGCCCAGCGGCTCAGCCGCCTGGGCGGCGCCGTCGGACCCCACCTCAACCTGAAACTCGCCGGCGCGCCGGCGCCGGTGGATGGCGCGCTGGTCGGCTGGCTCAGGGCCGCGGTCGGCGCGCACCGAATCGTCCTGGCGGCCAGCACCCATCCGGGCGAGGAGGCGCTGATCGCCCAGGCGGTCCGCGAGGCGGTCAAGGCGGGTCCACCGACCCTGCTGATCGTCGCGCCCCGCCATCCCGACCGCGGCCCGCAGATCGGCATCGACCTGACCGCCCTTGGCTTCGACGTCGCCCGGCGCGCCGCAAAGGAGACGATCGGGCCAACGACCAACACCTATGTCGCCGACACACTGGGCGAGCTGGGGGCCTTCTATCTGACAGCCGATGCGGTGATCATGGGCGGCAGTTTCGTGGCCGGGGTCGGCGGCCACAATCCGGTGGAGGCGGCGCAGTTCGGCCGGCCTATCGTCACCGGCCCGCAGACCTTCAACGCCGCGGCGATCTATGCCGAGATGCTGGCCGAGACCGCGTGCATCGAGGCCGCCGACGCCGCCGCGCTCACCCGCCACATCGCCGGCCTGCTGGCCAACCCGGCGATCGCCCTGCGGATCGGCGAGGCCGCCCGGGCATATGCCGGGCGCCAGGGCGCGGCGCTCGCCGAGGCGATGGCGCTGATCGCGCCACTGTTGCCCGCATGAAGCTGGCCACGCCCCGCTGGTGGTACGTGCGCTACGATCGCCAGCGCGAGGGCGGCATGCCGGTGATCCGCGCCCTGCTGACGCCGGTCTCCTGGATCTGGGCGGCAGTGACGGCGCTGCGGATCGCGCGCACGGTCGCCTTCGATCCCGGCGTGCCGGTGATCTGCGTCGGCAACCTGACGGTCGGCGGCGCCGGCAAGACGCCCGTGGTCCGCGCCCTGGCCGAGCGGCTGGCGGCGCGCGGCAAAGCGGTCCACCTCCTGTCGCGCGGCTATGGCGGATCGCTGGAAGGCCCGGTCCGGGTAGATCCGGAACGCCATTCAAGCGCCGAGGTCGGCGACGAGCCCTTGATGCTGGCGCGTCATGCAGCAGTCTGGGTGGCCCGCGACCGCGCCGCCGGGGCGAAAGCTGCGGCCCAGGCGGGGGCGCAGGTCATCGTCATGGATGACGGCCACCAGAACCCCTCGGTGAAGAAGGCCCTGTCGCTGGTGGTGGTCGATGGCGAGACGCGCGGCAATGAGTGGCCATTCGGCGATGGGCGGGTGTTTCCGGCCGGGCCGATGCGCGAGCCGCTGGCTGTGGGGCTGGCCCGCGCCAGCGCGACCCTGATCCTGCTGCCCGCCGATCTGGCGCAGGCCGAGGACGAGCTGGTCGCTCAGGTTAAGGGACCACCGACCCTGACCGCCCACCTTGTGGCCGCCGAGGCGCCGCCATCGGGCCCGCAGGTGGGGTTTGCCGGCATCGCCAAGCCGTGGAAGGTGGAACGGGCGCTGAAGGCGGCCGGCTGCGAGGTCGCCGACTTCGCCGACTTTCCCGACCACGCGGCCTATGACGAGGCGACCCTGAGGCGCCTGGCCGACCGGGCGTCGGTGTTCGACGCGGGTCTGGTGACCACCGAGAAGGACTGGGTGCGCCTACCGCCGGCCTGGCGGGCCAGGATCACGGCCTGGCCGGTCCGCGCGGCCTTCGACGACCCCGCGGCGATCGACGCCCTGCTGGCCGGGATCGGGTTGTAGGGCCGAACCCTACTTCCGCTCTTCCCCGCGAAAGCGGGGATGAGCGGTGTGAACGCTAGCCCACAGCGCCCGCCTTCTGGGCGAACTTCCAGCTGGCCTGGGCGAGGCTGAGCACGCGGTCGGCCTGCTGGGCGGCGTGCGGGCTGTTGGCGGTGCCGTCGCGGACGCGGCCGACGATGCCCTGCAGGATGCCGGCGAGGCGGAAGGCGTTGTAGCTGCAGAACCAGTCGAGGTCGTGCAGGCCCTTTCGGCCGGTCAGGCTGCAGTAGTAGTCCACCGTCTCCTCGATGGTCGGGACGCCGTGCGCCGTCTTGTCCTCGATCAACGACAGCGAGCCGTTGATCCAGTTCATCAGCAGGTAGGTGAAGTCGGCCAACGGGTCGCCGAGCGTCGACAGCTCCCAGTCGAGGACGGCGGTCACCCGCGGCTCGGTGGGGTGGAAGATCATGTTGTCGAGCCGGTAATCGCCGTGGACGATCGAGGTCTTCTCCTGATCGGGCAGGGTCTTCGGCAGCCACTCGATCAGCTTTTCGATCTCCGGGATGTGGACGGTCTCGGAGGCCTTGTACTGCCGGGTCCAGCGCTCGACCTGGCGGCCCATGTAGTTGCCGGGCCGGCCGAAATCTTCGAGGCCGATCGCGGCGTAGTCAGTGTTGTGCAGCTCGGCCAGGACGCGGATCTTGTCCATGTAGATCGGCCGACGCTCAGCGGGCGTATATTGCGGCAGGCTCTGGTCCCAGAGGATCCGTCCCTCGACCATGTCCATTATGTAGAACCAGGTGCCGATGACCCCGTCGTCGACGCAGAGGCCGTAGGTCTTGGCGACCGGGAAGGCGGTGGTGCCGAGCGCGGTAATCACCTTGTATTCGCGGTCCACGGCGTGGGCCGACGGCAGCAGCTTGCCCGGCGGCTTGCGGCGCAGGACGTACTTCTTGTTGGGCGTGATCAGCTGGTAGGTCGGGTTGGACTGGCCGCCCTTGAACTGGCGCACCTCGAGCGGGCCTGCGTAGCCAGCCACATTGGCCTTCATCCAGGCCTCAAGCGCGGCCTCGTCGAACTTGTGGGACTCGGCCACGGCCTTGGTGCCGGTGTTGAGCGCCTCGCGCTCCTGTTCGGCAGCGTCGACGACGTCGGCCATGGCGTTTCCCCTACAGTTGTTTGAATCCACTTTACCGGGGCTGGACCCAAGGGAGCAAGGCGCTCAGCGCGCGCCCGCTACCGAGCTAACGCTCTCCAGCCGATGTCCGTCCGGTGGAAGCCCTGCGGCCAGTCGATCAGCGCCACGGCGCCATAGGCCCGCTCGCGCGCCTCGGCGAGGTCTGCGCCGACGGCGCAGACGTTCAGCGCGCGGCCGGCGCCGGCCAGGATCGCGCCGTCCGGCCCGGCCGAGGTGCCGGCCTGGAAGACCACTACGCCCGAGCCGAAGTCCTGGTCGAGGCCCTTGATCACGCTGCCGGTCTCGGCCGGGCCTGGATAGCCCTCGGTGGCCAGAACCACACAGACCGCGTCGTCGTCGCGCCACCTGGGCTCATGCAT
>JANXXK010000168.1 GCA_025350685.1 Alphaproteobacteria bacterium | reverse complement strand
CGAGAGCCCGCAGCAGAAGACCGTGATCGTGCCGGCCGAGATGAGCGCCCTGGTCGGTTCCATCGCCGGCATCACCGAACTGGTGAAGACCGCCCAGGCCGAGCAGCCGCCAATCCCGCCGCGCGGCGGCGGGCCGCGCGCCCTGCGCGGCGGCACGTCGGTTCCGCCCGCCGGAAGCTGACCAAGGGGAGCTGAGTCATGCCGGACTTCATCGCCTTCTTCCCCGACCATCCGTTCTGGGCCTGGATGGCGCTGGCGGGTCTGCTGCTGGCCGTCGAGGTGGCGACCGGGTCGGGCTGGATGCTCTGGCCGGCGGCCTCGGGCGCGGCGGTGGCCGTGCTGGTCGCCTTCGTCGGCCTCGGCTTCGCGCCGGCGGTGCTGATCTTCGCCGGCCTGACCATCGTCTCGACCCTGCTGGCGCGGCGCTATCTGCCGCCCTCGCTGTTCCACCACCCCGGGCGCGACATCAACGACAACATCGAGCGCCTGGTCGGCCACGAGGGGCGCGCCGTCTCCGCCTTCAAGGGCCGCGCCGGGCGGGTGTTCATCGACGGCAAGGAGTGGGCGGCCGAACTCGCCGAGGACGAGGCGCTGGAGGCGGGCGCGCGCGTCGAGGTGACCGGGGTCGCCGGGGCGCGGCTGACCGTCCGCGGGGCCTGAGATTCGCACCGATCGGCGCGCCGCCCAGGACGACGACGACGGGTAAGCCGTTGGCAATGCGTCATAGTTTTGCCGCGCCATTAGGGTCATCTTGACCCCTGGGACATCACGGCGCTTATGTGCGCCGGACGGGACTGGCGTCCCGGGGGAACTCCAGGAGATACCGAAGATATGAGGCCAATTCGATTGGGTCTGTTCGCGGCCCTCATCGTCGCCCTGCTCGCGCCCGCCACGGCGATGGCCGCCGCGGCTCCGGCCAAGCCCGCCGTGCCCGTCGTGAAGGACGCCGAACGCAAGGTAGGCATGGCCGACACGCCGGCGCTGGTCGCCGCCGCCAACCTGCACTGCCAGGTGTCGGACGCCCGTCTGGCCGGCAAGTCCTCGCCGGACAAGAAGACCGGCTCGCTGGGCGCCAGCGTCTATGAGGTCGCCTGCGGCCCAGGCGCGGTCGGCTACCTGCTGCAGACCAATGGCACGGCCGCGCCGACGGTCTACAGCTGCCTGATCGCCAACTATCCGCCGGACATGAAGCCGCCGTCCAGCCCCTGCATCCTGCCGGCGAACATTGACCTCAGGCCGGCGATCGCCGCGCTCGCCGCCAAGGCCAAGGTGCCCTGCGTTCCGCAAGGCATCCGCGGCGTCGGTCAGACGGCCAGCAACACGGTCATCGAGCTCTCGTGCCCCGGCGGCGCCGGCTATCTGCTGATGGCCAGCGCGCCGCTGGACATGAACAAGGACGCCACCGCGCTCAACTGCCTCGCCTACGACGCGGCCAACGCCAACATCAAGTGCGCGCTGAGCGAGCCGGCCGCCCGTCTGGCGCTAGCCGACAAGTTCGCGACCATGGCCAGCCCGGGCTGCGCCGTGAAGGACCGCCGCTACATCGGCCTGCTGACCGACGGGACTGAGGGCTATGAGTTCGCCTGCGCCGACGGCAAGGGCTTCATCGCCAAGGTCGACGCCAAGGGCGCCATCGCCGCCAACCTCGACTGCACCAAGCTGAACGGCGGCGGCTGTACGCTCACCGACACCCGCGCGGCCACGGCCGAGCAGGCCGGTCTCTACAGCCGCCTCGCCAAGTCGTCTGGCTCCGACTGCGTGGTCAGCAAGTACGCCGTGTTCCCGGCCAAAGGGACCAACGAGGTCGTGGAGCTGGTCTGCGGCGACGGCAAGGGCGCCATCGGCATGTTCCCGCCGACCGGCAAGGGCAAGGTGCTGGATTGCGGCCATGCGCTCGTCGCCGGCTACCGCTGCTCGCTGGGCGCGGCCGACTATTCCGGGCTCACGGCCGACCTGAAGAAATTCAACCTGATCGCGTGCAACGTCTCATCGGTCGGTCAGCCGCTGAAGGCGGCGGACGGGTCGATCCGGCTAGAGGTCGCCTGCGCCGACGGCTTGCCGGGCTACATGATCCAGTACACCGACCCGCAGACGGCGAAGGAAGCCGTGGGCTGCCGCTTCGCCGGCGGCTGCGTGTTGCCGACCAACAAGACCACCGCACCGGCCAAGGGCTAAGGCGCTCAAGACTCTTGGCAAAAAATAGACCTTCGTCGTGCCGGGCCTGAACCAACCTAGGCGACGAAAGGTCTAGCCGACCGGCTCTAGACCCAGGCCCGCGGGTTTGCCCGCGGGCCTTTTTCGTTCAGGGAATGGACGCCTCGATGAACATCGGCCCGCGCCCGGCCATGGCGCCGGCGAAGGCCTTTTCAAAGGCCTCGGCGGTTTCACAGCGGACGGCGGGCAGGCCAAGGCCCTGGGCTAGCGAGACCCAGTCGATGGCCGGGTCGCCGAGACCCAGCAGCTTGGCCGCCTGGGGTCCTGCCGCGCCGGCGCCGGTGCGGGTCATCTCGATGTTGAGGATACGGTAGCTGTTGTTGGCGAACACCACGACGGTGACATCGAGGTCCTCGCGGGCCAGGGTCCAGAGCGCCTGGATGGTGTACATCGCCGCCCCGTCGCCGTTCAGCGAGACCACCTTGCGGTCAGGCGCCGCGATGGCCGCGCCGACCGCCAGCGGCAGGCCGATGCCGATCGCCCCGCCGGTGAGCGCCAGCACCTCGTGCGGTCGTGCGGTCATCGCCGCGGCCGCCACGCCGGCTCCGGACGTCACGGCGTCGTCGCAGATGATTGCGCCTTCGGGCATGTGCCGCGCGATCGAAGCGCCGACGGTGTAGGCCGTTTGCTTGCCGCTGGGCGCCGCATCGGGCAGGGCCAGGATCTGGCTGGGTCCCTGCTTGGGCGCACCGAGCGCGTCGGCGAGCGCGGCCAGACCCGCGACGGCGTCCTCGGCCCGCTCGGCAAGCGTCATCGTCGCGCAGCCTTCCGGGACCAGCACGCTCGGGCGGTTCGGATAGGCGAAGAAGGCCACTGGCTGGGTCGTGCCGGCGAACACCATCAGATCGACGCCCTCCAGCTCGGCCAGCGCCATCTCGCCAAAATACTGCATCTTCCTGGGCGCAAATGCGCCGGCCCCGCGCGGCTGGCGGGCAACGAAGGTGTCGCTATAGACCGTGACGCCGAGCGCCTGCAGGCGCGCGGCGTGGGCCAGGGCCTCGGCGCGGCAGGCCTGACCGCCGACCAGCAGGAGGGGCTTGGAGGCTGCGCGGATGGCCTTGGCCGCCGCATCGACGACCTTGCCGGAGGGCGCCGGGCGCACCGGCCGTTGCGCGATCACCGGCTCGGTCTTGGTCTCCAGCCAGGCCGAGTCGGCCGGCAGGATCAGGCTGGCCGGCCCGCCGGGCGGCCCGTAGCTGGCGGCCACCGCCTCGGCGGCCAGGCTGGCGACCTCGTCAGGGCTCTCCGCCGACTTCACCCAGACCGAGTTGGGGGCGGAGAGCGCCGGGATGTCGGAGTTCAGCGGCGCGTCGTACTGGCGGTGGTAGGTGGCGTGGTCGCCAATGATGTTGACGATCGGCGTGTAGGCGCGCCTGGCATTGTGCAGGTTGGCAACCCCGTTGCCGTAGCCCGGCCCGAGATGCAGCAGGGTGCAGGCGGGCTTGTCGGCGATCCGGCCATACCCATCGGCGGCGCCCGTGGCGACCCCCTCGAACAAGCAGAGCACCGGCCGCATCTCGGGCTTACGGTCCAGCGCAGCGACGAACTGCATCTCGCTGGTGCCGGGGTTGGCGAAGCAGGCGGTGACCTCGTTAGCAACGAGCGTCGCGAGCAGGGCGTCGGCGCCGTTCATGGGATTACCTCTGGGTCTAAAGCAGTGACAGCCGCGACGAACTGCATCTCGCTGGCGCCCGGATTGGCGAAGCAGGCGGTGACCTCGTTGGCGACCAGGGTCGCGAGCAGGGCGTCGGCGCCGTTCATCGGTGGCCTCTCATTTCAGAAAGTCAGGACGTCGAAAGGGGGCGGTTCGGCGAAGAGACGCACCAGCGCCTCGCCGCGGCGGGTGCGCGCGAGCGCCTGGGCGACGTAGCCCTTGTCGGTGATCTCGCCAGACGCCGCGTCGGGGCCATCGGGCAGGACGAGGGCGCGGGCGACGCGAGCCCCGGAGCCCCGGACGCGCGAGTTGTAGGCCTCGATCCCGGCGCGCACGGCGACGGCGATCTCCGGCCGGCGCATGCCGGGCCTGGGGTAGAGCAGCAGGCCGACGCTCTCGCGGCCCTCGCCGCAGACGATGGCGTCGGTGACCGCCCCGCCGATCGCGCCCACCGCGCCGATGCGGATGTCGCCGACGCCGACGAAGGTGCCCGAGGCGAGCTTGAAGTTCTCCGACAGCCGGCCGTCGAAGATCATGCCCTGGGCCGGATCGTCGGGGTCGACGAAGCGGGCGGCGTCGCCGATCACATAGAAGCCCTGGTCATCGAAGGCCCGGGCCGAGGCCTCCGGGTGGCCGAGGTAGCCCGGGGTCACCTGGGGACCCTTGACCCGGAAGTCGAGCTTGCCGGCCTCGGGCATCAGCCGCACCGAGGTGCCGGGCAGCGGCAGGCCGATCAGGCCCATGCGGTCGTTGTGCCAATGGATGTTGGTGGCCGTGGGGCCGGTCTCGGTCGCGCCATAGCCGGAGCCGAAGCTGATCTTCTCGCCGACGGTCTTCAGCGCCACGGCCTCAATGCGGTCGGCCACCGCCTGGCCCAGCGCCGCGCCGCCGTACTGCAGCAGCCGCACGCGGGCGAAGAACCGCTTGGCCAGCGCCTTGTCCTTCTCCAACGCCTCGACAAACAGCATCCAGCCGGCCGGGACCATGTTCTGGTAGGTGGGCGAAATCTCCTTGAGGTTCTGCACCGTCTCGCCGAAGCGGCTGGCCACCGGCGCCCCGTGGTCGATGTAGAGCGTGCCGCCCCGGTGCAGGGTGTTGTGCAGGATCGAGTTGGCGCCCAGGCTGTGGCTCCAGGGCGCGGAATTGACCATCACCGGCGGGTCGGGGTCGTGGAAACAGGCGGTGATCTGCGCGGAGTTGATGCAGACGTTGGCATGCGTGCAGATCACCGCCTTGGGGTGGCCGGTGGAGCCGGAGGTCAGCAGGTACTTGGCCGCGTCGATCGGCCGGGCCGTGGCCACGTCGGGGCTGCCCTTCAGCACCTGGCTGAAGGGGATGTCGCGCGGCCGCGGGTTCTTCGACGCGATCACCGGCAGGCCGGAAAGCCCCGGCGCCGAAAGGCCCTCGGCGAACAGCGCCGCGTCATCGGTGTAGACACAGGCGGGTTTGAGCACCTCGAGCGCGCGGCCCAGGCGCGCAGGGTTGGCGCCCATCAGGCCGTACTGCGGCGAGACCGGCGCGATCGGCATCCGCTGGCTCATGGCCGCGTAGGCGATCAGCGCGTGGTCGATGCCGTTGTGGGCGAGGATCAGCAGCGGCTCTGCGCGGACCACGCCCATGCCCAGCAGATAGCCGGCGATGGCGGTGATCTGCTCGCGGGCCTCGGCGTAGGTGATCGTCCGCCAGCCGCCGCCGGACCGCTCGGCCAGCCAGACCCGGCTGGGCGTCTTCATCGCCCAATGCTCCAGGGCCGCGGTCATGGTCTGGAAGCGGGTGTCGTAGGGCGTCGGATTGGTCAGCACGATCTCGCCGCCCGGGCGGTGCTCGATCTCCAGGCGGCGCGGCGCATAGCGCGCGTCGCGGAACGGGGCGGTCGGGGCGGGAAGATCGGTGAAGCTCACCGGAGCCTTATTCCAAGGGATGCGGGCGATGGGAAGCGCTCGCATGGGGAATTGACGCAGGCTCGCTACGTCCCCCTCCCGCCGTGGCTGCCGCAATGGGGGAGGTAAGGGTTAGGCGGAGAGGCCGATGCCAAGCGTTTGAGCACCTTGTTTGCCCGCTTTCGATCGATTGCGCAGGTCCAGCGCGCGCCCAACGTCAAGCTGTCATGGACAGAGCCCCGCAAAGCGAGGACGTTAGGGAATGCACAAGGGGCTCGGGGGGTTCGCGACGGCAACAGGGCTCGCGATCGGCGGGCTTCTGCTTTGTGGCGCCGGCCACGCGCCTCCCGCGAAGGGGCAACTCACCCGACAGGCCGCGCCTGGGGTCCCGGCGCCGGGGGCCCCGCCCACGGCTTTCGGCCACCCCAGCCTTGAAGGCATCTGGGCGTCAAATTTCGCCATGACGATGGAGGCCACGCCCAAGACGCCCGAACTGGTGGTTCCGGAGGCGCGGGCGCAGGCGGTGGCCGCCGCTGTGGAGGCCGAGCTCGCCGAGCTGGGAGAGAAGGGTCTCGACCCGGAGGTTCCGGAGCTGATCAAGGCGACCGACGGCTTGCCGATTGTGCGCGGGGAGCGGCGGACACGGCTGGTGATCCAGCCGGCGAGCGCTGCCTTGTCGGCGTAGGTCAGCCGCCCATCACCAGGTTCACCTTTGTGAACCGGCTGCAGATCCTTCAGACCCGCGAGTACGTTGTGATACATACGGAATATGGCGACGACGTTCGGATCGTCCCCTTCACCAATATGCACGCGCCGACGGTGTTCCAAGGTCAGCTCGGCGACTCCATCGCCCGCTGGGACGGTAATGCCCTGGTGATCGAAACCATCGGCTTGCCGGACGGCAGCCGCCGACGGAGCTTTCCGACCTTACTGGTTCCGGGCGAGAGCAAGGTGATCGAGCGGCTGACGCGAATCTCGAACAGCGAGCTGCTCTACCAGTTCACCGTGATCGACCCGAAAACCTTCGCCGCGCCCTGGCTGGGGGAGTTCTCCTGGTACAGGACCCGCCAGCCGATCTACGAGTCCGCCTGTCACGAGGGCAACTACTCCCTGCCGGGCATCCTGGCCGGCGCCCGCCGAGAGGAAGCCGACGCCGCCCAGCCCGGAAAAAAGGCCCCTTCACCCTAGCTCTGTCGCCCTCGCCGCCGCTGGAACCCTTTGGCGTCAGCTGCCGAGCACGGCGTTTGCGCGGGCCCGGCGGATCACGTTCCATCGCCGCGCTGAACCATTTGGCGGCTCCGACCGTTGCAGCCCCGCGCCAATGGGACCCCCGTGGCGACAGCATTTGCCAACCGGCAGGAGACCACCATGTTCCGCAAGACGATTATCGCCTCGCTCCTCGCAACCAGCGCCATGACCCTGGCCATCGGCTCGCCGGCGACGGCCGGGAAGGACGACCGCGCCCGCGAGGCCATCGCCGCCGCCGAGGCCAAGATCCACACCGCCGAGACCCTCGGCGCCGGCACGGACTCTCCGCGCGACACGGCCGAGGCGCGTGCGGCGCTGGCGGTCGCCCATGAGGACTTCAAGGCCGGCCACAAGGAAGATGCGATCAAAGACGCCATCCGGGCCTCGGCCTTGGCCGACACCGCCATCGGGATGTCGCAGCGCCACAAGGACGCCGCCCTCGCTTCGGCGCGGGACGCGCAACGGGCCACAGCCGACAACGCCCGCGATCAGGTCGTGGCCGCGAAAGATCAAGCCGCCGCAGCCCAGGGCCAGGCGATCGCCGCCCAGCAGCAGGCCACGGACGCCAACGCGCGCGCCGAGTCGGCTCAGCAGTCCGCGGCCGCTTCGGCGGCTGATGCGGCCGCCGCGCGCAATGCCGCGGCCTTAGCAGCCGCGCAGACCCCGCCGCCTGCGCCGCAGATCGAGACCACCGTCACCACCAACCACGCGACGAGCGGCCATCGCAGGACGCACAGGATGGCCCGCCACACGACGACGACCACCACCGGTGCGGCGCCTGCGTCGTCGACGGATCAGGTCACCACCACGACCAAGGTAACCCCGCAGTAGGCAGGACGCGGATCGCGTCGCAGCCTGCTGTGGCGCCGCGAGAAGCTAGTCCTCTCCCAAGGCGCTGCGCGCCCGGGAGAGGACTAGATTGGAACAAAGAGGAAACTTTTGGAAAGACGATCGCCGAACCCGCGGCGGCGTCCTTAGCGGTCCAGAACCCCCAGGGCCGTCTCGGCCAGCAGGCGGGTGCCGGAGTTGTCGGCGCTGGCGTCGCCGGTGCCGATGCCGTCGCGGTTGCGGCGGAAGACGCCTTGCGAGATCGAGGCCAGGCGGAAGATCGAGAAGGCCAGGTAGAACGGGAAATGGTCGATGCCGGCGCGGCCGGTGCGGCGGCAGTAGGCGGCGACGTGCTCGGCCTCAGTCGGGATGCCGCTGGCCGCCAGGTCGATGCCGTCGAGCGTGCCCCAGCCTTCCGAGCGGGAGTGCCACAGGATGCAGCTGTAGGCGATGTCGGCGAGGGGGTGTCCCAGCGTCGAGAGCTCCCAGTCGAGGACGGCGATGATCCTGGGCTCGGTCGGGTGGAACATGACGTTTTCCAGCCGGTAGTCGCCGTGGGCGATGGTCACCGTCTCATCGGCCGGGACCAGGGCCGGCAGGCGTTCGATCAGGGCTTCCATAGCCGGGATGGGATCGGTCTCGGCGCCGCGGTACTGCTTGATCCAGCGGCCGATCTGGCGCTCGAAATAATTGCCGGGGCGGCCGTAGTCGGAGAGGCCGATGGCCGCGGGGTCGATGGCGTGCAGGCGCGCGAGCACGTCGACCAGCTCGGCGTAGATGGCGGTGCGTTTGGCGGGGGCGAGGCCCGGCAGGCGGGCGTCGCGGAAGATGCGGCCCTCCAGGAAATCCATGACGTAGAAGCTGGTGCCGATGACGCTGTCGTCCTCGCAGAGCGCGCGCATGGTGGGAACCGGGAAGCCGACGCCGCCCAGCGCCTTCATGACGCGGTATTCGCGGTCGACTTGGTGGGCGCTGGCCAGCAGCTGGCCAGGCGGCTTCTTGCGCAGGACGTAGCGGGCCTCGCCGGCGGTGAGCAGATAGGTCGGGTTCGACGCGCCGCCGGTGAACTGGCGCACGGAGAGCGGGCCGTGGTAGCCGTCGACGTTGGCGCTCAGCCAGGCGTGCAGCGCGGCCTCGTCCAGGCGATGCGCCGCCCTGACCTCGCCCAAGCCCGCCTCAATCAAGCCCGGAGCGCCTGGATCCGCCATCTTCCATCCCTCGTCACTGTTGTTGGCGCCAGCTTACGCGACTTCGTTTGCGGTGACTTGCCTCGAGGCCCGACGCGGTGAAAGACGGCGCCAAGTCGAGCCCTGAGGAGAGCGCCTGTGAATATGGACGTCAGACCCGCGCGAAGCGAGGACGCCGCTGGCCTTGCCGAACTGCTGAACGGGGTCATCGCGCGGGGCGGCACGACGGCGCTGGAAGAGGCGTTCACGCCGCAGCGGCTGGACGCGACCTATCTCACCGGGCCGGAGGTAATCTGTTGCTTTGTGGCGGTGGACCGGGCGAGCGGCCGCCACGAGGGGTTTCAGACACTGGGACGCTATCCCGGCTTGCCGGAAGGCTACGGCGACATCGGGACGTTTGCGCGGGTCGGCGGGACGCAGCGCGGGATCGGCCGGGCGCTGTTCGCGGCGACCGAGGTTGAGGCGCGGGGGCTGGGGCTGGCCGGGATCAACGCCACCATCCGCGCCGACAACACCGGCGGATTGCAGTTCTACAGCCGGCTGGGCTTCGTGGACCACAGCGTCCGCCGGGCCGTCCCCCTGAAGGACGGGACACCGGTGGACCGGATCAGCAAGCGCTACGCGCTTTAGCTCAGGCGGTCTTCCCGAGGTCGGCCAGACGCCGCTGCAGGAATAGCCGCTCGGCCGGGGCAGGATGTAGCGCCAGCGCGCGGCGCAGGGCGTCTGCGGCCTCGGCCTGGCGGCCGGCCTTGGCGCAGAGGCCGGCGCGGGCGGCCTGGTAGGGCAGCCACTCGGCGAGGCGGGCCGGCGCGTCGATGGCGGCGAGCGCCTGGAAACCGGCCTCGGCGCCTTCCGCTTCGGCAAGAGCGACCGCCCGATTGACCTCGGCCACCGCCGAGGGCCGCACGGCCAGCAGGATGTCGTAGAGGGTGACCACGTCGCCCCAGGCGGTGGCGCCGGTCTCGCGCCGCGCGGCGTGGGTGGCGTGGATCGCGGCCATCAGCTGATAGGGGCCGCTGCGGCGCAGGTCGGCGGCGCGGCGCAGCAGGCCCGCGGCGTCGCGGATCAGGCCCGCGTCCCAGAGGCCCACGTCCTGCTCGGATAGCGGGGTCATGGCCCCCAGGTCGTCCAGCCGCGCCGGGCGGCGGGATTCGGCCAGGCGGATCATCGCGGCCAGGCCGAGCACCTCGGGCTCGTCGGGCAGCAGCTCGGCCAGCAGGCCGGAGAGGCGCAGGGACTCGCGCGCCAGGTCGGCGGCGTCGGACACCCCGGCGGCGTCCTCATAGGCCTGGGCGTAGGCGATCTCCAGTGTGGCGAGCACGGCTTCCAGGCGTTCCGGCCACTGGTCGGGCTCGGGGATTTCGAAGCGGATCGCGGCGTCGCGGATCTTGCGCTTGGCGCGGGTCAGCCGCTGGGTCATGGCGACCTCGGTGGTCAACCACGCGCGGGCGATCCGCTCCACCGAAAGGCCGCAGAGGGTGCGCAGGGTGAGCGCGATCCGCGCCTCCGGGGCGAGCGCCGGGTGGCAGCAGATGAAGATCAGCCGCAGCCGCTCGTCGGGGATCGGCTCGAAGGCGGCCATCAGGATGGTCTCGGGGTCGGGGATCGGCTCCGGCGCATCGTGGACGGCGCGCTCGCGCACCTGGGCGCGGCGGCCAAGGTCGAAGGCGCGGCGGCGGGCCACAGCGTAGAGCCAGGCGGCCGGATCGCGCGGGGCGCCGTCGCGCCGCCAGGTCTCGACAGCGCGCAGGGCGGCGAAGCCGAACGCGTCTTCGGCCATGTCGAGGTCGCGGAAGCGCATGGCGAGCGCGGCGCGGATGCGGTCGCCCGCCTCGCGCACCGCCTCGTCGAGGAGCGCTTCCGCATCCACCGGATTATGACAGCGGCCAGATCGGTCGGACCTCGATGGAATAGTTGGGGCCGCCTGGGATCTTCTTGGCCCAGCCGATCGCGGCGTCCAGGTCCGCGGCCTCGATCAGGTAGTAGCCGCCCAACTGCTCGCGGGTCTCGGCGTAGGGGCCATCGTGCAGCGACTTGACGCCGCCCTCGGTGCGCACGGTGGTGGCAGTGTCCGCGGGTCTCAGCCGATTGCCGCCGACCCTCGCGCCGGTCTCCGCCAACTCCGCGCCCAGGCGCATGTGCGCCGCGACGATCTCCTGCAGGGCGGCCGGGTCGGTCTCGGCGTCGTTGTCGTAGATCAGCAGCAGGTATTGCATGGGGTCGTCCTCTCTCGATGGGCCAGATTGGCTGACGCGAGGGGCCGCGTCATCGGAGAGACGCGCCCGCGGCCGAAGATTCGACAGACGCCGCGCCTTTCTAGCCGGGGGGCCGTTCCAGCAGCTTGCGCAGGTCGGCGATGGCGCGGGCGGCGGGCGAGCGTCGCTGGCGCCAGATCAGCAGGGCCGTGACGCCCAGGGTGGCGATCAGGAAGCTGATCGGCCCGAACAGCCAGGCCGCGGCGGCCAGCGCGAAATAGTAGCCGCGCACCCCGCTGTTGAACGAGTGCAGGGCAGGGTTCAGCAGGCGCCCGGCTACGTCGCCGAACGCATGGTGGGCCGCGTCGTCGGCCCGCTCCGGCGTCGCCCCGATGGCGGCCAGGACGTAGTTGAGCTGGCGGATGCCCCAGATGAAGTCGAGAAGGCCGCGGGCGAGCGTCAGGAGCACCAGGCCGAGCTGGGCTTCGAACAGCAGGCGCGAGGAGGTTTGGATCGCCGCCAGGCTGGAGACGTTGTGGTAGGTGGCCTGGCCGCCGAACAGCACGCCGGCGGTCGCCGCGATCAGCAGCAGGTTGGACGAGGCGAAGAACGAGGCCGAGCTCAGCGACTGGGCGAGCAGCTGGCCGTCCATGAAGCGGTTCTCGCGCCTGGCCATGTTGTGCATCCAGGCGGCGCGCACGACCATCAGGTCGGTGTTGATCACCGCCCCGCCGCGGCGGCCGAGCAGGCCCAGGATCGGCTGGTAGCCCAGCCAGCAGATCGCGAAGACCACGAGTGCGGCCACGTTCAGCGGGCTGAGGTCGAGCGGGCCGAGTTCAAGCATGCTCAATCATCGCCGATCAGGCTCGTGACGTTGGTGTTGCGCATTCGGGCCGCGGTGATCGCGCCGGCCAGCATGACCACGGCGACATAGGCGTAGAAGGCGCTCTCGATCTTCGCCTGCTTCAACCAGCCGGCGACATATTCCGCAGTGCCGCCGAACAACACGTTGGCCACCGCATAGGGCAGCGAGACGCCGAGGCCTCGGATGCGGGCCGGGAACAGCTCGGCCTTGACCACCGCGTTCACCGCCGCATAGCCGGAGTGGCAGATCACCAGGATCATGATCAGGCCGAAGGCGGCGAGCGCGGCGTGGGCATGGGCGATGGCGGTCATCACCGGATAGGTGGCCAGGCCCCCCAGGGTCAGGCCCGCCGCCATGGTGGTCTTGCGGCCCAGCTTGTCGGAGAGCCAGCCGATCAGCGGCTGGATCAGCATGTAGAGCACCAGGACCGCGAGCATGATCGCGGTGGCGGTGTCCTTGGAGAAGCCCGAGGTGTTGACCAGGAACTTCTGCATGTAGGTCGTGTAGGCATAGAAGGCGAGCGAGCCGGCGGCGGTCAGCACCAGGATGATGCCGACCTCGCGCGGGTGGTCGCGCAGCAGGCTCATGGTGCGGCTGCGTTCGCCGCCCGACTTGCTGGAAGAGGGGGCGGCCTTTTCGGCCAGGTAGGCGCCGGTCTCGTCGAGCTGGCTCTGCATCCAGAAGACCACGACCGCCAGCACGCCGCCGATGGCGAACGGGATGCGCCAGCCCCAGGCCGCCAGGTCGGGCTTGGAGAGCGTGTGCTGCAGCACCACCAGCACCAGGAGCGCGGCGACCTGGCCGCCGATCAGGGTGGTGTACTGGAACGACGACCAGAAACCGCGCCGCGTCTTGCCGGCCATCTCCGACAGGTAGGTGGCGCTGGCGCCATATTCGCCACCCAGTGACAGGCCCTGGACCAGGCGCGCGGCCAGGAGGCCGTACTGGGCCAGCACGCCGATCTGGCCGTAGGTCGGCAGGATGGCGATGGCGAAGGAGCCCAGGCACATCAGGGCCACCGCGAGGGTCAGGGCCGCGCGCCTCCCGACCCGGTCGGCATAGAGGCCCATCAGCCAGGCGCCGACCGGGCGCATGATGAAGCCCGCGGCGAAGATGGCGGCGGTCTGCAGCTGCTGGGCGACCGGGTCTCCCTTGGGGAAGAACAGGGCGGCGAAATAGAGGCTGGTCGAGGAATAGGCGAACCAGTCGTACCACTCGACGAGGTTGCCGGCTGAGCCGCCGAGGATCGCCTTGATCCGGGCAAAGGCGCTCATGCCCCCGACAGACTGTTCCGTACTCGCCGCCATGCGTCCCCCTCGCGCCTCGGAGGGATGCTAGGCGAGTTTTGCCGTAAGGCTAAGGGGCGTCAGATCTTACCGAGCAGCACCAGGATGATGATGATCACCAGGATGAGGCCCAGACCGCCGCTCGGGAAGTAACCCCAGCTGCGCGAGTGGCCCCAGGTCGGGAAGGCACCGACGAGCAGCAGGACTAGGATGATGATCAGGATCAGGCCCACGTGTCGCTCCCGTGAAGTGTTCGGCTAGGCCAGCCAAACGGGCGGTCACGGTGGAGGTTCCGGAAGAGTCTTTGCTTGGTCGCTCTTGCCGATCGCCTGACCAAAGGGGTCAGGGGGCGAGCGTTCCGGGCCTAGTCCGCCGCGTCGGCGGTGTGCAGGTGGGCGTCGGTGTCCTTGACGCCAAGCGCGTACATCATCCCGACCCAGCCGCCCTTGACGCGCGGCAGCAGGGCCAGGGTCAGCGCCGCCAGGGGGACCAGGATCAGCGGCAGGGAATAGGCCGGGTTCGAGCGCCAGACGATCGGGAAGAACAGCATCGGCGCCACCACCAGGTGGCCGATCAAGAGGATGGTGAGATAGGCCGGGCCGTCGTCGGCGGGGTAGCGGGCGAGGTCGGTGTCGCAGACCTCGCAGCGGCCATTGATCTTCAGGTAGCGCCAGAAAAGCCGGCCCCTGCCGCAGGCCGGGCACCGGCCGGCCAGACCGCGGAACACCGAACGCCGCAGCGGATGGATGATCTCAGCCATGGCCGCGGATATGGGCCTTTGGGCGGCGAAAGGAAAGCCGACCCGGCGCAAACGCCGCAACTCGGGCCCTCTATTTCGTCGGCCCGTTTGTGAGTTTTGGGCCGGCTCGCGGCGGTCCTATTTCTTGACGTCGTCGGCGGTCTGAGTGATCGCCTTGCCGGCGGCCGCGACATCCTTGCCAGCCCCGGAGACGGTGTTGCAGCTGGCCAGCAGCAGAGCCGCGGCGGCGGCGGTCAGAACGATCAGTTTGCGCATCAATGTGGTCCCCACGAATGTCGGGGGATTTCGCCAAAGTCGGGCCCATAGTCAAGCTCATCCAGCGGCGGCCCTCGTGGCGGGGACCTGGCGCCTAGGCCAGCGGCTGAGGTTCCAGTTTCCCCGTGGCGGCCGGCTCGCGCCGCTGCTGCAGGGTCATGGCGATGGTGATCGCCGCGATGACGATCAGGAAGGACAGGCTGGTCCAGGTTGTCCCCAGCCCCAGCCCGCCCGCGCTCCGCGGCTGGGAGAGCAGGTCCCCCGCCGACGCGCCGAGCGGCCGGGTGAGAATATAGGCGGCCCAGAAGGCCAGCACGGCGTTGAGCTTGAAGACATAGTACGCGGCCGCCACCAGGGCGATGAGCCCGGCGAATAGCGCCAACGACGTGGCGTAGCCCAGGCCGAACTGTTCGCCGACCAGGTCGCCGGCCGAGGTTCCCAGGGAGAAGGTGAACAGGATCGCCCCCCAGTAGAAGAGCTCGCGGCGACTGGTCACGATGGTGTGGACCGAAAGGGTGCGTTCGCTCATGAACCACCAGACGAACACCACCGCCAACGCGAGGCTGAAGATGCCCGTGGAGACCGCCAGCGGCACGCCGAAATTGTCGACCAGGTTGTCGGATATGAGCGTGCCCACGACGCTGATCAGCACCACCGCCAGCCAGTAGATCACCGGGATGTAGCGGCGCCGCGTCAGCTGCACGGCCAGCGCCAGGACCAACAGCGCGCCCATGATCAGCGAGGTGACGGTCAGACCCAGGTGAAAGCGCGCGTTGAGGTCGTCGGCGGCGGTCTCGCCGACGGTGGTGGCGAAGGTCTTGGCGATCCAGAAGCCCACGGTGAGGGCGGGGACCTTGTTCAACATCTGCACGAGGATTTTCCTGCGGGTGCGGCGGCCAACCGGCCGCATTCACGTCTCCAACGCATCGGCGCGCGGAACGATGCCTTGCAGGGTGACCTGTCTGGCGCCTTGCGCCGCCGCGCCGGACCTAGGAGGGTGGCGCAAACCAACGGAGTGACGCCATGGCTGACGGGTCAGTGCAGGGGATGGTTGAGGACCGGTTCGTCGGCGTGCGGACCGCCTTCGAGGCCAATTTGGCCAGCGGCGCCGACCTGGGGGCCTCGTTCTGCGCCACGCTGGAGGGCGAGACGGTGGTCGACCTGTGGGGCGGCTTCGCCGATGCGGCGAAGACCCGGCCCTGGGAGCGCGACACCATCGTCAACGTCTATTCGACCACCAAGACCATGACCGCGCTCTGCGCCCTCATCCTGGCCGATCGCGGCGATCTGGATTTCGACGCCCCGGTGGCCAAGTACTGGCCGGAGTTCGCGGCTATGGGCAAGGCGGGCGTCAAGGTCAGCCACCTGATGAGCCATAGCGCCGGGCTTTCCGGCTGGACGGAAAAGCTCACGACCGCCGATCTCTACGATTGGGACAAGGTCACGGCGTTGCTGGCTGATCAGGCGCCCTTGTGGGAGCCGGGGACCGCCTCGGGCTACCACGCCCTCACCCAGGGCTATCTCGTCGGCGAGGTGGTGCGCAGGATCACCGGGCGCTCGCTGGGGACCTTCTTCCGCCAGGAGGTGGCCGAGCCGCTGGGCGCGGACTTCCACATCGGCCTGCCGGTCTCGGAGGACGGACGCGTGGCCGAGCTGATCCCGCCTGCGCCGGGAACGGGCGCCGGCGAAGCCCCCGCCCAGAGCGAGATCCAGCGGGTCTCGTTCAACAATCCCGGCATCGACGTGTCCGAGACCAGGACCCGCGCCTGGCGCGGCGCCGAGATTCCCGCGGCTGGTGGAACCGGCAACGCCCGTTCGGTCGCCGAAATCCACGCGATCCTGGCCAACGGCGGCATGGCCAAGGGTAAGCGCTTCATGTCCGAGGCGGGGTGCCGCAAGGCGCTGGAACTGCAGATCGAAGGGATGGATCTCGTCCTGGGAGGACCCGCGCGCTTCGGCATGGGCTTCGGTCTGCCCGGCGCGCCGTTCGCGATGCCCAACCCGAACAGCATCTTCTGGGGCGGCTACGGCGGCTCGCTGATCATCATCGACATGGATGCCCGCACGACCTTCGGCTATGCGATGAACCTCATGCAGGGCACGACCACAGGCGACATGCGCGCCTTTGGCCTCGCCATGGCTATGTGGACGGCGCTGGGCGTCATCTAGGGCGCCTAGGCCAGCTTGAGGAAGCCGGGGTCGCGGAACGGCGCGCCGGCGTCCATGCGTTCGTGGAAGCCCGCGACCCGGGGTCCCGCGCCGCCTTCGCGGGGATCGTAGACCGCCTGGTCGCCGAAGAAGCGCAAGGTCAGTGTGCGGCGGCGCTGGCCGGCATGGGTCGGCGCGCCGCCATGCAGCATCGCCGGGTGGAAGACAATCAGGTCGCCGGGCGCCACGGCCCAGGAGACCAGGTCCCATTGGGCGCGGTCGGCCTCGATGTCAGGCAGGCGCGGCAGGGACGACTTGAGATGCGTGGGCGCGGTGTCGTCGCCGAGCTCGAAGCGCGAGCCGTTGTAGAGCCGGCCCTTGTGCGAGCCGCGAACGAATTCGAGAGAGTCGGCCTTGCCCACCGGGTCGAAGGTGATCCAGGCCACCGCCAGGTGCGGGCCGGCGACGGCGAGGTAGGAGCTGTCCTGGTGCCACGGCGTGCGGCGCGCCTCGCCGCCCTCCTTCAGGAACACCTGCTCGTACATGAACCAGACGTCCGGCGCGCCCCAGAGGTCGCTCACGATCGAGGCGATCGGCGAGGCCTGCAGCATGGCGCGGTAGCCGCTCAGGCAATCGGGATTGTAGAGGTCCTGGTAGAAGGTCGCGTCGCTGGCCTGGCGGATGTTGGAGGCCAGCGGGCCGGGGTTGGCCAGGCTCCAGTCGTAGGCGGCCTGGGCGGCCGCGAGGGTCTTGGCGTCCAGCGCGCCCGGAATGTGGACGACGCCGTCGCGTTCGTAGGCGTCGCTGAGCGCGCTCAAGCGTCCATCCGGAAGAGGTTGAGCGCGGTCAGTCCAAGGATCTTCTGCGCGTCGGCGACCGGAACCGCCTTGAACACGGCTTCGATGGCGCTGCGGGTGTAGCCGAAGGTGCTTTCCTGGTGCGGGTAGTCGGAAGACCACATCACCGTCTCAGGCCCGATCCGGTGCAGCATTTCGAGGCCGACCGGGTCGGTCATGAAGGTGGCGTAGCAGTGCGCCCGCCAGTACCAGCTGGGCGGATGGGCGAGCTTCGGCGAGACCATGGTCGGGAAGGAATTGTAGATCATGTCGGCGTCGTGGAGCATGCCGGGGATCCTGGCCAGGCCCGCCTCCACGAACACGACGCTGAGGCCCGGGAAGCGGTCGAACACGCCGCCGAAGGTGAGCTGGGCCCAGTTCTGGCGGAAGCCCTGCATCTGGGTCAGCACCGAGATGCCGACCGCGCCGGGCTCGGCGGTGGGGATCGCCTCGCCGATGTGGAAGGCCAGCGGCAGGCCGGATCTCTCGATGGCCGCCCACAACGGGTCCATGCGGGGGTGGTTGTACTGGATGGTGCGGCCGTCGGCGAACTTGCCGGGCTTGATCGGGACCATCAGGCAGCGCGCTCCAAGCTCGGCGCAGCGGGCTACGCTGTCGGCCGCCGCCTCGGGGTCCCAATAGCTGGGGATCATCACCGGATAGCAGCGGCCGTTCGACTGCGCGCAAACCTGCCCGATGTGTTCGTTGTAGGCGCCGAAGACGTGTTCCTTGTTCTCGATCTCGCCAAACATCATCAGGCCGAACAGGCGCTGCGGGAAGATCAGCTCCTTTTCCACGCCCTCGATGTCGAGGTCGGCGATGCGGGCGGAAAGGTCGGTGAGGCCAGGGTAGCATTCGAGCGCGTTGCAGAGCGCCACCGCCAGGGCTGGCGGGGTCATCGACCGCTCGCCGATGGAGAGGTCCCAGCCGCCGTCCTTGAACACCATGCGCGGGGCCTGGTCCTTCAGGTGCGCCGGGTAGCGGTCGACCCAGAGGTCGCTTTCCAACATGTGGCTGTCGGCCGAGACGATGCGGGTGCCGGCCGGCCAGGCCTGGGTCCCGGCCTGCGGCTTGCGTTCCGTGGCGACCGCCAGGCCAACCTGCTCGGGAATTTCGAGAACGAACCCATCGGCCATGGCGGCCTCCTGCAAGGCGCTTGCTCTGGAGCCAAGGCTATGTCGCGCTGGGGGCCAGGGCAATCGTGACGGTGGGTAAGGCTGGAGGCGCGAGACATGAGTGCGGCAGACGCTCCCCCCAATCCGGCCCTCGCCGCCTGGCGAGGCCTGGTCGACCTCGACCGGCTGACCGCCTGGATGGACGCGCGCGGCCTGGAGGCCGGGCCGATCGAGGAGGCGGCGCGGCCGCCAGGCGGCACCCAGAACATCCTGCTGAAGTTCCGCCGCGGCGAGCGCTGGTTCATGCTGCGCCGCCCGCCGCTGGCCGCCCACATGAACGGCAGCGAGACCATGCGCCGCGAGGCCCGCGTGCTGGGCGCGCTGGCCGGCTCAGACGTGCCGCACCCCGGGCTGATCGCCGCCTGTCCGGAGGAGGATGTGCTGGGCGCGGCCTTCTACCTGATGGAGCCGATCGACGGCTTCAACCCGACGGTGGCGTTGCCGGCGCTGCACGCGGGTGACCCGGCTGTGCGCCGCGCCATGGGGTTCGCGCTGGTGGACGGGATCGCGGCCCTGGGCGCCGTCGACCGTGTGGCGGTGGGCCTGGCCGACTTCGGCCGCGCCGAGGGGTTCCTGGAGCGCCAGGTTGGCCGTTGGCAAAAGCAGCTGGCCAGCTACGCGGCCTACGAGGGCTGGGCCGGGCCCGGCGAGATCGAAGGCGTCGAGGCTGTCGGCGCCTGGCTGGAGGCGCATCGGCCACAAACCTTCAGGCCGGGCATCATCCATGGCGACTACCACCTGGCCAATGTCCTCTACCGGTTCGACAGCCCGGACCTGGCGGCGATCGTCGACTGGGAGCTGACCACGGTGGGCGACCCGCTGCTCGACCTGGGGTGGCTGATGGCCACCTGGCCGGAGGTTGATGGGCCGGAAGCGGGCAATGTCTCGGTGACGCCATGGGACGGTTTCCCGACCGCGGCCGAACTGGTCGAACGCTACGCCGGCCGCACGGAGCGGGATCTTTCGGCCATCCACTGGTACGCGGTGTTGGCCTGCTACAAGCTCGGCATCATCCTGGAAGGCACCCACGCCCGCGCCGCCGCGGGGAAGGCCGAGGCCGCGACGGGGGACCGGCTGCACGCCCAGACGCTGGGCCTGTTCCGGCGGGCTTTGCGCTGGATCGGCTAGGCCGCCTCACCGAACGGTGGTTGGCGCCGGGCAATGGAGTCATAGTGGCGCCAACGGCCGATACGGGCCGGTGATGGGAAGGGCTGTCCGATGGCGCCTTCGAACAAAGCCTATGCTGCGGCCCTCGGCGTGCTGGCCGCGGTCGTCCTGGCCGGGGCGGCGGGCGCCCAGGCCTACAAGGCGCCGCGCAACGGCTTCGGCCAGCCGGACTTTTCCGGCGTCTGGACCAACGCCTCGGTCACCCAGCTCGAGCGGCCGGCGCAGTTCAAGTCGCTGACCATCACCGAGGCGGAGGCGCGGGGGCTGGAGAAGGGCTATTCCCAAGTTATCTCCGAAGACGCCAAGCCATCGGACCCCAAGGCGGGCGCGCCGAGCGCCGGGGGCGACCCCGGCGGCTACAACAGCTTCTGGATCGATCCGGGCACCAGGGTGGGCCGGATCAAGGGCGAGTACCGCTCCTCCTGGCTGACCGATCCGGCGGACGGGAAACTGCCCTACAGCGCCGAGGGCCGCCGGCTGTTCCTGGCCGAGATACGCAAGATTTCCGGCGCCGCCAACGATCCGGAATTCCGCCAGGTGGCCGAGCGCTGCCTGCTGGGCTTCGGCTCCACGGCCGGGCCGCCGATGCTGAACGTGCTCTACAACAACACCTAACAGATCCAGCAGGGCACGGACCACGTGGTCATCCTGGTGGAGATGGACCATGACGCCCGCATCATCCGGCTCACCGACCGCACCCACCCGCCGGCCAGTATCCGGCCCTGGATGGGCGACAGCTTCGGCTGGTGGGAGGGCGACACCCTGATGGTCGAGACCGCCAACTTCAATCCTGGCGAGGTGCTCAGGCCCGGCATCCCCACGACCATCTTCGTCTCCAAGGACGCCAAGGTGACCGAGCGGTTCACCCGCGTCTCGCCGACCCAGATCCTCTATCAGTTCAAGGTCGACGACCCGGGCGTCTATACAAAGACCTGGCAGGGCGAGATGCCGCTGAATGTGACCAAGGGGCCGCTCTACGAATACGCCTGCCACGAGGGCAACTATGCGCTGCCGAGCATCCTGCGCGGCGCGCGGCGGGCGGAGGCCGCCGGGAAGTAGCCGGCCGTCAGATCGTCGCCAGCCAGATCACGTGGCGGGTGCCGCGGCGGCCGCCGGTCGCGCGGACCATGTGCTCCTCGGCGGCGAACCCGGCGCTGTCCAGTCGCTTCGTGAAGCCGGCGTCGGGGCCGGCGGACCACACGGCGAGCACACCGCCGGGCTTGAGCGCGCGGCGGGCCTCAGCAAGGCCCTTGGCTGAATAGAGGCTGTCGTTGGCGTCGCGGCCGAGGCCACTCGGGCCATTGTCGACGTCCAACAAGATCGCGTCGTAGGCGGCCGGCGCGGCGCGGATCGCGTCGGCGACGTCGCCCTCGCGGATGGCGACGCGGGGGTCGGCGAGGCTGTGTTGGTGCAGGTGGGCCATGGGGCCGCGGGCCCAGGTCACGACCGCCGGAACCAGTTCGGCGACGGTGACACGCGCGGTCGCGGGCAGGTCGGCGAGCGCGGCGCGCAGAGTGAATCCCATGCCGAGGCCGCCGATCAGGATGTGGGGGCTTGGCCGGGTGGCGAGGCGTTCGCAGGCAAGGCTCGCCAGGGCCTTTTCCGAGCCACTGAGGCGGCTGTTCATCAGCTCGATCGAGCCGGACATGATGGAGAATTCGGCGCCGCGCTGCATGAGCTTGAGCTGGCCGCCGGCCGGGATCTCGGCGGTGTCGAGCTGGACCCAGGGGATCATTTTGTTACCTCCGGGGCGGGGCCTTAATCCGCGTCCATCTTCAGGGCGGCGATGAAGGCTTCCTGCGGGATCTCGACCTTGCCGAACTGGCGCATGCGCTTCTTGCCGGCCTTCTGCTTGTCGAGCAGCTTGCGCTTGCGGCTCATGTCGCCGCCGTAGCACTTGGCGGTGACGTCCTTGCGCAGC
>JANXXK010000146.1 GCA_025350685.1 Alphaproteobacteria bacterium | reverse complement strand
GACCCTGCCCTGGCGGCCGTGGCCAAAACTTGGCGTCATCGGGTGGCCATCGGTGTCGAACACCAACCCCTTGAGGTGCGCGCTGGCCGCTCTTGTCGGGCGATCGCGGTGGACGACCGCATTGCCGGCGCGCAGCGCCCGGGCGGCCTCGAAGATCGCAGCCTCCACGATCGCCGGATGGCGGCCCGGGTGGCTCTGCTTTTTGTGGCGGATCTCGCCGAGATAGACGCGATTGCTCAGCAGATGGAACAAGGCGCCGCGGCTAAAGTGACAGCCGCCGATCGGCTTTCCTCGAAGGGAGGCATAGGACTTGGAGCAGATCCCTTCGGCCTCAAGCCACTGTTCAAGGGCACGGACCGAGCCGAGCTCAAGGTAGCGGTCGAAGATCAGTCGGACGGTGGCCGCCTCCGGCTCATTCACCACGAGCGCGCGGGTTGCGGGATCGGTGGGGCGGTCGTAGCCCAGCGGAAGCGGACCCCCCATCCACATGCCCTTGGCCTTGGAGGCGGCGATCTTGTCGCGGATGCGCTCGCCGGTGACCTCGCGCTCGAACTGCGCGAACGACAGCAGCACATTAAGGGTGAGCCGTCCCATCGAGGTGGTGGTGTTGAAGGCCTGGGTCACCGAGACGAAGGAGGCGCCCGCCGCATCCAGCCGCTCGACGATCTTGGCGAAGTCGGTGAGCGAACGGGTCAGGCGATCGATCTTGTAGACCACCACGGTATCGATCCGACCCGCGTCGATATCGGCGAGCAGTTGCTTGAGCGCCGGTCGCTCCAAGGTGCCGCCGGAGAACCCGCCATCGTCATAGACGGCCGCCAGCGTGGTCCAGCCTTCGCCGGCCTGCGAAAGCACATAGGCCTCGCAGGCTTCTCGCTGGGCATGCAAGCTGTTGAACGCCTGATCCAGCCCTTCCTCCGAACTCTTTCGGGTGTAGATGGCGCAACGCACCGTGGCCGGGCGCACGCTCATTTGGCCGGCTCCCGATCGAGCCCAAAGAACCGTGGGCCGTTCCACTTGGCCCCGGTGATCACGCCTGCGATCTTGGACAGGCTGCGGTAGGTGACGCCGGCGTAGACGAACCCATCCTCGACCACTTCGACTTCGCACCGCACGCCGCGCCACTCGCGGGCCAGCCGGGTCCCGGGGCTGAGCCGGATTGCAGGCGGCGGCGCCGCTGAGGTCGGGCGCCGCAGCCTGCGCCGGGTCTCAGCATCTAGATCGCCGAAGGCCGCAACCTGGATGCGCCAGGCGATGACGCGGCGCAGCAGGTCCGGCGAGCGGAGCCTGGGCGGCGGCCCGTAGCGGCGCCGCCACACCTCGCGCAGGCCCTCCAGGTCCAGGCGCGCGAGCGCCCGGACCTCCTCGGTGACGTGGTCGGCCGTCATGCGATCGCCTCGCTCTCAATGCGGTAGACCCGCGCGCCATCGACCTTCTCGGAGATCACCGCCAGACCCAGTTTCTTCTTCACCGCCCCCGACAGCGCGCCGCGCACCGAGTGCTTCTGCCATCCGGTGGCGGCCATCAGGTCCTCCAGGCTGGCGCCATTGGGGCGGCGCAGGAGCCCCACGACGATGCCGAGCTTGCCCTTCGGCGACGGGGCCCGGGCCGCGGCTACGGCTGGAATTTCAGGCGACGTCTTCGCTGGACCACGGCCGCGCTTGGCGCGCACCACGTTCGCGGTTTTGCGACCTTCATCGGCCTCTGAAGCCAGGCTTTCGGCGGGCGCGGCTTGGGCCCGCAGATCGGCGTGGGTTTGGGTGAGCTTGGTCATGGTATCCTCTTGTCTCAGCAGGCCGGCGAAGCGCCGCGCCCTACCGAGATCAGCCCGGACTGACCGGGCGAGGACAAATGGACGAAGGCTTCGTTACGCGCTGAAGTCGAGTGCGAATCTCACCGACCACGAGGCCAAGTCCTTGCCAGATGTGATCAAACTCGACCTCGTGGAACAGCCGCTCGCGGCCGCCAGCATGGTGTTGTCGAACATCGCCTGGCCGGATCTTGAAGATCCGCAATCGGAAGACGGCCGGCTTCGCTTTCTTGGCATGTGGGTCGCGCTCATCCGCGTGCGCGCCGCCTCAGAGCCAGAGTGGGCTGACCGACGCCAGCCGCTGCCACCCGTTCTCGCCTGCTTTTCCGATCGCGATTTGAAAGCCGCGCTCAAAGGGTTCGACCTAAGGATCAAACGGCGACTCGCCGCCGGCCGCATGGCCATCGCCTTCTTGCAGGAGCTGCTGACCGGCAAGACGCCTCAACTTCCCAGTCCCGCGATGCGGCTGTCGGTCAATGAAATGGCGGCCGTCCTGCAGGACGATGTCGATATGTCCGATAGCAAGAATGCCGCGACCCACGCCTGGCGTCCGAGCCTGCCGGTTC
>JANXXK010000135.1 GCA_025350685.1 Alphaproteobacteria bacterium | reverse complement strand
AGGCCATCGCCACCGCCCCTGAACGTCTCCCCGAACTGGAGGCCGCAGCCAAGGCCGCCGAAGCCGCCCGCGCCGCCGCCGACGCCGAGGTCGAGGCGCTCGCCGCCCAGGCCGCCGCCGAGGAGGCCCACCGCCGCGCCGCCGCCGCCCGCGTCGAAGAAGCCCGCGCCCGGCTCTCCCGCACCCACCGCGCCCTGCACCAGGCCCGCGGCGAGCGCGAGGCCCGCGGCGTTGTCGCCAACCCCGGCGCCGCCCAGGCCAAGGCCGACCTGCAGACCGCCGAGGCCGCGCTCGCCGCCGCCCGCGCCGCTCTGGACACCGCCGAGGAGGCCCGCACCGCCGCCCAGGCCACCGAGGCCGCCAACCGCGAGGCCGCCCGCAAGCTGGAAGACCAGTTCGGCCGCCTGACCGCCGAGGCCCGCGCGCTAGCCGCCCTGGTCGCCCAGGCCAGGCGGGGCGGCTTCGCCTCGGCCCTCGATTCCGTCTCGCCGGACCGCGGCTACGAACAGGCGCTGGCCGCCGCCATGGGCGATGACCTCGACGCCGCCCTCGACAACAAAGCCCCGGCCTTCTGGGGTGGTCGCGACGCCACCGCGCCGGAATGGCCGCCTGGCGCGACCCCGCTCGGCAAGCTGGTCAAGGCGCCCGCCGCTCTCGCCGCGCGCCTGGCCTTCACCGCCCTCGTTGACCGCGCCGACGGCGACAGGCTGCAGGCGGGCCTCGCGCCCGGTTGCCGGCTGGTCTCCAAGGAAGGCGACCTCTGGCGCTGGGACGGCTTCACGTCTCGCGCCGAAGCCCCGCGGCCAGCCGCCGTGCGCCTGGAGCAGAAAACCCGCCTGGCCGAGGTCGAGCACGAGATCGAGGCCCTGACCCCGAAGGCCGACGCGGCCCGCAAAGCCCTGGCCGAGGCCGCCGCGAAGCTCGCCGCCGCCGAAGAGGCCCTGCGCGCCGCCCGCCGCGAGACCCCGGCCGCCGAACAGGCCGCGCTGGCCGCCCGCACCGCCCTGGAGCGTTTTGACCGCGAGGCCGCCCGCAAGGAGGCCCACGCCGCCTCCCTCGACGATGTCATCCGCCGCTTCGAGGCCGAACTCGCCGAGCACGAGCAGGCGCTCGCCGCCATCGAGGCCGACGTCGCCAACGAAGCCGGTGGCGAGGACCTCGCCGGACGCCTGGCCGCCGCCCGCGCTGCCGCCGGTCCCGCCCGCGAGGCCGCCGCCACCGCGCGGGCCGCCTACGACGTCGAGGTCCGCGACCGCGACGGCCGCGCACGGCGCCTCGAACTGCTGAAGGGCGACAGCGAGGACTGGACCCGCCGCTCCACCGCCGCCGCCAAGCGCCTCGAGGCGCTTGCCGCCGCCCGGACCAAATCCGCGGCCGACCTGGCCAAGGCCAAGGCTGCGCCGGAGACCTTGGAGACCCGCCGCGCCGCCCTGCTCGACGAGCTCTCGGTCGCCGAGGCCCGCCGCGCCAGGTCGTCCGATGCGCTGGCCGCCGCCGAGCACGAACGCGCCGAGGCCGACCGCGGCCTGCGCGCCGCCGAGGCCGCAGCCTCAGAGGCGCGTGAAGTCCGCGCGAGCCTGGCTGCCCACGCCGAGGCCGCTGACGCCCGCCTGACCGAAGTCTCCGCCCAGATCCGCGAGACCGCGCGTATTGAACCGGAAGAGTTGGCTCGAAAACTGGCCGATGAGGCGGTCGCCATCCCCGCCGATCCCGGCGGCGTTGAGGCCCACCTTTACAACCTGGAGCGCCAGCGCGACGCCATCGGTCCCGTCAACCTGTGCGCCGAGGAAGAGGCGGTCGAACACGCTGAGCGCCTGGCGATCATGAAATCCGAGCGCTCCGATCTCACCGGCGCCATCGCGCGCCTGCGCGACGGGATCAATGAGCTGAACGCCGAGGGCCGCCAGCGGTTGGTCGCCGCCTTCGAGGTGATCAACGAGCACTTCAAGACGCTGTTCCAGGCCCTGTTCCAGGGCGGCCAAGCCGAACTGAGGCTGGTGGAATCCGAGGACCCGCTGGAGGCCGGCCTGGAGATCTTCGCCTGCCCGCCCGGCAAGCGCATGGCCGTCATGAGCCTGATGAGCGGCGGCGAGCAGGCGCTCACGGCCACCGCCCTGATCTTCGCCGTGTTCCTCGCCCAGCCCGCCCCGATCTGCGTGCTCGACGAGGTCGACGCCCCCCTCGACGACGCCAACGTCGACCGCTTCTGCAACATGCTGGATGAGATGCGCCGGCGCACCGAGACCCGGTTCATCGCCATCACCCACAACCCGGTGACCATGGCCCGCATGGACCGCCTGTTTGGCGTCACCATGGCCGAGCGCGGCGTCTCGCAACTGGTGTCGGTCGACCTCCACCAGGCCGAGGCCATGGCCGCCCAATAGGGCGAGCCTGCTCCTCTCCCCGACGCGAAGCATCGAGGGAGAGGTTGGGTGAGGGCGGCGCGGCGTTGATACCAGGCGAGGTGTTGGAACGGGTCGCGCCCATATCTCGAGCGGGTCCAACCGGAGCGCAGGTCTTCAACGACAGCGCCGCCCTCTCCCAACCTCTCCCACAGGGCTGCGCCCTTGGGAGAGGAGCGGACCGCGCCCCAAACGTCCGCCTGTCACCCACAAAGTCGAAGCCGTCGTCCGCTGTCAGCGGATCGTTTCCTTCTCCTTCGGAGCCGAAACTCGGCGCGTCCTGGCCTGGGTCTTGGGCTTTGGCAGTAGCCGAAAGCGCGTCTGGCACCACGCGAAGTCGATGCCCACATCGAGCAAAGCATCGGAGCGTCCGCACGGGCAGGCAAATTCCATGACCGCGATGACACGGTAGGTCTCGCCGGCTTGAAGGGGCGTCGGTCTTCCCGTGGCATGGTTGGGGGCGGCATTGACGCAAAGAACCAGATCGCCAGGGCCGACAGCGTCGCTCATCGCTTCATCCACTTCCCTTCGGAGGAAGATTAGACCCTGACCCGCCGGGGGCAAAGACCACTTTCCGCCCATCGCGGACGTTGAGAATGTCGGTTTGCGGCGGGCAGGGCGTAGACCAGAGCGACCTTGCTCATGCATTCGCCCGGCGACGAGGGCTGACGACGAGCGCCGGGGGCGAGGCGAGGTCTTCGAGTATCGTGCAGTCCGGGGCGGGACCGCCCACGCAGCCGCCTTCGCAGGTTTCGATAAAGCCGGCGATGCCGCGCTCGAGCGCCTTGAGTTCAGCCAGTTTCACGCGAACGGCGTCGAGGTGCTGCTGGGCGAGGTCGCGCGCTTCCAGGCACGATCGATCAGGGTCGTGCATCAGCGCCACGAGCGTGCGGACCTGGTCGATGGGAAAGCCGAACTCGCGGCAGCGGCGGATGAAGGTCAGCCGCTTCACGTCGTCGTCGCCGAAGCTGCGCTGACCACCCTCCCGCCGGTCGCCGCGCGGCAGCAGGCCGATTTCCTCGTAGTACCGGATCGTGGGCGTATTCGTGCCTGTGCGGGCGGCGAGCGCGCCGATCTTCAGGGCCATCGAAATCTCCTTCCCGGACGGGCTTGAACTTCAAGTTACTTGAAGAATTATCTTATGGCCAGCTAGGCGATCAACGCCCTGGAGATGCCTATGACCGCGCGTCCAAATGACGATCCGCCCATCGCCTGCATCCTTGGCGGCAGCGATTTCCAGGCTCGCGTCGCCTGGATCGCGGACCTCAATCGACAGAGCCTGCTCGGCGAGCGCCGCGAAGACCTGCGGCTCACCCTGATCTATCGGCGCTCGGCGCGCCCTCAGGTGGAAGAGATGATCACCCGAGAGCGCCAGTGCTGCGCCTTCCTGCAATTCACGCTGAGCGACATCGAGGACGGCGTCCTCCTGACAATCACGGCGCCGGAAGCCGCGCGCGATGCGATGGACGCCGTGTTCGCACCCTTCCAGTCGACGCCACACGACCAGCCGACGGTGTCGGGCTGCGGATGCTGCGCGGGAGCGTCGGCATGACTGGGCAGAACCCCGTGGTGGCGGATCGCAAATCGGGCCGCGCCGCGGGCGCCGCGGCGGCCGTCTTGGCCACCGGCGCGCTGGCCTGCGGTGCTTGCTGTGTATTGCCATTCGCGTTGCCTGCTGCGCTCCTGGCGGCATCCGGCGGCGCCCTTGCGTGGCTGGGCGGTCTCTATCCCTGGGCGACAGGCGCCGCGGCTCTCGCGGTCGCGGCCGCCTGGGCCTGGGTCGGCGCGCAGAGCCTGCGAAACCGCAAGCGTCCGGCGCGGTCGACCATGATCGTCATGGCGTTCGCGACCGCCGCCTCGCTGGCCGCGGTCGCCTGGCCTCGGCTGGAGGGCCTCATCATCACCCTGCTTCGCGCCTAAGCGCCGGACTTCAATGGCATTGCTCTTGGCAATGCCATTGAGGCGCGAACCGCTGGTCCTCGTGGGTGTCCACACGCCTTCGCTTCGCTCCGCGCACCGGACCATGTGTCGCGACCTCACAAATGCCGTGCAAAAACAACGCCCTAAATGCGGTTCGGCCAGCCTTGACGCGCCGCGGCACGGTCTATAGGTTCCGCGCGACCTGAAGCCCCAGCCGTGGCGGCGTCGTCGCGGTCGTTAGGCCTCCCGACGAATGCCAGATTCCCATGATCCGCCAGAGAAGGCCCTCGCGAGCCTCGATCAGCGCTTGGGAGCGGCGGAGGCGGCGCAAGCCCGCAAGGTGAGTGGCGATACTCACGCGGCCATGGCGCAGGGTTACCGCTTCGTCGGCGAAGTGGTGGGCGGGGTGCTCGGGGGAGTCGGCCTAGGCTGGCTTGTGGATCACTTCGCGGGAACGACGCCCTGGGGCGTGGTCGGCGGTCTGCTGATCGGCGCCGGGCTTTCGATCTCCGTCGCGGTCTCGACCGCGGCGAAGGCGAGCAAGATAACCTTGGACCGCCAGGCGCCCGCGCCCAGCGTTCCGGATGACGAAGACGAGGACTAAGGCCGCCCATGGCGAACCAACCCGCCATCGATCCGATGGAGCAGTTTTCGATCCACAAGCTGGTGGATCTGCCGACCTTCCATGTCGGCAAGCTCGCCATCGACATGTCGATCAACACCTCCGTCATGACGATGCTCGTCGGCGCCGTGCTGATCGTGCTGTTCTTTGCCCTGACCGCGCGGCGCGAGATCGTGCCGAACCGTGGCCAGGCCGTGGCCGAGGCGCTCTACAACATCATCGACCGCGTGCTGGTCGGCCCGATCCTGGGCCCGCATGGCCGCCCCTACGTGCCCTACCTGTTCACCCTGTTCATGGTGATCCTGACGCTCAACCTGATGAGCGTGGTGTTCGCCGTTGGCAACATCGCCGGCCAGTCCTGGACCTTCGCGGTGACCTCTCAGATCGCGGTGACCGCGACGCTGGCGCTGCTGACTTTCCTCAGCGTCTTCTTCCTGGGCTTCATCAAGCACGGGCCGAAGTTCGTCAGCCTGTTCTGGGTTCCCGGCATGGGCATTTTCGGGGGCGCCGCGATGGTGCTGATCGAGATGATTTCCTACTTCGTCCGCCCGCTCACCCTGGCGCTTCGTCTGTTCGGCAACATGCTGGGTGGCCACGTGGTGATGAGCCTGTTCGGATCGTTCGTCGTCGCCCTGGCCATCGTCGGTCTCTCCGGCGGCATCGCGACGCTGGCCTTCATCCCCAGCGTGCTCTCCTTCACGATGATCGTGGCGCTCACCGGCCTCGAACTGGTCGTCGCGGTCCTGCAGGCCTTCGTCTTCGCGGCGCTGGCCACCGTCTACCTCAACGAGGTCGTGAACTTCGGTCACGGCCACTAATCGAAACCGCCATCTGCAAGAGGACTACCTGACATGAACGCCGCTGCGGACTTTCACACCTACAAGCTGATCGGCGCGGGTCTCGCCGCCATGGGCATGATCGGCGCCGGGGTCGGCCTCGGCGTGCTGTTCGGCAACTACCTGCAAGCCGCGATCCGCAATCCGGCCGGCGCCGCCAGCCAGCAGACCATGCTGTTCCTCGGCATGGCGCTGACCGAAACCATGGGCCTGTTCGCCTTCGTGGTCTCGCTGCTGATCCTGTTCGGCTCCTAAGCCACTTTCTGTAAGAGACGGATCGCCCCATGGCGGACCAGACCCAAGAAAGCACGGCCCAAGGAAGCCCAGCCCAGGGAAGCACGACGGAACCGGCCAAGGGCGGCTTGCCCCAGCTGGAGTTCCAGTGGTGGCCAGGCGAGATCGCCTGGTTCCTGATCATCTTCGTCGCGATGCTGGCGTTCATCCGCTTCTTCGCGGCCCCACGGGTCGGCGGCACGATCGACGCGCGTGAAGACAAGATCAGCGGCGACATCGCCGACGCCCGCCGGCTGAAGGACGAGGCTGAAGCCCAGGCCGCCGCCGCCGCCGCGGAAACCGCCCAGGCGCGGGCCGCGGCTCAGCGGGTCGCCGCCGACGCCCGCGCCAAGGCCCAGGCCGAGGTCGCCGCCAAGCTCGCCGCGGAAGAAGCCAAGCTCGCCGCCAAGGGCGCCGAGGCGGAAGCCCGCATCGGCAAGGCCCGCGACGCGGCCATGGCCAATGTGGCGTCCATCGCCGGCGACGCGGCCGGCCAGATTGTCCGCAAGCTCACCGGCAAGGCCGCCACCGCCGCAGAGCTGACCAGCGCGGCCAGAGGATCCTGACGACCATGGAACTGTTCAGAGACGCCCACTTCTGGGTCGGCGTCGCCTTCGTGGTCTTCCTGGGCGTCCTGGTCGTCGCCGGCGTGCACAAGTTCGCCTGGAAGGCCCTCGGCGACGCGGGCGACAAGGTCCGCAGCCAACTCGACGAAGCCAACCGCCTGCGCGAGGAAGCCCAGGCCCTGTTGGCCCGCATCCAGTCCGACCGAGAGGCCTCAGAGAAGCTGTCCGCCGAAATCCTGGCCAACGCCAAGGAACAGGCTGTGCGGATGCAGGCCGAGGCGCAGGAGCGCCTGGCCGAGCAGATCGAACGCCGCGGCCAACTGGCCGAGCGCCGCATCGCCACCGCCGAGGCCCAGGCTTCCGCTGAGGTGAAGGCCGCCGCCGGCGAACTCGCCGCGCAGATCGCCGAGAAGGTGCTCACCGCCCGCATCGCCGGCGCCAAGTCCGACCCGCTGATCGACAGCGCCATCAGCCAGCTGGCCGGCAAGCTTCAGTAAAGCCCAGCTCATCCCGGCGAAAGCCGGGACCCAAACTGAGTTCGAAAATGAAAGCGCCCCGGGGTCAACCTCGGGGCGTTCTCGATTCTGCCATGTCGCATGGATCCAGGCGTGCGCCGGGACGAGCGGGAAAGCTAGGCCGCTACGGTCTTGCGGAACCGGCGCTTGAAATACCGGCGGCTCTTCACGGCGAAGCGGATGCGGCTCGGCAGCACCAGGCGCTCGACGCGCAGGTAGAGCTGCCAGAACACCTGGACGATCTCCGGTTCGCGGCGCATCAGCCGGCGCAGCGGGAACACCATCTTCGGGTGCGCGTGTTGCATGCGCACGAACTGCCGCTTGGCCTTGAAGGAATTGCGCAGGACGATCATCAGGCCGATCACCGTGAACGGCAGCCCGACGTGGAACGCCATCAGCGGCAGGCTTGCGGCGATGATCAGCAGCCCCAGCCCGATCAGCAGCCAACGCGCCACACGCGAGGCCAGCTCGCGGGCAAACTCGTCAGAGGCGCGGTGCACGCGCAGAGAGGGCATGGCGAAAGTCACTGGGAGTAAAGACCTGGAAGCACGCGGCAGGTTCAAGGGGAGGTCGAACCCCCGCGGTGCAAACCTGATATGCGAACGACCTTAGGAGTCGTAAAGGCGCCAGCGCGTTAAAATTTACTCACATCGACCTATTCGGCCGCCAATGGCGCCGGCGCCACAGTCCCGATGCAAGTCCGACACGGACTTTCATCAAGAAGCCAAGACTTGTGCCCTTTCCTCTGAAAGCGCTGGCGGGTCTGGGCGCCACGTCAGTTTAGGCTTCCGCGCGGCGAGCGTTTCGTCCAGCCGCCGCAGGGGCGCGAGGTACGGCGCGCCGGTGAACCGCGCGGCGTCGCCGGCCTTCGCTGCCCTGGCCAGCGCCAGCAGCGCATCGCAGAACCGGTCCAGTTCGCGCTTCGGTTCGGTCTCGGTCGGCTCGATCAGCATCGCGCCATGCACCACCAGCGGGAAGTACATGGTCATCGGGTGGAAGCCCTCGTCGATCATCGCCTTGGCGAAGTCGAGCGTGGTGATCCCGGTGCCCTCCAGCCAGCTGTCGTCGAACAGCGCCTCGTGCATGCACGGCCCGTCGGGGAAGGCGGGCGTCATCTCGGCCGACAGGCGGGCCTTGATATAGTTGGCGTTCAGCACCGCGTCCTCGGCCACCTGGCGCAGGCCGTCGGCGCCGTGGCTGCGCATATAGGCATAGGCGCGGACGAACATGCCCATCTGCCCCTGGAAGGCGCACATCCGGCCGAACGCCTGGGCGGCCTCACCCGCCGCTTCCTCGACCAGCTTCAGCCCCGTCCCGTCGTGGACGACCCACGGCGCGGGCGCGAACTTCGCCAGCGCTTCCGACAGCACCACCGGCCCTGCGCCCGGCCCGCCGCCGCCGTGCGGCGTCGAGAAGGTCTTGTGCAGGTTGATGTGCATGGCGTCGACGCCCAGGTCGCCGGGCCGCACCCGGCCGACGATGGCGTTGAAGTTGGCCCCGTCGCAGTAAAAATACGCCCCGTGCGCGTGCGATATGCGCGCGATCTCGATCACGTCGCGTTCGAAGAGGCCGCAGGTGTTCGGGTTGGTCACCATGATCGCCGCGACATGGTCGCCGAGCTTGGCTTCCAGGTCGGCCAGGTCGACGCGGCCGTCGGCGGTCTGGGCGATCTCGGTCACCGAATAGCCGACGAAGGCGGCGGTGGCCGGGTTGGTGCCGTGGGCCGAGGTCGGGACCAGCACCGTGCGGCGGTGGCCCTGGCCGGCAGCCTCGTGCGCGGCCTTGATGCAGAGCAGGCCGCAGAGCTCGCCATGCGCCCCGGCCTTGGGCGTCATGGCCACGGCCGGCATGCCGGTGAGCGTCTTCAGCCAGTGGGCCAGGCGGTCGATCAGCTCCAGCGCGCCCTGGGCCGTCGAGACCGGCGCCAACGGGTGCAGGTCGGCGAAGCCGGCGAGGCGGGCCATCTTCTCGTTGAGCCTAGGATTGTGCTTCATCGTGCACGAACCCAGCGGATAGAGCGCCAGGTCGATGGCGTGGTTCTTCTGCGAGAGCCGCACATAGTGGCGCATCGTCTCCGGCTCGGAGAGGCCGGCCAGGCCGATCGCCGCCGTGCGGACCAGGTCGCCGAGGTCCGAGGCATCGTGCTCGGCCGAATCGAAGTCGACGCCGGTCTTGTCCCAGCCGCCGAGCTCGAACAGCAGCGGCTCGTCCTGCAAGAGGCCGCGGCCGCCGGTCAGCGAGGCGTGGCCCGCAGTAGCGCCGCCGGCGCCGGGCCCCGTGGGCCGGCCCACATTGTTCATGGTCATCGGCCGGCCCTCCTCTTGAGAGCCGCAGCCAAGGCCGTGATGTCCTCGGACGTCGTGGTCTCGGTCGCCGCCAGCAGCAGCACGTCGTCCAGGCCCGCGTGCGGGTCGAGCCGGGAATAGGGCACGCCGGCGACGATCCCGTCGGCCAGCAACGCTTCGACAGCGGCCGAAGCGTCTGGGACGCGAACGGCGATCTCGTTGAAGAAGCGGGGTGTGAGGACCTCGACGCCCGCGCTCTTCAGCGCCCCGGCCATGTCCCGCGCGCGGCTGTGGTTCAGGGCCGCCAGCTGGCGCAGCCCCACTTCGCCCAGCAGCGAAAGGTGGATGGTGAAGGCCAGCGCGCAGAGCCCGGAGTTGGTGCAGATGTTGCTCGTCGCCTTCTCGCGGCGGATGTGCTGCTCGCGGGTCGACAGCGTCAGCACGTAGCCGCGCCGACCGTCGGCATCCACAGTCTCGCCGCAGAGCCGCCCCGGCATCTGCCGCACCAGTTTTTCGCGGCAGGCGAACAGCCCCACGTAGGGGCCGCCATAGTTCAGCGCATTGCCGATCGACTGGCCCTCGGCCACGGCGATATCGGCCCCCCTCTCGCTCGGCGACTTCAACAGGCCGAACGATACCGCCTCGGTGGTCACCACGATCAGCAGGGCGCCCGCCGCATGCGCCGCCTCGGCGATGCGCGTGACGTCGGTGACCACGCCGAAGACGTTCGGCGTCTGCACAACCACGCAGGCCACCGTGGAGTCGATCGCCGCGATCACATCGGCCTCGGCGTCAATGGCCGCCTTCTGACGCACGATCTCCATGCCCTCGGCGTGGGCGATGGTCTGGGTGACCGCGGCGTAGTGCGGGTGGACGCCGCCCGACAGGATCGCCTTCTCCCGGCGGGTGACGCGCTTGGCCATCATCACCGCTTCCGCGCAGGCCGTGGACCCGTCGTACATCGACGCATTGGCCACATCGAGCCCGGTCAGCGCCGCCACCTGGCTCTGGAACTCGAACAGCACCTGTAGCGTGCCCTGGGCGATCTCCGGCTGGTAGGGCGTGTAGCTGGTCAGGAATTCGCTGCGCTGGATGATGTGGTCGACGCTCGCCGGCACGTGGTGGCGATAGGCGCCGGCCCCGCAGAAGAACGGCCCCGCGCCGGCCGGCCGGTTCCGCGCCGCCAGGCTGACAAGCTCGCGCTCCACCTCCAGCTCGCCGGCGTGCAGCGGCAAATTGAAGAGCTCGGTCACCCGCGCCGCGGACGGCACGTCGGCGAACAGCGCCTCGATGTCAGGCGCACCGATCACGCTCAGCATCTGCGCGCGGTCGTCGGGGGTCAGGGGCAGGTATCTCATGTGCTCTACTCTCCGCTCATCCCGGCGAAAGCCGGGACCCATGCGGGGCTTGATGATGATGCGATGTGGCGGACAGGACGGCTGACTCGGCTTGGGTCCCGGCTTTCGCCGGGACGAGCGGGTTAGAGGGTGGCGAGGTATTCCTCGTAAGCGTGGCGATCCATCAGGGCGTCGACCTCGGCGGGGTTGGCGAGCTTGACCTTGGCGAACCAGCCGGCGGCTTCGGGGGCGGCGTTCACCGTCTCCGGCGCGTCGCTGAGCGCGGCGTTGGCCGCCACCACCTCGCCCGAGATCGGCGCATAGACATCGGACGCGGCCTTGACGCTCTCGACCACCGCGAAGCCGTCGCCGGCCTTCACCGTCTTGCCGACATCCGGCGTCTCGACGAACACCACGTCGCCCAGCTGCTCGGCCGCGTAGGCGGTGATGCCGATGGTGGCGACGTCGCCGTCGACCTCGACCCATTCGTGATCCTTGGTGAAGCGCATGAGGGGTCTCTCCTAGCGAAGGGGGTGGGCGCCGCAGGCGCCGTTGGTTTGAACCGCGGAGATCGCAGAGCTACGCAGAGAGTCGCGGCCGCGCCCTCCGTGTATCTCTGCGATCTCCGCGGTTCGAATTTGCGGCGCTGACGCGCGACGGAGGTTCATCGGCTCACAACTTCCGCACATACCGATGCGGCACGAACGGCGCCTTCACGACCTCGGCCGCCTGGGCCTTGCCGCGGACGATGACCTTGAGCCGGGTTCCGACGGCCGCGTGCGCCGGGCCCACGAAGCCCAGCGCGATGCCGCCCTTCAGGATCGGCGAATAGCCGCCGGAGGTGACGATGCCGATCACCGCGCCGGCCGCATCGGCAATCTCGGCGCCCTCCCGCGCCGGCGCGCCTTCCACCACCCGCAACGCCACGCGGATGCGGGTGGGCCCTTCGGCGAGCTCCTTGATGATCCGCGCGGCGCCCGGGAAGTCCCGCTGCTCGCGGCGGTTCTTGTTGATGGCGAAGGTCAGGTCGCCCTCGACCGGGCTCACCGTTTCGTCCAGGTCGTGGCCATAGAGCGGCAGGCCGGCCTCCAGGCGCAGGCTGTCGCGGGCGCCCAGGCCAATGGGCTTCACCCGCGGATCGGCGGTGAGCGCGGTCCAGATCCGCGCCGCCTCGGCGGCCGGCATGGAGATCTCATAGCCGTCCTCGCCGGTGTAGCCGCTGCGCGAGACGATCAGGTCGGTTCCGAAACCGGCCAGTGCGCGGACGTCCATGAACACCATGCCGGCGACGGCGGGGCAGAGGTCGCCCATCACCGCGGCGGCTTCCGGTCCCTGCAGCGCCAGCAGCGCCCGGTTCTCCAGCCGCTCGATCTTCACCTGGCCGCCCAGCTCCTCGGCGATCACCGCGAAGTCGTTGTCCTTGCAGGCCCCGTTGACCACCACGAACAGCCCGTCGTCATCTGGCCTGCCCGCCATCAGGTCGTCGACGATCCCGCCCGCGCGGTTCAGCAGCACGGAGTATTTCTGCCGCCCCGGCTTCAGCCCAATGAAGTCGCCAGGAACCATCTCCTCAAAGGCGGACAGCGGCGCCACCCCACGCAACCGCGCCTGGCCCATGTGCGACACGTCGAACAGCCCCGCGTGCTCACGGCACCACAGGTGCTCCTTCAGCACGCCCTCGGGGTACTGCACCGGCATGTCATAGCCCGCGAACGGAACCATCCGCGCGCCCGCAGCGATGTGCGCCGCGTGCAACGGGGTGGTCTTCAACGGGCCTTCAGTGGGGGCGGACAACGGGGCGACTCCGGCTGACAATGGGGCGGTCGGCCAGGGGCAACCCTGGCCTTCCCGCGCCCCCGCTGTCCTTAGGGCCTGAGAGATTTCGGGTGGCGGTTGACCCCGCCGACCCCCTGCTCCTTCGGCGAGCGTCGCTTTCGCGCCGCTACTTTCCAGCGTGCATCAGCCCGTCGCGGTCCTTTTGCCTGAGCGTTTCCGGGGCGGTTGCGCCTTCGGCTCCGGACCCGTTTTCCAAGCTGGAATCGAAGCCCGATCTCTCCCGCGAGAGTTGGCGTGAGGGATGCGGGAGGCGGGGCGGGGAGTCAATGGGGAGGGTGGGCGTTTGAGTGGCGGCTCGTCTTCGGCTCGACCTCGAACGGCGGGAGCCTCGGTCTCTGGCCCATTCGGCGACTCTTGCGGGCTCGAATCCACTCACCCAGGCCCAGCCCGCAACGCCACGCGATGATGAGCCGGGTCGATCTGCACGACGGCGCCGGTCAGGGCCAGGGAGCCGACGTTGGCCAACGGGATCAGCGCGGGATAGGCGACGTCCGTCGCGTTCAGCTGCGTCGATCCCACCCGAAGGGGCCCTTCCACCGGCGTGCTGAAGATCTTCATGGTGTTGCTCACGGTGCGCGCTTCGCCGATCAGCTTGGTCTGCGCCGTCCGTTTCAGTCCCTTCGCGACGGCGGTCGGCACGATCACCCCGTGGGCGATGTTGCCGGTGTCGAGATGGGCGTCGATCGTGCGGCCCTCGATGGTCAGCGGGACGTGCGGAATGTCGCCACGGTAGGCGAAGACGTGCTTGCCGTCCGCGGCGGGCAGGGCCCCGCGCGCCAGGGTGAACCGGCCCGCGGCATAGTCCAGCGTGACCACATAGCCGTCGAACGCCCCAAGGCCGACCACCGCGTCGATGGCCTCCAGACCCGCGGGCGCGGCGCCGGCGGTGGCGTCCCATCCCCTCGCGTGCACCCCGCCAAACGCCAGGTCGCCGATGCGGTAGAGCGGCGCGACAGCATCGTTCTTGCCGCTGGGGTCGCCGGTCACCGCCTGGCCGCTGCGCCGCAGGCCAAGCGCCTGAACCACCCGCTCGGACAGGTCCGGGCCTTCCGGCGCCCCAGTGTCGAACGCCACCTGGAAGGGGCCCTTGCCGTCGATCATCAGCTCGAGCGTTGGCATGCCGCGGGTCAGCGTCATGGGCAGGATCGCGCCCGGCCCGGTGACGTCATGCGGGTGGCGCGGGTCGGAGGTGACCGGCCCGGCGCCGGGCTGATCGTTCGGCGATGCGGCGGCCAGCACCGCCGCCAGCATGAGGGCGCAAGGGGTCATGGGTCGTCTCCGGCCGTTGCGGGTTCGTGGGCGCCTGGCCAGGCTTTGCGGTGAGCCAGGACGGCGCCCCGCAGCCGAAGGGTAGGCCGCGATAGCGTGCGAGGCCTAGCCGCCTTTGGCCCCGGCCGAAAAACAGGAGCGCCTGGTCAACGCGGCCGCCCTGCGCGCGGCAAACGCGCGTGAGGAACCCCCTGAGCGCGGCTTTCAGCTATGGACGGTGACGTTCCCCGTAACTCGATGGCTTCGAAAGCCTCACGCTCGGCTGGTGCGAGTTGAGTGCACTGTCACCGTGTCCCCGGGGGCCCTCTAGGAACCCCCGCCGTCGGTGGGCCGGCGTCCCGGGCCGCGAAAGCCCGGGTCGACGCGTCGGCGGCGGTCGGGGCCGGTGAAGTCGTCGCGCTGCACGAAGGGGCGAGGGCGTTCGATCGCCCAGTGCAGTCGCTGGATCACCGCGCGGGCGTTGAACGGCTTGGCCAGGAACTCGCTCACCCCGGCGTCGCGCGCCTCGCGGACACGGGCCAAGGTGGAGTGGCCGGTGACCATGATCACCGGGGCGAACTGGTTTGGGCTGTCCGGCGAGGTGCGCAGCAGGCGGACAAAGTCGATGCCGTCCATCGGCTCCATCGACAGGTCGGTGATCACCACATCGACCGGGTGGTCGGCCATGCGCTTGAGGCCCTCCGCGCCGTCGGCGGCTTCGTAGATGCGCCGCACGCCCACGGCGGCGAGAATCTCCGAGAGGAGAAGCCGCGTGTAGCGATTGTCGTCGGCGATGAGAATCTTGAGCAGATCGTATTGCATGCGAAGCCTGGACCGGTCGGGCGGCTAAGATGCCGCAAGTCTGGTTAGCCCGGGATTACCGGGCATTTCGGACAGGGATTACGAATAGGGACTACGGCTATAACCGAGCGGTATTGCAACCAGAGGGGCCGACCTCATGTCCAAATCCGTCGTCGTCACCGGCGCCTCCACCGGCATCGGCTTTGCCACCAGCCAGGTGCTGGCCAAGGCCGGCTATGATGTGTTCGCCGGCGTGCGCTCGGCGGCTGCGGGCGAGCCGCTGGTTGCGGCCGCGGCCGGGTCTCCCGGCAAGATCACCCCGATCCTGCTGGAGGTGACCGATGGGGCCCAGGTGGCCGCGGCGGCGGCGCAGGTGAAGGCGGCGCTGGGCGACGCACCGCTGTTCGGCCTGGTCAACAACGCCGGCGTCGGCATGGGCGGGCCGCTGCTCTACCAGCCGATCGATGAGATCCGCCAGGTGTTCGAGGTCAATGTCATCGGCCTGCTCAGGGTGACCCAGGCCTTCGCGCCCATGCTGGCGGCGACCCCCGCCAGTCCCTGGCGGTCGGGCCGGGTGGTCAACATCTCCTCGGTCGGCGGCAAGTTCGGCGCGCCGTTCCTGGGCGCCTATTCCGGCTCCAAGCACGCCGTCGAGGGGTTGTCGGAATCGCTGCGCCGCGAGTTGATGCTGTTCGGCATCGACGTGATCATCATCGGCCCCGGCGCGGTGGTGACCCAGATCTGGGACAAGGCCGAGGCCGCCGACACCCGCTATCTGGAGGGCACGCCCTATGCGGCCAGCGCCAGCCAGTTCATCGCCTATTTCATCAAGTCCGGCCGCCAGGGCCTGAAGGCCGAGAAGCTCGGCAGGGTGGTGCTGGAGGCCCTGACCACCGACAAGCCCAAGACCCGCTACGCCGTGGTCAAGAACAAGCTGTTCGCCTGGACCATCCCGCAACTGCTGCCCAAGCGCACGGTGGACCGGACCATCGCCAAACAGCTGGGGTTCCTGAAGTAGGGCGGCCGGCTTCGAAGATCACGTTCGACGAGACGTGTTCCCCAATCGACGGACCGGCGCATCATCGGCGCCCGGGCCGGCCAAGGGCAAAGCGGGGCTGGCTGAGCCGAACCCGGCCTTCAGCCTCCGTTCATGCGGGCGTCGGTAGGCTTGACCGGAGATGGCCAAGCGATCCGAAGTCTCGATGACGCCGAACGTCGACCTCTCCACCCTGGCCGGGCCGGAGCTCAGGCGCCTGCTCGACGCTACGCGCCGGCGCGGGCAGGCCGAGCTCAGCTACCAGATTCTCCAGGAGATGGCCTCGCGCCGCGAGGACACCAGCGCCCGGGGCGGGCTGTTCAAGGGCCGTCGGTCCGCCGCGCCGCACCTCGTCGAGATGAATCTTGGCGCCGATCCCCTGGAGCGCACCGAGGAACCGCGTCCGCTGGCCGCCTGGAGCCGGCCGCCGGACGAGCCGGCCTTTGAGCCCGAGGCCGAGGCCGAGCTGGAGGCCGACGCCGAGGCTCCGCTGCAGATGCCGCCCGCGCAGGACGCTCCGCCACGGCGGCCGAACCGCGCCGGCGCCATGGCCGGGGTCGCCCTGAGCCTGGTCGCCGCCGCGGCGCTGGGCTGGTCGGTGAAGGGCTACGTCGATGCGCAGAGACCGACACCTGTCGCCGCCGTCGCGGCCCCTGCGCCGCTCGCCGCCCGCCCGCTTGAAACGCCGGTGTTTCCGCCGGCCGCTTCGATCCCGCAAGACGCCGCGCCCGCGCCGGGCGCCCAGCCCGAGCCGGCTCCGCCGCCCGAGGCCGCCGCGCCCACGCCAGACGCCGAAGTCGCCGCCCAAGTCACCGCCGAGAGCGCGCCCGCCCCTGCCGACGAGACGCCCGCCGTCGCCCCCGCGTCCGCCAAGGGCTGCGCGTCCAGGGCGATCCCGGCCGAGCGGACGATCTGCGAAACCCCCGGTCTGCAGCGGCTGCAACGCGATTTGCATAAAGCCTACGCCGATGCGCTGCAGGCCCATCAGGACCGCGCCCTGTTGCGCGAGCATCAGCTCGCCTGGCGCGACGCGCGCAGCGACATCGCCGATCCCAAGCGCCTGACGCGGCTCTACGAGCAGCGCATCCGCACGCTGAACTCCGCCACGGCCGACGCGCTGCGCCAGCGCTAAGGCAGCTAGTCCTGCAAGAGCCTGGCGAGGGACGTGGCGATGGCGGTCATCGCCGGCAGCTTCGGGTGGAAGCTGGCCCGGGGTCGCTCAGTTGGGGGGCCGCCGGGGGGGACGAAGCCCTCGACCCAGGGCTCGGGCGCACAGGCGTCGTGGGCTTGGGTGAGCGCCGAGGCCTTCAGCAGATCGGCGTGCGTCTCATGCGCCACCCGGGCGGTGAGGTCGGCGAGGCGGCTGGCGCGGGCGCGTAGCGCATCGGCGTCGGCGACAGAAATGGCCAGGGTCGCGCAGGCGCCCTTCGGCGGCAGGACGGTGACGTAGTCGACGAACACCAGCCGGGCTTGCGGGGCGCGCTTGCGGACCTCCGCGGCGATCGCCCGCAGGCCGGCGTCGGCGGCGCCGAAGGCCCGGTTGAGATCGAAATCGGCCGGCGCGGCACAGGCCCGCGCGCGAGCGGCTTCGGGCAGGGCCTGGGCGCGCAGACGGCAGACCGCGACGGCGAAGTCAGCCATGTAGCGCACGTCGTTGCCGCCGATGGTGACGGTGACCAGCCGAGTGTCGGCGCTCAGCCCGTCGAGCTGGGGCGCCAGGCCAAGCGGGCCGGTCGTCAGGATGTCGACGGTTGTCGCGCCGCCGCAGCTGCGGTCGACGAGATGGAGCTTCAGCTTAGCGGCGAGCTGGCGCGGGTAGTTGTCCGTCGACTGGCCGCAGCGGCCCGGGCTGTCCGGCGCGAGTGCGGTGATGCCCGGCCCAGCGGCATAGGAACTGCCGAGCGCCACGTAGGTCGCGCCTTCAGGGATCGGCGCGGCGAGCGCCGGGACGGCGGGCAGGAGAGCCAGGGCGGCCGCGCAGGCTCCGAACGATTTCCGCCTGTCCATCGCCCGTTCTCCCCATGACCGCCCGGGCAGGGTAGGGGTTGGGCGCCCGTCGGTCGAGGCCGGGCCGGGGATGGAGCCATGGCGATGAAGGCATGGAGGCGCGCGGGGCTCTGCCGGCTTGCCAAAGCCCGCACCCGTCTGCACCGTGCGGAGGCGTGGGATGGGGGACTTCGGGATGCAGCGATTGATGGCCTTGGCGGCGCTGATTCTGCTGGCGCCCAGCTTGGCGCACGCCCAGGCGCACGGTCTCTTCGACACCACGAACGCCAATGTCCCAGCCGTCGGCTGGGCGGGCTTCCTCGACACCCACTTCATGGCCGACTCGCTGGGCGCGCTGTTGCTGGCGGTCCTGCTGGGAGCGGCGATCGGCTTTCACCCGACGACGCGCCGCACTGTGGACAAGCTGCACGAGGTGGAACTGCCCAAGGTCTTCATCATGTACGCCTTCATCGGCGCGGTGATCGGGGTGACCGTGCGCGAGTTCGGCATGGTCATCGGCGTGGTGGTGTTCGGCATCGGCGGGCTGATCCGCTTCCGCACCGACGCCGGGTCGACGCGCGACACGGGCCGGCTGATCTCGGTGACCTTGGCGGGGTTGATCGCGGGCCTGGGCCTGCCGCATTTCGCGGTGATCACCGCGGTCTTCACCTTCGTGCTGATCTACTTGTTCGACTCGAATCCGGCCTGCCGCGTGAAGATCGGAGCCCTGCCCGCCGGCCGTGTGAACGAGTGCACCAACCTCTACCGCACGATCCTCCAGGCCCACGGTTGCCGGATCATCGCCGAGCACAATCCCCTCGGGAAGGACCGCATCGAGTTCGTCTTCCGAATGCCGCGCAAGGCCACCCGAGATGGTCTGCACGCCGCGCTGAGCGAGGCGCCCGCGGACCTGCGCGGCGAGATCGACTGGGAAGTCGAGTAGTGGCTGCGCGGCGCCGGGCGCTACAGGCTGAACAGCCGATCCCCCTGTCCGCTTCGGTGGAAAGCCGTCCCTAGACCCCGTGATCGCCTGCCCGCTGCAGCCTAGTGGCGTATTGGGGCCGCCGACATTGGCCAGCCAGCGAACCCGCGCAAGTTCGCCGTCGGGTTCTGGGCGGCGGGCGGCGCGCCGAGATCCGGGGCCACCACGCAATCGCCATAGAGGGTGCGGGCCTTGCTCAGCAGGATCTGCTGCTTGGCGACCGGCACCGTGGCCCCCAACCGCTGCGTCCGCGTGAGAAACAGCTCGGATCCCCTGGCGATCCAGATGTTCGAGAACTGCAGCAGCCCCGTCAGACGCCTCAGGTTCTGACGGTCGGCCGCGGAGGGTTCGCCCGACCGTGGCAATGCATTGCGCAGCTCGGCGGCAAGCTGGCCTTCACGTTGGTTCATGTCGGTCAGCAGCGGCACGTTGCGGTAGGCGGCCGACCACTCGACGAGCCGCTCGGCGCCCATGAAATTGCCGACATCCGAGGAGACGACGACCTTCCAGGCCTCACTGTCCCAGGTCCTGATAGGCGGGACGTAGGAAGACACCCACCGGCGCAGCTCGTCCGCTGTCGCTGTGTCGGCGCCGTCATGGATCTGCGCCAGCCGATCGTCCAGGCAGTGGCCGATCACCACCCGCCCATAGGCTTGCGGGCCATCGTCGTCGCCGAGCTCAAGCCGCATGGCGCGCTCTGCAAGGTTCGCCTGCTCGCCTCGGTGGAGCGTCTCCACGACCTGTTCGCCGCCGAGGGCGATCAGAACGCCGATCACGATGACGCCGATCTCCTTGGCGAGCTCGCGCAGTCCGCGCCACGGCTTGGGTCTGTGGATGTCCATGCCGCCCCCAGCGGTTCACTGGCGGTGACCGTAGGCGGAACCTCCAAAGGTCTGCAAGGTGTCGAGGGTGGTCAGTGACCTCGCGTCCTGAAGCGGACCTTGGCCAGGGCTTAGACTACCCGCCCTAGCCCAGGCAACCGGATACCAACTTGGCCGCATCGGCGGGCGTAGCGATCAGGTCGAAGAAGCCGGAAAGGTAGGCGATCGCCTTCTGCTTTGGCCCGTCCTCGAGTTGGGGAACCCCATTGAACACCGCCAGCAAGGCCGCGCGCCGCGACGCGAAGTCCGCCGCCACGGCCTGGGCCTGGGCGGTGTGGACGCAGTAGCCGCGGTAGCGCCGTATGCGGACATTCGCCAGCTTGATGGCGGCCGGCGGCGTCGCGTAGGGCGCGTCGACCATGCCGGAGAAGTCGAAGTCGTAGGGAACCGGGGTCAGGTTGTGCGGCCCGCCGTCGGTGCTGAGCAGGCGCGAATTGTGGCAGCAGTCCGTGCCGGGCGGACCTGCGGTCATCGCCCAGTCCAGGTTGCCGATCATGTCCTCGAACACGGCGAAGCGGGCGGCGTCATGGGGATTGAGCTGCTCGATCGGCACGCGGGCGGTGGTCTTGTAGCGCGCCAGATCGTTGCGCTTGGCCACGTCGTCGATGTCCTCCAGGAAGTAGCCGATCCGCGAGATCATCGGATGGCCGGCGCCGTCCTGATAATCGACGCTGGCCAGGCGGGCCCGGAAGCTGACCGGGGTCAGGGTGTTGTAGATCCGGTAGCCGGCGTACTCGAGCAGCACATACTGCTGAGCGCTCGCCTGCGGCTGGCAGTGGGTGACCAGCTTCAGGCGCTTCTGGCCATGGAACAGCGAACCCTGCGGAGGCTTGTCAGGAAACTCGACCCGCAGGGGCGGGAAGCTGCAGGTGTCGGCCGAGCGGCGGGTGATGCCGCGGGTCGAGAGTACGATCGGCAGGGTCTCGGGCGCGGCGCCCTGGACCGTGAGCGTGCCGGGCGCGCTCTGGCTCGGACCCTTGCCGGTTCTCGGCAGCTTGGAAATCGGCCCCTGGATGGTGATGTGGATCACCTCGTCGCCCGCGAACAAGGGCTTGGCCCCCTTCGCCGCGGCGGGCAGGCTCAGGACGGCGGCCGCCGCAACTGCGATCGCGGCAAGCGCCGCCTGGACTGTCGTGCGCATCAGCTCGCTCCGTTGGAGGCCGGCCTGGGCCGATCGACGACATGCGGGACCAGGGTCCCGTCGAGAATTTCCAGATAGGCGACCTTGCCGTCGAACACCGAGGAGATGCCGGTGTCGATGCGCACGAGCCGTCCCCCGTAGTCGATTGCGACGCCTGACAGTATCGGAGTGTGGCCGACGATGATCCGTCGCGCCCCAAAGGCGGGCAGAAGGTCATCGAGCTGGGCCTCGACCGTCGGGCCCGGCGGCGGCACCGGCAGGTTCGTCCCGGTTGGCGGGACCGGGTCGGGATCGCGCGCGGCGAGGCCGCGGTACCACAGCGGGCCTGCCTCGTCGTTGATGATCGCATCGGGATTGGTGGCGTGGGCGGCGAGGGCGGCGGCGACCTGGCGATTGATCTCGTCGATCGGAATATGCGCGTAGGCCGGGCTGATCCCACCGTGCATGAAGAGATTGCCGGCGAGCAGCACAATGGCCGGATTGCCGACCACCCATTGGCCGATCCGGCCGTCCGGGCGCCAGGCCGCCTGGTGCTCCAGGGCGCCGAGCGGGGTGACCTTTTCCCATGCCTGCCTGATCGCCTCGGGGGTCATCGCGGCGTCGCGCTGGCGGTAGGCGGCTTCGATCGCAGCCTTGTTCGCCCCATAGACGCGCTCGCGCAGTTGGGCGGAGCTGCGGTCGGCGTAGGCGGCGAAGTCGGCGGCCGAGACGTAGCGCAGGTCTCCCGTCATGTTCATGGCTTCATGGTTGCCGACGAGGGCCACGACGCGACCCTTGGCGCGCGCCGCCTCGCGCTGCAGGCGCATGAGGTCCTGAAGGATCTTCAGCCCGTCCGGGCCGCGATCGACGACGTCGCCGGTCTGCACCAGCACGGCCTGGCCGCCGGTCCAGCGGCCCTGCCTGTCGGTCAGGCCGGAGGCGATGGAGATGGCGCGCCAGGCTGCGAAGTCGCCATGCAGGTCACCAACCGCAATGATGCGATGAAGGGCCACGGAATGCGGCGCCGCGACGGCGGGGGCGGTGGAGGGCGCCTGCGCACACGCAGCGACCGGCAAGGCAAGGCCCAGCGCCGCCACCAGTCCCCCAAGGCGCGTCCACAGTCGCCGCAAGAAGATGTCCCCAAACACAGTTGATCGGACATGGCGCCCGGCGCGATGTCAACGCATAAGGGATGGTCCTCCCGCTGGCGCGCGGGCTTGATATAGGTCATCAAGGCGGCGGTCCCCGGAGCCTCAAGAGTCACCTGGATATCGCCTCGCCAATGCTTCGCATCATGATCATTCGTCACGCCGAGAAGCACGTTACCGGCGGCCAGGACCATGGTGTCACCGTGCAAGGAGAACCGGCCAAACACGAGTTGACCGTCCGCGGATGGCAACGCGCCGGGGCGTTAGCCGCCTACTTCACCCTGGCCGCGGGGCGGCCGGAAAACGCACTGATCTCGACGCCGCGCTCGATCTTCGCCTCGGCCGCAATTCCGGAGAGCCCGAGCCTGAGGGCGCTACACACCGTCGAGCCGCTGGCCGCGGCGCTCGACCTGCCGATCAACCTCAACCACCCGGAAGGGGAGGAGGCCGAGGTCGCCGCCGCGGCGCTGCGCGCGCCTGGGCCCGTGCTGATCGTTTGGCATCACAGCCATATCCCTGAGCTGGCCAGGCAAATCGGCGGCGCACACATCGGCTGTCCGAGAGATTGGCCAGACGATCGCTACGATGTGGTCTGGGTGCTGGACCGTGATGACACGCCAGGGGCGGGTTGGCGGTTCAACCAGGTGACACAACAAATCTTCGCCCATGATCGCGCTGCGGCGTTCTGAGCTACATCCGCTCTGGTACGGCGATACCCAGCACATCCAGCGCTCGCTCGAGCTGGGCCAGGGCGGTGGCGGCGAGCGCCAGGCGCGAGGCGCGGACGGCGGGCTCGGCCTGCAGGATCGGGCAGGCGGCGTAGAACTTCGAGAAGGCTTGGCTCAGGCGATAGGCGTGCTCGGCCACGGCGTTGGGGGCCTTCTTGTCGTAGGCCTCGGCGAGCGCGGTTTCGAAGCCGTCCAGCGTGAGCGTGAGCTCGCGTTCGGCCGGTTCGGAGATGGTGATCGGGCCGGGCGTCACGCCCTCGCTTTCGGCGCGGCGCAGGATGCTTTTCACCCGGACCGCCTGGTAGAGCAGGTAGGGGCCCGTCTTGCCCTCGAAGCTGGTGAAGCGGTCGAGGTCGAAGACGTAGGAAGTGCCGCGGAAGTTCTGCAGGTCGGCGAATTTGAGCGCGGCCACGGCCACCTTGCCGGCGATGTCCTCGAAGGCCTCGGCCGGCAGGTTCTCGCCGAGGCCCGCCTCGTGCAGGCGCTCGCGGGCCTTTTCGCGGGTCAGCTCGATCATGTCGTTGAGCTTGAGCACGCCGCCTTCGCGGGTCTTGAAGGGCTTGCCGTCGGTCCCGTTCATGGTGCCGAAGCCGACATGCTCCAGGCTGCCCTCGCCCGCATAGCCGGCGAGATAGGCGGCGCGGAAAACGATCTCGAAATGGTCGGCCTGGCGCTGGTCGACGCAGTAGATGATCAGCGCCGGATCGAAGCTCTTCCTGCGGTCGAGGATGGTGGCCAGGTCGGTCGTCCCGTACATGGCCGAGCCTTCGGAGGAGACCACCAGCAGAGGCGGCAGCTGCTTTTTGTCGCCTTCCCTGGAGACTCGTATGATCCGGGCGCCCTGGTCGTCCACCAGCAGGCCCTTGGCGTCGAGCTCGGCCACCATCGGGTCGATCAGGTCCTCGACGTCGCTCTCGCCCTTCCACAGGTCGAAGTCGACGCCCAGCGCATGGAAGTCGCGCTCCAGGGCGACCTGGGTGACATCGCGGAACCGCTGCCAGAGCGCGAAGTAGCCGGGCTGGCGGTCCTGCAGGGCCGCAGTGATCTTGCGCGCGCGGTCGCGATAGTCGGTGTCGGTCTTCCCCTTGGCGGCCGCCTTCGGATAGAGCCGGTCGAGGTCGGCTAGGCTGACCGTGTCGAAGGCGGCCCCAACATCTTCAGGGGTTTCGGCCGTTTCGCCGGCGTTCAGCGCCTCGACGATCGCGGCGACCGCCGGTTTTTCGTCCATTACCGCGCCGATCAACAGGCCCATCTGGTAGCCCCAGTCGCCGAAGTGGGCGTCGCCCAGCACCTCGTCGCCGCGGAAGCGGTAGATGCGCTTGATCGCCTCGCCGATGATCGAGGCGCGCAGGTGGCCCACATGCATGGGCTTGGCGACGTTGGGGCCGCCGTAGTCGACCAGCACGCGGCGCGGCTCAGCCACCGTCTCGGCGCCCAGGCGGGGGTCGGCGGCGATCTGCTGCGCGCGGGCCGACAACGCGGCGTCGGTGAGCTTCAGGTTGATGAAGCCGGGGCCGGCGATCTCGACGGCGGCCAGGCGCGGGTCGCCCGCCAGGCGTTCGGCTACGGCGGCCGCCAGCTCGCGCGGGTTCTTGCCCACGCGCTTGGCGGCGGCCAGCGCGCCGTTCGACTGGAAGTCGGCGAGATCGGGGCGGTCCGACGCGGTGACGCGGCCCAGTTCGGGCGGCAGGCCAAGCTCGGCGAAGGCGGCCTCGACCGCCTCGCTCAAGACCCTCTTGAGGTCGCTCATCGACGCCGCGCGGTCTCCCCGGTGGCCACGGCGGTCGTGCCGGCGTTAACCCGGAAGCGCTTACCCAGCCGGTTGAACTCGGCCATCTTCGGGGTGACGTCGAAGCCCACCAGGACCTCGAAATTGGCGCCGGAGGTGGTGGCCGTGCCCCGCGGAATGACGATGCCGCCCACCGAGTCGGTGACGTAGACGCGGTCCTTGCCGTCCGGGAACTTCACCGGCAACGCGAAGTCCTGGCGAGCGATCACCTCGCGGTTGCGGTCGGTGACGGCGACCCAGTAGTGGAAGGTCTTGGAACCGCCGCCGGCCATCGGGCCTTTGCCCAGTTCGAACAGCACATCCATGGTCACCTTGATCGGCTCGTCGTCCTTGTATTCGCAGCCGGCGGAGACGCCCTGGATCTCACCGGTGAAGCCGACGTTGGCCGAGGCTTCCTTATCGTCCTTGAACTCCACGTAGCGGCCGGCGTCGTAGAGCGTCTTGACGAACGGGCAGGGGCCGGAGTTCTTCAGTGCGGCCAGCGGAGCCTGATTGTCGCCCCAGTCCTTGTCGCGCTTCTTCTTCTTGGAGTCGTCCTGCGACTGCTGGCCGCCGCCGCCGCCTCCGGGGCCGCCGCCACGGCCGCCGGGGCCCCCACTGCCACCGCCACCGCCAGGTCCGTATTGGGCGTGGGCCGCAAACGGGGCGGCGACCATGAAGGCCGAGGCGGCGAGCAGGATGAGGCGGCGCATGGCGGGCGTCCGTGTAACTGGTTTGCGCGCGAAGGACCGCGCGCGGATGCCGCCCTAGTACAGCCTGGAGAATGCGGCGGCAACGCGGCTGGCGGCCACGGGGCAGACCCCTTAGGTTGCGCGCAATGTCGCAACCCGCCCCACATCGCCCACCGCTGACCGTCCTGCTGGCCACCCCGCGCGGGTTCTGCGCCGGCGTCGACCGGGCGATCCAGATCGTCGAGCGGGCGATCGGCAAGTACGGGGCGCCGGTCTATGTGCGCCACGAGATCGTCCACAACCGCCACGTGGTGGAGCGGCTGAAGGCCCTGGGCGCGGTGTTCGTCGAGGAGTTGGACGAGTGCCCCGCCGACCGGCCGGTGGTGTTCTCCGCCCACGGGGTGCCCAAGGCCGTGCCGGCGGAGGCGAAGAGCCGCAAGATGCTCTTCCTCGACGCCACCTGCCCGCTGGTCTCCAAGGTTCATGTGGAGGCCGGCCGCCACTTCGACGCCGGGCGCGAGATCGTGCTGATCGGCCACGCCGGCCACCCCGAAGTGGTGGGCACCATGGGTCAGCTGCCGGAAGGCGCGGTGGCCCTGATCGAGACCGTGTCGGACGCCGAAAGCTTCGTCCCCCGCGACGCGGCCAATGTCGCATTTGTCACCCAGACGACGCTGTCAGTGGACGACACCGCCGAGATCGTCGCTGCGCTGCGCGCCCGGTTCCCGGCCATCGCCGCGCCGCACAAGGAAGACATCTGCTACGCCACCACCAACCGCCAGGAGGCGGTCAAGCAGGTCGCCGCGAGGAGCCAGGTGCTGCTGGTGCTGGGCAGCGCCAATTCGTCCAACTCGGTCAGACTTGCCGAAGTGGCCCGGCGGGCTGGATCGGCCGCCTATCTGATCGATGACGCCGACGGACTGGACCTGGCCTGGCTGAAGGGCGTGGGCGTGGTCGGGGTGACGGCGGGGGCCTCGGCGCCGGAGGTGCTGGTGCAGGGGCTCATCGACCGGCTTGGCGCGACCTTTGACGTCACGGTCGAGGAGATCGACGCGGCGCGCGAGACCGTGACCTTCAAGCTGCCGCGGGTTCTGGCCTAGGAAAAAGGCCCAGCGCCTTGTGAGCGCCGGGCCTCATTCAGGTCGCGTGCGGGCGGATTACTTGCCGCCGGCCGCGGGGGCGCTCGCTGCGGGCGCGGCGGCTTCCTCGTGGCGGTGGCCGCCACCCATCATCTTCTGGGCCGCGGCGAGCTCGTTCGCATCGATGACGCCGTCGTGGTTGGCGTCGATGATGTCCCACTTGCCGAGCAGCATGGCGCCGATCTGGCCCTTCAGCTCGGACTTCTGGATCTTGCCGTCCATGTTGCTATCCAGCATGCCCATCAGCGCGCCCTGCTCCAGGGCATCGTCATAGTTGACGAGGTGCTTGGAGGTCTCGTCCATCCAGCGGTAGCGGATGCGGGTGAAGAACATCTCCTCCCAGGACTGTTCGCCCCAGACCACGGTCTTGCTGGGGTCGGGGTTGTGCGGGTTGCTCTTGGAGTTGTCGTAGACGTAGTGGGCGATCAGCTTCGAGCCGGCCGGGATCTTGATCGGCTCGGCGAAGTTGTAGTGGCCCTGCCAGCCGAAGTCGTAGCGCGGCAGGGTGATGAGCAGCTTTTGCTTGCCGTCCGGATAGCGGATCCACAGGTCCGAGGACGTGGCGCGATAGTGGGCGTGCGGGAAGGCCGAATAGAGCAGCGCGTCCTTCGGGAAGTCCATGTAGGCCACTTCCTGGTGATGGCCGTCGTACGGCGGCAGCTCGATCGCGTTGTTCACGATCTGGTTGTTGTGCATCACGATGTCCGGGACATCGCCATCCTTGTAGAAGTAGAGGCCGATCTTGGTGTGCTCGGTCACTTCCTTGCCGTAGGGCGTGTAGTGGTTCTGGAAGCCGATGGCGCCGCCGGGCGGGATGTAGGTGCCGGCGTTGGTCGGGGCGACCTCGCTCTCGGCCCCGACGGCGTAGCTGCCGACCGACGCGCCCCAGCGGTTCTCGAAGGCCTGCTGGCCGGGCTTGGGCGCCTCGGCCATGAAGCCGGTCAGCACGTGGTGCACGGCCTGGCGGGCGTCGACCTTGATGGTCGAGGCCTTCAGCCACTTTCCGGCGGTCAGCGGATTGGCGACCCAGGGGTGCTGGTAGTCGACCACGCCGGTGGCGGGGATGGTGTAGTTCGGCACCTCCAGCACCACGTCGGGCTTGCCGAGCGGCCATTCGGTGGCGACCAGATGCTTGGCGCCGAGCGGGTCGGTTCCCTCCCCACGCACGCTGCCCTGCTCGATCCAGTGGACCAGGGTCTTGGTCTCGTCGGCCGTCAGGCGCCGGTCGTTGCTGAACTTGCCGACGTGCGGATCGGCGTGGAAGGGCGGCATCCGGTCGGTGCGGATGACCTCCTTGATCATCGGCGAGAAGCCCTTGACCAACGCATAGTTGGTCAAGGCGAACGGGCCGATGCCGCCTTCCTCGTGACAGGCGACGCACTTCTTTTCCAGGATCGGCGCCGCGTCCTTCACATAGGTGAGCTGGGCGGTCTGCTTGCGGGCCGGGAAGTCGATCAGCGCGCCCGTGGAGGCCGAGGCGGCCGCGGTCACGGCGTGGCCGGCCACCAGGGCGTCCACCGCCTTGCCGGCGCCTGCGACGTCGCCGCGCCAGGCGACGCTCCAGGTCTTCGGGTCGATGACGATGGCTTCGGCCGAGCGGGTGACGCCCAGGCTCTCGCCGACCAGCTGGTAGCTGTCCATCAGGATCGGGGCGTCATAGCCGGCCTTGGCGGCCTCGGCCTGGATCGCCTCGCGGCTGTCTTTCAGGTTCGAATTGAGCATCATCAGCTCGACGCCCTTGCCGGCGTAGGCCACCTTGAGCGCCTTCAGCGCCGGGGCCTGGGCCCGCATCACCGCGTCGCCGTTGGCCTGGGTGACGATCACTACAGCCTTGGCCTCGCCCAGGCGGTAGAGCTCGTGGGCCTCGAAGTTGGCGTCCACCAACAGGAAGTTGCCGACCGGCGCGGCTGCCGTGGCCTGCGCCTGGGGCGCATTGGTCGCGGGGCTCGAGGCGAAGCCATAGATCATGAGCGCGCTGACCGCGGCTCCGAATACGCCAAGTCGCGCAGACATCATCTGAAGTCCTCTCCTGAACCCAAGGGTCCCGCATCGACGCGGCGACAGCTCTCAAAGGCAGGGCTTCGACGCGAGGCCAATCGCGACTCTCGAACCGTGTTCGACAACTTAATTCTTTGACAGATTCGGGTCGCCGCCGCGTAAACCGGACTAGATACGCAGAATGGGGGCGACGGGACGCTAGGCCATGGCAGCGAGGAAAGCCGCGCACGAGATCGCCAGCGTCAAGGCCAAGGCGCTGGACGCGGCCTCGGCGATTCTCGCCTCGCAGGGGGTGGAGGAGCTCAACCTGCGCGCCATCGCCGAGAGCGCCGGGATCGGCATCTCCTCCATGTACCACTACTTCGCCGGCAAGGAGGACCTGCTGCTCAGCCTGGCGCTCAGGGGGTTCGAGGACCTCCGCGCCGACATCGTCCGCAACCGGGCGACGCCGGGCTATCCGACGCCGCTGGCCGCCGGGGCGCGGGCCTATTTCGGGTTCGCCGAGACGCGCCCGGCGCTGTTTTCGGTGATGTTCAGCGAGCGGCTGCTCACCCGGCACGAGGCGCTGCGCGACGCAGAGCGGGCGACCATGCTGGCCTTCCAGGCCGCGGTGGAGGCCGACGGCCGCTTTCCCGCCGCGCACAAGGCCGATGTGGCGACGGCGCTGTGGGCCATGGGGCGCGGCATCGCGGCGATCACCTCGTCGCATCCCGGCGGTCAGCTGCCGGAGGATTTCGCGACAAAGCTCCGGGGCGGGCTCAACTACCTGATCAACCACCCGCAGTAGTCTAGGGCTGGGTCTCCGGCGTGCTCACGACCTGGCCGCGCTGGGCGACGTAGTGGTCGAGGTCGGCGAGCGTGTGGCGCCAGGCCGCGTCCATCGCCGGGGTCCAGTCCGCGCCGCAGGCCTGGCGGACCACTTCGGCGACGATGCCGAAGAAGGTCGCGAACACGCCGCGCGGCACGTCGTAGCCCTCGTGGGTGATCACCTCGGTCTCGATCAGATGGTGGGCGTAGTGGCGCTCGCCGATGAAATCGAGCAGCGCCTCGAACACCTTGGCCAGCATCTCGCCCTTGATGGCGTTGTTCCCGTCGCGCCAGAACAGCGCCTTCATGTCCGGCTGGCGTTCGAATAACCGCTGGTAGACGGCAGGCGAGAGGTCGCCGCCGCGCTCGGCGGCCAACTCCAGGCTCGCTTCGACGGCCGCGGCGTCGGCGGGATCGGTCGGCCTGAGGTCACTCATCGCAGCCACTCAGGCGCGGTGATCAGGCCCGCGCCGGGATGATCACCTGCATGGTTTCGTAGCCATGCACGAAGGGCGAGTAGTTGCGGACCGGCTCCCCCACCAGATCGATCACCGGGAAGCGCTTGAGGATCTCTTCCCAGATGATGGTCAGCTGCATCTCGGCGACGCGGTTGCCGACGCAGCGGTGGACGCCGAAGCCGAAGGACAGGTGCTGGCGCGAGCGTTCGCGGTCGATGATGTAGTCGTTCGGACGCTCGATGACCGTCTCGTCGCGGTTGCCCGAGATATACCACATGACCACGTTGTCGCCGGCCTTGATGGTCTTGCCGCCGATCTCGATGTCGCGGGTCGCGACCCGGCGCATGTGGGCCAGCGGGGTCTGGTAGCGGATGGTCTCGGAGACCATGGACGGGATCAGGGCCGGGTCGGCGCGCAGCTTGTCGTACTGCGCGGGGTTCTTGTTCAGCGCATAGATGCTGCCGGAGATGGTGTTCCGCGTCGTATCGTTGCCGCCGACGATCAGCAGGATGACCGTGCCCTGGTATTCCTCCATCGTCATGGTCCGAGTGGCCGGATTCTGGGTCAGCATGGAGATCAGGTCGAGGTTGGGCGAGCCGTCCAGGCGCTGGTTCCAGAGCTCCTGGAAGGCGCCGAAGCACTCGAACATCGCCTGGCCCTTGTGCTCCCAGCTCTTCACCGGGCCGTGGCCGGGCATGTTGGTGACCATGTCGGACCAGTAGGTCAGCTTGCGGCGATCCTCGAAGGGGAAGTCGAACAGGGTGGCAAGCGTCATCGCCGTCAGTTCCTTCGACACCAGGTCGACCCAGTCGAACGCCTCGCCGATCGGCAGGGCGTCGAGGATCTGGCCGGCCCGCTCGCGGACCACCGGCGCCATGCTCGAGATATTGGAAGGGGCCACCGTCGGGCTGACGGCCTTGCGGTGCACGCTGTGCTCCGGCTCGTCCATGGTGATGAAGCCGGCCCCGCCGCGGCGGCGCACGCCCATCACCTTGGCCTGTTCCTCGATGGCCTGCAGGTTGGCCAGCGCGATGCCGTCGGCCGAGGAGAAGCCTTCATGGTCGGTGTCGACCGCCATGATGTCGTCCCACCTGGTGATCGACCAGTAGGGGCCGAACTCGCTGTCGGGCGTGAAGTGGACCGGATCCTCGCGGCGCAGGCGCTCGAACACCGGCCAGATGGTGTCATCCTGGAAGCGCTGGGCGTGGGCCGGGTTCAGCTCGGCCAGCGGGGTCGCATAGGCCTCGGCGGCGGCCGCCGACTCATCGACCTTCACGGCGATATTCATGGCTTCGCTCCCACGCGTGCGCCCGACTGAGGGACGTCAACGCCTAGCCAGAAGCCTTCGAACGCCGTTCGACAAGGAGGCGGCGGGCTCTAGACCTTCTTTGCCTTGGCCTTGGCCTTCTTCACCTTGCCTTGGCCTTGGCCTTCTTCACCTTGCCCTGGCCGGGCCAGGCGGCGTCGATCGGCAGGCGCGGATTGGCGACAATCTTCAGGTCGGCGCAGTGGTGGTAGGTGAAGCGGCCGTCCTTGTTGACCGGGTGCTCCTCCATGAACTGGATCACCTGCAAGGTGCAGTGGTCGCAGTTGATGTTGGGGATGTGCACATAGGTGTCGAACACCTGGCGCGGCTGGCGCACGTGGTGGTCCCAGAAGCCGTCCATGATCACCGGCGGCTTGGGGTTCGGGTCGACCTTGGCGGAGACCGACAGCGGACCGTGCGGGCCGTCCTTGGTGACGTCTTCCGGATCGACGGGGAGCTCCTTGCGGTCGAGGACCGCGAGCGCCACACGGAAGTGGCCGGGGTGGTAGATAGTCTCCTGCACCTTCAGGCGCAGCAGTTCGCCGCCGGGGACCTCGGTGACGACGCCGGTGGCCTTGCCGGGGTCGGTGGAGACGCCGCCGCACGGGCCGGCCTTCTGGGGATCGCCGAGCTGGTTCTCCTCGATCCAGCCTTTCGGCTGCATGAGGATGAAGTGGGCCGAGACGGACGGCGCGGCGGCGAGCGCGACGGAGCCCGCGACAAAGGCCGCAGCGAGACGAAGCTTCATGGTCGGATCCCCCGATTATGTCGTTATCCTATCTGGTCGTCGTTTAGGGGCGGCAAGGCGAATCGGCGAAATCAGTTTTTCTGCAGCCGCGCGTTGCGTCTGGCGCGGTCTGGCCGTCAGGCCGCGATCGTTTGGCTTCTAATCCATTCCGCGATCTGCGGCAGGTCCCGATGGCCGGCCGCCACGGCCAGAACCACGCGTGCAGCGTCGGCTTGTTCGGCGATCAGCCGGCGGCCGTTCAGGCGCAGGAACAGACCGGCCGCCAGGAACGCCGCGCGCTTGTTGCCGTCTGCGAAGGGGTGGTTGCTCGCCACCGCGACGAGGTAGGTCGCCGCCAATTCGCAAACATCATCGACATTCTCGTAGTGGAAGCGATTGGCCGCCCGCGCGAGCGCAGACTCGAGCAGCCCTTCGTCGCGCAGACCTGGCGCGCCGCCATGCAGGGCGATGCTCCTGTCGTGAAGGACGGTGAGGCTATCTCGGATCGGCCAGCGTGGCTCGACACTCACTTCGCCAGGACGCGGAAGGCGTCGCGATAGTCGTCCATGAAGCTTTCCCCGAGCGCGATCTCCTCGGCCACCTTGGGGTCGTAGGCGGAAAGACGCATCTCGCCCTGCGCGGATTCGGTCAGGTAGAGCAGATCGCCCTTTTCGACGCCCAGCTTTACGAGCGCCTCCTTAGGCAGGACGACCCCAACCGAATTGCCTACCTGGGTCAGCTTCAGGGCGATCATGGTGCGAGCCTCCTTGTCAGTGGTGTAATAACATACGTAATACGGCAAGTCGACTTGACCGTCCGGGCGGCGTCCCCCAATCCCAGGCCATGGCGGTCTACACCGACATCACCGACGAGGAACTGGCCGGGCTGCTGGCCGACTTCGACCTGGGAAACGCCCTCAGCCTGAAGGGCGTGGCCGAAGGCGTGGAGAATTCCAACTTCCTGCTGGAGACCGAGGCGGGCCGCTACTTCCTGACGGTCTATGAGCGTCGGGTGCGGGCGGACGACCTGCCGTTCTTCCTGGAACTGCTGCGCTGGATCGCCGCGCGGGGCTTTCCGAGCGCCACCCCGATCCCCGACCGCGAGGGGCGGCTCCTGAAAGAGGTGCGCGGCAAGCCCTGCGCCATCGTCTCGTTCCTCTCCGGCCTGGCGGTTCGGCGGCCCAACGCGGCGCATTGCCGGGAGGCGGGCGCGGGTCTGGCCCGGCTGCACCTGGCCGCCCAGGGATTTCCGCTTAGCCGGCTCAACGACCTGGGCCAGGGCGCTTGGGCGGGGCTGTTCGCCGGACTGGGCCAAGCGGCCGACGGCCTCAAGCCCGGGCTGGCGACGACGATATCGTCCGATCTCGAACTATTGGCCTTGCGCTGGCCGAAAGATCTTCCGTCGGGCGTGATCCATGCGGACTTCTTTCCGGACAATGTGTTCTTCGCGAACGGGAAATTCGCCGGGGCCATCGACTTCTATTTCGCCTGCGTCGACGCCTTCGCCTATGACATCGCGATCGCGCTGAACGCCTGGTGCTTCGAGCCGGACGGCAGTTTCAACATCACTTCGGCGCGCCAGCTGGTGGCCGGCTACGAGAGCCATCGAAAGCTGTCTGACCTCGAACGATCTGCCCTGCCGGTGCTCGCCCACGGGGCGGCGATGCGGTTCTTCCTCACCCGGCTGCACGATTGGGGGGCGACGCCGCAGGGCGCGCTGGTCCGTCCGAAGGATCCGCTGGAGTACGAGCGAAAGCTGGCGGTGCACCGCGCCTCGCCGGACCTGGTGCTGTTCGGATGACGCCGCAGGTGGTGATCCATACCGACGGCGCCTGCTCGGGCAATCCGGGCCCCGGCGGCTGGGGGGCGGTGCTGCACTTCAAGGATCAGGAGAAGGAACTGCGCGGCGGGGAGCTTGCGACCACCAACAACCGCATGGAGATGATGGCCGCGATCCAGGCGCTGGAGGCGCTGAAGCGGCCCTGCAAGGTCGAGTTGCACACGGACTCGACCTATGTCCAGAAGGGCATCGGCGAGTGGATCCACAGCTGGAAGCAGCGCGGCTGGAAGACCGCCGACAAGAAGCCGGTGAAGAACGAGGACCTTTGGAAGCGCCTCGACGAGGCTCGCCTGCGCCACGAGGTCGACTGGCGCTGGGTGAAGGGCCACGCCGGCCACGAATACAACGAACGCGCCGACACGCTCGCCCGGCAGGGCCTGGAGGAGACCCTGGCCGCCGCCGGGCGCTGAGGGGGGCCGCTAAGCCGCCTGTACGGCGGCGGCGACGTCCTGAGCGAACTGGCCGCTCATCCCCTCGGTGGCGGTGTTGGTCATTACCACAGCGCTGATCTTCTTTGCCGGATCGACGAACCAGCTGTGACCGTAGACGCCACCCCACAGCCAGGTTCCCGGCGAGTGAACCGAGGCGCTCGGCGCGGGGTCGAGCAGGACCGCGCCGCCGAAGCCGAAGCCGAAGCCCGGGCCGTTGGTGACGATCGCCGCCTCGCCGGTCTGATTGGTCATCATCGCCTTGGCCGTCTGTTCACTGACGATCCCGCCGCCACCCGTGCGGATCGCCTCCAGGAATCTCAGGAACTCCCGGGCATTGCCGACCATGCCCGCGCCGCCGGAAGGGAAGGACTTGAGGTCGAAGGCGCGGCCGGGAGAATAGCGGATGCCGGAGAGCTCGGCGAAGGGCGCGACCTGGGGATCGGTCATGATCGTCGGAGGCTGGCCATCGACGTAGGGTTTTGCCAGGCGGGCGGCGGCGGTGACCGCAAAGCCGGTGTCGGCCATGCCGAGCGGGCGGGTGACCGTGGCGGCGACGATCTCGCCCAGCGGCTTGCCGGTCGCGGCTTCCAGCGCCGCGCCGAGGACATCGAGGCTGACGGAATAGAGCCAGGCCGCGCCTGGCGGGAAGAACAGGCCGGCCTCGACGACACGCGGCAGTTGCTTATCGAAGCCCAGGCCCGGCTGGTCCATGCCGTCGGAGACGCCGAGCTTGAGGTAGGGCCCGTCGACCGGCTGCATGAAGCCGTATGAAAGGCCCGCGGTATGGGTCAGCAGCTGGCGCACGGTGATCGGCGGCGCCTGTCCGCCGATCCGGGGTTGGAAATCGGGCAGCCACTTGGTCACGGGGTCGTCGAGGCTGATGGCGCCCTCCTCCACGAGGGCCAGCACCGCGGCTGTGACGATCGGCTTGGTGAGCGAGGACAGCCGCAGGAGGGTGTCGGCCGCCATGGGCCGGCCAGCCTCGCGGTCAGCCAGGCCGGCGTCGCGGGCGTAGGCGGTCTGCCCGTCGCGGGCGACCAGCACATGGGCGCCGACGATCCGCTGCTCGGCAAGCGCGCGGTCGATGACCTGGTCAAGGGCGGCGGTCAGGTCATGCGGCATCGGTGGCTCCTCGAGGGCGTCTTGGGGTTTGCCATTCAGACAGGTCCGGCGGAACGTCGTCAAACTCACAGGCTGTGTTCACAAATAGTTCGATCTCGAATTTTCGATTCAGTGCCGTTCCGGGTAACTTGTTCGAGTACGAACGGAGGAGCCTCCATGGGTGCCGGACCGGAAGACCATCCCGACGTCCAGGTCTTCGATGAGATCCGCTACATCGAGCACCTGGTGCGCACGACCATCTCGCGCAAGTTGCCGGTGGGCCTGACCTATCCGCAGTTCGAGGTGATGAACCTGCTGTCGCGGCGCGGCGACGGGATCTCGCCGCTGGAGATCGCGCGCGCCCTGCAGATGACCAAGAGCGGGCTGACCAACACCCTGCAACGGCTGCACGCGCGCAAGCTGATCCACGTGGAGCACTGCGAGAACGACGGCCGGCGCAAGGTGATCTGGCTGACGCCGGACGGCCGCGCCGCCTACGCCCAGTCAATGGCCGCCATCCGCCCGAAGATGGAGGACCTGCGCGACGGCTTCACCCAGAAGGAGTTCCGCGACGCCCTTCCGTTCTTGAAAGCGCTGCGAACCTGGCTGGGGGAGAAGCCCTAGGCCCGCCGTCTACAGATCGGGCTGACCAAGAAAACGGTTGCGCGAGCCCTCGCGCTGGCGTCCGCTCCTGTCCAAACAACATGGTCGGGGGTGGGGCTGATGGCGGCGTTTCAACTGAATGGGCGGCAGGTGTCGCCGACGAGCGCGGACGACACGCCGCTGCTCTGGGTTATCCGTGACGAAATCGGGCTGAAGGGCTCCAAGTTCGGTTGCGGCATCGGCGCCTGCGGGGCCTGCACGGTGCATGTGAACGGCAAGGCGGTGCGAAGCTGCATCACGCCGCTGAAGTCGGTGGCCGGCGCCGAGGTGACCACCATCGAGGGGCTGGACCCGGGCGGGAACCACCCGCTGCAGAAGGCCTGGATCGAGGCGCAGACGCCGCAGTGCGGCTACTGCCAGTCCGGCCAGATCATGCAGGCCGCGGCGCTCTTGAAGGCCAAGCCGCACCCGACCGACGCCGATATCGACGCGGCGATGAACGGCAACCTCTGCCGCTGCATGGCCTATGTGCGGATCAAAAAGGCCATCAAGCTGGCCGCCGGCGAGGGAGCGAAAGCATGAACCGCCATCTCTCCTCCACCGAACTCGCGCCGTCACGCCGAGGCTTCCTGATCGCCTCGTCGGCCGCTGGCCTGCTGTTCAGCTTCGCCGGCGCGCCTGAGGCGAGCGCCGCTAGCGCGGGCTTCGAGCCGACCATCTGGTACGGCATCGACCGCGACGGGACCGTCACCGTCCACGTGATCCGCGCCGAGATGGGCCAGCACGTCGGCACCGCCATTGCCCGCATCGTCGCCGAGGAGCTGGAGGTCGACTGGGCCAAGGTGAAGATCGACCACGTCGATTCCGATCCCAAGTGGGGCCTGATGGTCACCGGCGGATCGTGGTCAGTGTGGCAGAGCTTCCCGCTGTATAGCCAGGCGGGGGCCGCGGGGCGCATGGCGCTGGTCGAGGAAGGCGCGCGCCTGATGGGCGTACCGGCGAGCGGGTGCGCCGCGCGCGGCGGCGTGGTCTCGGGCGGCGGCAAGTCGATCAGCTATGGCGACATCGTCGCCAAGGGCGAGCTGAAGCGCAGCTATACGCCCGAGGAGCTGGCCAAGATGGTGATTAAGCCGGCGGCCGAGCGGCGGCTGATCGGCAAGCCGGCCCACGCACGCGACATTCCGGCCAAGACCAATGGCACGGCCCACTATGGCCTGGATGCGGTGGTCGACGGCATGGTCTATGCGCGGCCGAAACTGCCACCGACCCGCAACGACTCGACGGTCGTGTCGATCGACGACAGCGCCGCCAAGGCGGTGCCCGGCTACATCCGCTCGATCGCGCTCGACGATCCCTCGGCCAATGTGCCGGGCTGGGTGATGGTCTATGCGACCAGTTTCCCGGCGGCCAACAAGGCGGCCGACCTGGTCAAGGTGACCTGGACCTCAGGGCCCGGGGCCAAGGTCTCCGAGGCCGACCTGCAGGCCCGCGCCGCGGCCCTGCTGGCCGATCCCAAGGCCGGCTCACTGGCGGTTGAGGACAAGGGCGTTGACGCCGCCTTCGCCGGGGCCAAGACGACGCTGACGGCGACCTACACCACATCGACAGCCCTGCACTTCCAGATGGAGCCGATCAACGCGCTGGCCTTCGAAAAGGACGGCATGTTCGAGATCCATACCGGCAATCAGTGGCAATCGCTGGTGTTGCCGTGGCTCTCCAAGGCGCTGGGCCGGCCGGAGGACAAGATCGTGCTCCGCACCTATCTGCTGGGCGGCGGCTTCGGGCGGCGACTGAACGGCGACTATGCGGTCGGCGCGGCCCTGGCCTCGAAAGCGATCGGCGGCAAGCCGGTCAAGATGGTCTGCACGCGGGCCGATGACAGCCGCTTCGACAGCCCGCGCTCGGCCTCGACCCAGATCGTCAAGATGGCCTTCGGGCCAAGCGGCAAACCAATCGCCATGGACCACGCCGCCTGCGCCGGCTGGCCGACCCAGGCGATGGCCCCCTTCTTCATGCCCAAGGGCGCGAACGGGGTGCTCTACGATCCCTTCGCGATCAATGGCGCGAACCATTGGTACAGCGTCGGCGCGCAGCGGGTGCGCGCGGTCGGCAACGACCTGGCCAACGCCACCTTCCGGCCGGGCTGGCTGCGCTCGGTGGGACCGGGCTGGACCAACTGGGCGCTGGAAAGCTTCATGGACGAGGCGGCCCATTCGGTGGGCAAGGACCCGGTGGCCTTCCGGCTCTCGCTGCTGGACGGGGCCGGGCGCAACTCCGGCGCCGCCGACGGGCCCACCGCGCGCGGCGGGGCGACGCGCCAGCATGCGGTCGTCGCGCGGCTGGCCAAGGAGGTCGGCTGGGGCAAGAAGCTGCCGGCCAACACCGGGCTCGGCATGGCCACCAGCTTCGGCCAGGAACGCGACATGCCGACCTGGACGGCCTGCGCCGCGCGCGTCCATGTCGATCCGGCCAGCGGCAAGGTGAAGGTAGAAAAGCTGACCCTGGTGGTTGACGCCGGCACCATCGTCAGCCCGGACGGCGCGAAGGCCCAGGTGGAGGGCGCGGCGCTGTGGGGCATGAGCCTGGCGCTGTTCGAGGGCACTGAGTTCCAGGACGGCCAGGTGCGCGACACCAACCTGTCGAGCTACACGCCGCTCCGGATGGCCGACGTGCCGGAGATCGAGGTGATCTTCGTCGAAAGCACCGAGCCGCCAGTCGGCCTGGGCGAGCCGGCGACCACGGTTGTGGGACCGGCCATCGGCAACGCCATCTTCGCCGCCTCCGGCGCGCGGGTCCGCGACCTGCCGATCCGACCCAAGGCGGTGCTGGCGGCGCTGAAGGGTGCGCCGGCGAAGACGGTGGCGAAGAAGAAGATCTGAGACGCGGAAAATATTGGATCGTCATCGCCCGGCTTGTCCGGGCGACCCATGATCACGGCGCAGCAAGGCCAGCTACGCGGCCACCCCGCCCCTTCCGGCGCCATCCGGCGTTCATGGGTCCCCCGGACAAGCCGGGGAGGACGGTTGATTTGATCTACGGCTTCGCCAGGGCGTCGTAGATCCAGGCGCGGTTCTTCCTCTGGTATTCCATGGCCCGCTCCAGGTTCTGGATCATGAAGACCATGAAGAGGTCGTTCTTCGGGTCGACCCAGAACTCGGTGCCGGCGATGCCCCACCAGCTGTAGGTGCCGTTCCCCGGCCGAGCCAGCTTGTCATCGATAACCACGGAGCCGCCCAGGCCGAAGCCCATGCCGGGTCCCGGGAAGAACAGGCCGGCCTGGCGAATGGCCGGCGTGGTCTGGTCCACGCGCATCTTGGCCACGCTTTCCGGCTTCAGGATCTGCACGCCTTTGTAGGTCCCGCTACCCTGCAGCATCAGAGCGAAGCGCAGATAGTCCTCGGCCGTGGACGAGATGCCGCCGCCGCCGGAGAACTGCACAGGCTTGACGGTGTAGTTGTAGTAGGGGTTGCCGATGCCCGGCAGGTTGCTGGCGGCCAGCGGCTCGTCGAAGCGGCTCGTGCTGCTGGCCGGTTGCCAGAAGCCGGTGTCGGTCATCCCCAGAGGGCCGGTGACGCGTTCCTTGACCGCCACGTCCAGGGTCTTGCCGCTGGCGACCTCGACGACCGCGCCCAGGATGTCGATGGAGCGCGAATAGTACCAGGCTGCGCCCGGCTCGGTGCGGAGCGGCAGCTTGGCGACGAGCTTCGCGTAGTCGCGCAACTTCACGTCCTGGCGGTTCTCGCCACCGGCGTCCCAGACTTTGGCCAGCGGCGAGGTAGCCTGGATGAAGCCGTAGATCAGGCCCGAGGTGTGGCTCATCAGGTTGCGGACCAGCATCGGCTTCGTGGCCGGCTTGGTCGTGCCGTCCGCCTGCCAGACCTTCAAGTCCGCGTACTCGGGCAGGTACTTGGAGACCGGCGCGTCGAGGTCGAGCTTGCCTTCCTCCACCAGGGTCATGGCCGTCACCGTGACGATCGGCTTGGTCATGGAGAAGACGCGGAAGATCGATTCCTCATTGGGCACGGCCGTCTGCCCGGGGCCCTGCGCGCCGAAGCCCTCCTGGAAGGCGATCTTGCCGTGGCGGCCGATCAGCAGGTAGGCGCCGGCGAGCTTGCCCGCGGCCACATCGGCCTTCAGCCCGTCCTCGGCCACCTTCAGCTTGGCCGGGTCGAAGCCCAGCGTGACCGGGTCGCCCTTGACCAGCGAGGAGACCTTCGGATCGACGACGCCCCTGGACGCGGAGAGGGGGGGCGCGGCGACGGCCGAGGCGCCGATCCCCAGCGCCAGCGACGCGGCCAAGACGGCGCGCATGAATCCCGTGTGCATGATCTGATCCCTCCCGTTGGGTCTTTGATGGCGCCTTTCCGCAAGGGCTGGCAATGGTCCGGCGTCACTGCCGAAGGATCTGCCGAATGACCGACGCCCTTGCCCCCACCCTGCACGACACCCTGGGCCAGGTGCGGATCGTCAGCGACGCCGACGGCCGCTCGGTCATCGAATATGAGGTCGGGCCGCAGATGTGCCACTCCGGCGGGGTGGCGCAGGGCGGATTCGTCTGCGGCTGGATCGACGCGGCCATGGCCCACGCCTCGCTGACCATCCTGCCCGACATGACCCCCATGTCGTTGGAGCTGAAGGTCAGCTACTACGCGCCCGCCCGCCCCGGCCGGGTCACCGCCGAGGGCTGGATCGAGCGGCGCGGGAGGACCACCTGTTTCGCCGAGGGTCGGCTGCTGGGGCCGGCGGGTGAAATCCTCGCCAAGGCTAGCTCGACGATCCGGTTGATCCCCCGCGACGTGGTCGAGGCCGGGGCGAAGCGGGCGCTGGGTTAGGGCTGGTCCGCGTAGGCCTTGACCAGGCGGTAGAGGAAGTCGCGGCCGTCCATCAGCGACTTCACCCGCATGCTCTCGTTCAGGCCGTGGACGCCGTTGCCGCTGCGGTCGCCGAACAGGCCCGAGACGCCGTAGGTGGGGATGCCGGCGTTGGTCAGGAACTGGCCGTCGGTGGCGCCGGTCTGCAGTACCGGGATCACCGGAACGCCGGGCCACATCTCGGCGGACAGCTTCTCGATCGGGCCCATGATCTGCGGCGTCAGCGGCGGCGAGGTGACCGGCGCGCCGCGCACCTCCGGCATCGAGACATGCACCTGCGGGTCGGCCGCCAGCCTGACGAGCTGGGCCATCACTGCCTCGCCGGAAACGCCCGGGAAGATGCGGCAGTTGATGTTGGCCCGCGCCCGCTGGGGCAGGGCGTTGGTGGCGTGGCCGGCCTCCAGCATGGTCGCCACACAGGTGGTGCGCAGCATCGAGTGGAAGCCCTTGTCACGCGACAGGATGGCGTTGGCCCGGGCGTCGTTCGGGTTGGCGACGATGGCGGTCATGGCCGCGCCCATCTCGCCGCCGGCCACTGGAGCCATGCGGGTGAAGAAGGCGCGGTTGGCGTCGTTCAGCTGGACTGGGAAGTCGTACTGGCTGATCCGGTCGATGGCGCGGATCAGGTGGTAGATGGCGTTGTCGGGGACCGGCTGGGAGGAGTGGCCGCCGGGGTTGGTGACCTCGAGCCGGTAGTTCTGGCTCATCTTTTCCGCGGCCAGCACCGTGTGGACGATGGGCTTGCCCTTGTCGTCCAGTTCGCCGCCGGCGCCCTCGTTAAGCGCGAAGGCCGCGTCGATCAGGTCGCGCCGGTTCTTCGAGAGCCACTCGGCGCCGTTGA
>JANXXK010000058.1 GCA_025350685.1 Alphaproteobacteria bacterium | reverse complement strand
CGGGCGCGGCCTGCGTCGACGTGGCGGTGGTCGCCAGGGTGAAAGAAGCCGCGAACTCCCCCATATAGGACCCATCAACCCCTTTCGGCGTTAGTTGAGCCATGACCCAAGTCACAATCTACACGAAGCCCTACTGCCCCTACTGCGTCCGCGCGGTCACCCTGCTGGAGAAGAAGGGCGTCGAGTTCACCGAGATCGAGGCCGCCTTCGATCCGGAGAGGCGTCAGGAAATGATGCAGCGCTCGAACGGCCGCGCCACCTTCCCGCAGATCTTCATCGGCGATCAGCATATCGGCGGCTCCGACGAACTGATGGCGCTGGACCGCAACGGCCAGCTCGATCCGCTGCTGCAGGCGGCGGCCTGATCCAACCGCTCATCCCGGCGAAAGCCGGGATCCGGGCTGGCTCTGGACCAGGGCCCTATGGACCCCGGCTTTCGCCGGGGTGAGCGGTGTATTAGGTGTGCCCCATGAAGGTCGCTCTGATCCAGACCCGAACGCCCGCGACGCACGACGCCGCCCTGGCCCACGTCCTGCCGCTGGTCCGCGAGGCCGCGGCCGGCGGCGCGCGGTTCATCGCCACGCCGGAGTGCACCAACGTCGTGCAGAAGGACCGCGCCCAGCTGCTGCCCGCGCTGAAGTCCCAGGAGGACGACCCGGTGGTCCTCGGCCTGGGCCAGGCCGCCCGCGACGCGGCCGTCTGGGTGCTGATCGGCTCGGCCCTGGTGCGGCGGCGGGATGGCAAGGCGGCCAACCGCTCGCTGCTGATTTCCCCGGCCGGCGAGATCACCGCCAGCTACGACAAGCTGCACATGTTCGACGTTGACCTGCCCACCGGCGAGAGCGCGCGCGAATCCGAGGCCTATGAGCCGGGCGACCGCGCCGTCACCGCCCAGGCGGGTGACCTCAGGCTCGGCATGACCGTCTGTTACGACCTGCGCTTCCCGGCGCTCTACCGCGCGCTGGCGCTGGCCGGCGCCGAGGTGATGACCATCCCGGCGGCCTTCACCCGGCCCACCGGAGCCGCCCACTGGGAAGTGCTGATGCGGGCCCGGGCCATCGAGACCGGCGCCTTCGTGCTGGCCCCGGCGCAGGGCGGCCGTCACGAGGACGGGCGCGGCACCTGGGGTCACTCCATCGCCGTCGCGCCGTGGGGCGAAGTGATTGCGATCTTGGACCATGACGAGCCCGGCGTGCTGTTCGCCGACCTAGATCTCACCGACGCCGCCAAGGCTCGCGCCGCCATCCCGGCCCTCGCCAATGCCCGGGAATTCTCGTCCCCCCCGATACTGGCATGAGGGCCCCGCCATGATCCGCTACGCCCTGGTCTGCGAGCACGCGCACGACTTTGAAGGCTGGTTCGGGGCCTCCGCCGATTTCGACGACCAGCAGGCCCGCGGCCTGATCGAATGCCCGGTCTGCGCGTCGAAGGCGGTGCGTAAGGCGATCATGGCGCCGGCTGTCAGCGGGACGAAGGGGCGCGGCGACGATGCCGCGCCGGCCGCCTCCCAGGCCCCAAATCACGCCATGATGATGGAGGCCATGGGCCGCATCCGCCGTCACGTGGAAGACAACTTCGACGACGTCGGCGACGCCTTCGCCACCGAGGCCCGGGCCATCCACGAGGGCCGCTCCGAGGACCGCGGCATCTACGGCCAGGCCACCTCCGCCGAGGTCCGCGACCTGGTCGAGGACGGCGTCCCCATCGCCCCCATGCCCCCCGAGCCCCCGAAGAAATCCAGGCTCAACTAGGTCCGCTCGTCCCGGCGAAAGCCGGGACCCAAGCTGAGTCAGAGCCTAGTCGGACGCCTCGCGATCAGCCTGCGAGCCCGCTCGGGTCCCGGCTTTCGCCGGGATGAGCGGTTGTTGATGCTCTTGTTCCAACCGCCTACCGTCACGGCCAGGCTGGGAGGTACAGATGCTACGCTCTGGCCGGGTACGCCGCTCGGTCCACAGCCGCCACCGACGGCCGCTTCCTGACCGCCGCCGGGGCGCCCACCTATGGGCTGTCCGGCATGTTCGGCGACAGCGACAGCGACGGCGTCCACGGCCTCAACCAACGCATCCGCGTCCGCTCCCTCTACGAAGGGCGCGAGTACCTCTACCGGGTGGTGAAGCTCTACGCCAACGCGGCGGACTGATCTGGGTCAGGCGGGCTTGTGTGGCGCATCTGCCACACTACATCGGGTGGCGCGGCAGGTGTGCTTGGTAAGGCATCTGCGGCCACTCTGCCTTTCTGAGGGGACCTGATGAATATCGACGTCTATTCCGACCGCGCCAAACAGGCGATCCAGTCGGCGCAGAGCCTGGCGCTGGCCCGCGGCCACCAGCAGCTCGCGCCGGAGCATCTGTTGAAGGTGCTGCTGGAGGAAAAGGACGGGCTGTCGCGCGCGCAGATCCAGAGCGCCGGCGGACGGCCCGACGAGGCCGACAAGGCCACCGACATCGCGCTGGGCAAGATGCCCAAGGTCGAGGGCGGCAGCGGCCAGCTCTACATGAGGCCCGAGACGGCGCGCGTGTTCGCCGGCGCGGAGCTGGGGGCCAAGGAGGCCGGCGACGCGTTCGTCACCACCGAGCGCCTGCTGATCGCCATCGCCAAGGACGGCGGCGACGCCGGCAAGGTGCTCAAGGACGCCGGCGCCTCGACCAAGGCCCTGGAAGAAGCCGCCACCGCCATCCGCAAAGGCAAGACAGCTGACTCTGCCTCGGCCGAGGAGGGCTACGACGCCCTGAAGCGCTATGCGCGGGACCTCACCCAAGCCGCCCGCGACGGCAAGCTCGACCCGGTGATCGGCCGCGACGAGGAGATCCGCCGCACCATCCAGGTCCTTTCCAGGCGCACCAAGAACAACCCCGTCCTGATCGGCGAGCCCGGCGTCGGCAAGACCGCCATCGTCGAGGGCCTGGCCCTGCGCATCGTCGAGGGCGACGTGCCGGAGAGCCTGAAGGACAAGAAACTGATGTCGCTAGACATGGGCTCGCTGATCGCCGGCGCGAAATACCGCGGCGAATTCGAGGAGCGGCTGAAGGCGGTGCTCAACGAGGTCACTGCGGCCGAAGGCTCGATCATCCTGTTCATCGACGAGATGCACACGCTGGTCGGCGCCGGGAAGAGCGAAGGCGCCATGGACGCCTCCAACCTCCTGAAGCCGGCGCTGGCCCGCGGCGAGCTGCATTGCGTCGGCGCCACCACGCTCGATGAGTACCGCAAGAACGTCGAGAAGGACGCCGCCCTCGCCCGCCGGTTCCAGCCGGTGTTCGTCTCGGAGCCCACGGTGGAGGACACCATCTCCATCCTGCGTGGCCTGAAGGAAAAATATGAGCTGCACCACGGGGTGCGCATCTCCGACAGCGCCATCGTCGCCGCCGCCACCCTGTCCAACCGCTACATCTCCGACCGCTTCCTGCCGGACAAGGCCATCGACCTGATGGACGAGGCGGGCAGCCGCGTGCGCATGGCCGTCGATAGCAAGCCGGAAGAACTCGACGAGATCGACCGGCGCGTCGTGCAGCTGAAGATCGAGCGCGAGGCCCTGACCAAGGAGACCGACCAGGCCTCCAAAGCGCGGCTGGAAAAGCTGGAGGACGAGCTGATCGAGCTCGAGGGCCAGTCGCAGGACATGACCGCCCGCTGGCGCTCGGAGAAGGAGAAGGTCTCCTCCGCCGCCCAGGCTCGAGAGGCCATCGACCGCCTGCGCGCCGAGCTGGTGGTGGCGCAACGCCGTGGCGACCTGCAGCGCGCCTCGGAGATCGCCTACGGCGAAATCCCCACCCTGGAAAAGCGCCTCGCCGAGGAAGAGTCCAAGGCCGAGGCCAACGCCGTCACCATCGAGGTGGTCGACGCCGAACAGATCGCCGCGGTGGTCTCCCGCTGGACCGGCGTGCCGGTGGAAAAGATGCTGGAGGGCGAGCGCGAGAAGCTGCTGGCCATGGAAGACGCGCTGCGCGCCCGCGTGGTCGGCCAGGAGGAGGCGCTGCTGGCCGTCTCCGACGCCGTGCGCCGGGCCCGCGCCGGCCTGCAGGACCCCAACCGCCCGATCGGCTCCTTCCTGTTCCTAGGCCCCACCGGCGTCGGCAAGACCGAGCTCACCAAGGCCCTGGCCGAGTTCATGTTCTCCGACGAGCACGCCATCACCCGCATGGATATGAGCGAATATATGGAGAAGCACTCGGTCTCCCGGATGATCGGCGCGCCCCCTGGCTACGTCGGCTACGACGAGGGCGGGGCGCTGACCGAGGCGGTGCGGCGCAGGCCCTATCAGGTGCTGCTGTTCGACGAGGTCGAGAAGGCCCATCCCGACGTCTTCAATGTACTGCTGCAGGTGTTGGACGACGGTCGCCTGACCGACGGCCAGGGCAGGACGGTGCACTTCAA
>JANXXK010000031.1 GCA_025350685.1 Alphaproteobacteria bacterium | reverse complement strand
ATGGCCAGCCGGGCGACCACGGCCCCGCCCAGCGAATGACCCACGAGATGCGCTCGTTCGACACCGAGCGCCTCGAGAACGGCGCTCACCGTCGCCGCAAGGCTCGCGAGCGAGGCGTCCCCGACATCCTTTTCCGACCCGCCGTGCCCGGGCAGGTCGATCGCGATCACCGGCGCTCGCTGCGCCAGCGCCGGCACGTTGAAGGCCCATCCGTTCATATCGCCCGCGTACCCATGGACCAGCACTACGGGCGTTCCGTCGGCTAAGCCGGTCCGTCCCACGGCGATGGATCGGCCCCCGGCCGGGACCACCGACACCTGCAGACCTACCTCGTCATCGCCGCCGGCGTCGGGCACGAAGCTCGCCTGGAAGTCCGCTATGAAGGCGTCGATGTCGTCCTCGGGCGTCTCGGCGTCGGCCAGGACAGCGATCAGAGCGCCGACCGCAAGGGTCACGCCTGGCTGCGCCACGATCCGCCGCAGGACGCCGCCAGCAGGCGCCTCGTAGACGTTGTTGATCTTGGCCGTTTCGATGTCGACGAGATCCTCGCCTTCGCGCACGGCGGCGCCTTCGGCCTTCCACCAGTCCACGATCTTGCCCTCCTGCATGGAGAGGCCCCACTTCGGCATGCGGACGGGTAAGGGCATCGTCATCGTCTTGCTCTTTGCAGGGGTCACCCGAACCGGGCGAGGTACTTGTCCAGCGTCCGGTGGAAGTGGCGGATGCGAATTTCCTGGTAGTCACCGAGCTGAACGAGACCGCTCTTCGACGCCTTCAGTCCGTCCTGGACATAGGGCAGATTGGCCATGTCCTGGTCGAAGATGCCGCCCAGAGCGCCGATCTCAACCGCAGCGGTCCAGGGCTCATCGTCGGCGAGCCGCCGCATCGACGCCGCCCGAGGCATCGGCTGGCCGGCAGTGTTGCGCATCAGGATGCGAACCTCCATCAGCGTGCGGTCCTGGTCGGGCCAGGGTCGCCAGCGGTAGACGATGTTCGGCATGAAGCCGCCCCACGGGCCGAAGTTGGGGAACACATTGTAGGTAAAGGCGTCGAGGAGTTCGGCGTCCGTCGCTTCACTGTGATCGCGCCCGGTCATTTCGGTGTAGCGCTCGCGGTTGACCGCCGCCATGTGCGTCCGCGCGCTCACCCCGTCCGGGACATCGACCTTCAAGTCGTCGCCGCCAGCCCTGCCGTTGTACTTGAGGAATTCGTCAACGATCCATTGCTGGCTCTTGCCCGCCGGATCGATATGCGGAGAGAGCACCGCAAACGGCGTCAGGGCCACGTTCACATGGTCGCCGTAGACATTGTAGCGGGTGTTGGCGTCTCCGGTGAACGGCAGGATCTGCGGATGGGTGATGACGGAGTGCCAAGCTTCCATGAAGGCCTCAGCGGTGGCCTTCCAGTTGGCCGGGATCACCTTGGCGACCCAGATGGCCGTGTAGCAGTCCTCGTGCCGCCAACGCCGGAAATGATCGGGCAGGGGCGCGAGGTATTCCTCGAGCGTTGGGCCGCCCTCGGCCTCCTTCACGAAGATGTACCCGCCCCACCGCCCGACCTGAGCTTCAGGCAGGGCCATCTGCTCGGACTCCAGGTGGCCGAAGTCCCAGCGGCAGGGAATCTCCTTCAGGCTGCCGTCCGTGTTCCACGTAAACCCGTGAAAGGGACACTTGAAGTCCTTCGACCAGCCTGAGTCCAGCCGAAGCTTCCGCCCTCTGTGTAGACACACGTTGTGGAAGGCCCGCACTGAGCCGTCGGCCTGGCGCGTCACCAGATATGAGCGGCCGGCGTTTTCGTAGACGACCACGTCCCCGCTATCGGGGATCTCCTCCTCCCGGGCCGCGAACTGCCAGACGTTGGGCCACATCGACTTCAGTTCGCGCGCAAAGAACTCGGGCGAGGTGTAGCGCGCCGCGGCCAGCGGCTCGGAGCCCATGTAGTCGTAGGCGTCCTCGACCATGAACTCAGGGGGCCGGCGGCTGTCGGCCTTCATCAGGTCGTCCCAGCCGGCGCCGGGGCAACGCGCCCGGCCGCCGTCCTGTCCTTCTCCATCGTGCCCCATGGGGCCTCCCGCTTAACGGCGCATGGCCGTCAGAAGCACACTAGCCGGAGAGAAAAAAACCAGCAAGATTGCTTTTTTAAGGGAGAACTCAGATGGGCCGACTGGACGGGAAGACCGCTGTTGTGCTGGGCGCGGCCGGCGCGGGCAACATGGGACAGGTGATCGCCCGCAGGTTCGCCGCCGAAGGTGCGCGGGTTCTGGTCGCCGGGCGCAGCGCCGAAGAACTCAACCGGCTGGCCGAGGAACTGGGCGGCCGCGCCGTCCTTTGCGACATCACCCGAAGGGAAGACCTGAAGGGTTTGGCCGATGCGGCCTTGGCGTGGCACGGCGCCCTGGACGTCGCGGTCAACGCCACCGGATGGGGCCTGCTCAAGCCGTTTCTGGATACGACCGAGGACGAACTCCGGCAGATGGCCGATCTGCAGTTCAGGGGTCCGTTTCTGTGGCTGCAGGCGATGGTAGGAGCGATGCGTGAAGCCGGCCGCGGCGGCTCGCTGATCCAGATAAGTTCGGCGACCGCCACGATCATGCTCAACGATCATGCTGCCTACATGGGCACCAAGGCGGGATCGGACCATGTGATGCGCTGCGTCGCCAACGAGTTCGGCGCGGAAGGAATCAGGGCGAACTCGATATCGCCCGGGCTTACCGCCACGCCCATGACAGCCCAGGCTCAGACCACGCCGGGCGTCTTCGAGGCTTTTCTGCCCAGCTATCCGCTGGGCCGCGTCGGCACCTCGGAAGACATTGCGGCAGCTTGCGTTTGGCTTGGCTCAGACGAATGCTTCATGACCGGTGAGAACCTGCAGGTGAACGGCGGCCTCACGCTACGCCGCAACCCCACGCGGGAGGAAATCGTCACGTCTGTCACAGCCGCCCTGGCTCGCCCTGAAAATTGAGGCTCCGTCATGTCTGATGTTCTCATTGTCGACGACCCCGCGCCCCACGTCCGGCGGCTGACGCTGAACCGGCCGGAGAAGCGCAACGCGCTTTCCAACGAGTTGCGCGCCCAGGTGTTCGCGGCCCTGGAGGCGGCCGACACCGACCCGGAGGTCCGGGTGACCATCCTGCGCGGGGCCGGCCCGTGCTTCTCGGCAGGCTACGACCTGAGTGGCGGGACCGCGCCGCCCTATCCGTTCCACACCGCGGGTGGTGCGGGTCATTGGTCTCGGCACGTCGTGGAGGGGTGCTTCCGGGTCTGGGACCTCGCCAAGCCGGTGATCGCCCAGGTCCACGGCTGGTGCCTGGCGGGAGGCTCCGAATTGGCGACCGCCTGCGACCTGGTCTACGTGGCCGAGGACGCCAAGATCGGCTACCCGCCGGTCCGGATGATGAGCCCGCCGGACAACCAGTTCCACCCCTGGCTCTGCGGCCTGCGGCCCGGCATGGAGATGATGCTGACCGGCGACGCCATCGACGGGCTGGAGGCCGTCCGCGTCGGCTTCGCCAACCGCGCGTTCCCCGCAGCGGAGCTGGAGGCCGGCGTCCTGGCCATGGCCGAGCGAGTCGCCAAGATCCCCACCGACGTCCAGCAGATGAACAAGCGCTCAGTGCATCGGGCCATGGAGATCATGGGCCTGCGCGCCGCCATCCGCGCGGGCGCCGAAATTCAGGCCCTGGCGCTGACCACCGCCTCTAGCCGCGAGACCTTCGGCAAGATCCGCGAAGACCTGACCAAGGGCCTCTCCGCCCGCGATGAGGCCTTCGGGGACTACCGGACGGGATCGTAAAGCGCTGCCGGAGGGATGGGACTACCCCTCCGGCAGCTGCCGCTAGAACGGATGGCTCACCTGCAGCGTGATCGTCCGCGGCTCACCCACGCCGGCGAGCACTTCGCCCGGGAGACCAAGCGGCTTGTCCCCGCCCAGCACAGCATAGGCCTTGTCGGTAACGTTGCGGCCGATAAGGGCGAACTCCCAATCCTCGCTGTAGAGCCGGACGCTGAGGTTGAGCGTCTGGAAGGCGTGCTGGTAGGCGAAGGGACTGTCGTTCGTGCTCAAATAATAGCCGGTGGTGTAGCGAGTGTCCGCCGTCAGGCCCAGTGTCCACCTGTCACCCAGCGGATGGTCCCACGAGGCGCCGGCGATGACCGACCAGTCCGGCGCTCGCGACAGCGGCAGGCCGCTCAGATCCTGCACGCCGCCGATGCAGTAACGCCCGTTCGCAAAAGGGATGAAGATCGGATTGGTCCCGGTTGTGGCCGGCACGACACCGCCGTTGACGATGGTTGCGGTCGGTTGGCCGGTCCAGCACTGGGCGGTGCGGAAGCGGTCATACCGCGCGTGATTGTACCCGACCGAAGCCCGCAAGCTGATTTCCGGGAGCGCCGGCGGTACGTAGTTCAGATTGGCCTCAACGCCCTTGATCGTGGCGCTGGCCGCGTTCTGGGTGAAATAGGAAGTTGTCGCTGCATTGAAGGCCGTCAACTGCAGGCCGTAGTGAGTGTACTGATAGAACGTGAGGTCTCCAGTGAGCCCTGGAAGCAGGTTCGCGGCCTTGAGGCCGATCTCGCCGCCCTTTGCCGTCTCGAGGCCAAACTTCTGATTTTCGGGTGTCGCATTGGCGGGAATGACCGCTGGGGCCGAGAAGCCGCCCGACTTGAAGCCCTCCTTGTAGGCTCCATAGATCAGGACGTTTGGGCTTGGGTGCCAGCTCACGGTCAACTGCGGAGAGACGTTGTGGTCGGTGAACTCACCCTTGATCCGCTTTCCGACCGGGGAGGCGAGGTTGATGAGCTGTCCGAACAGCGAGAGATAGGTGGTGCCCGTGTCGCCCTTCTTCTGCTCCTCGGTGTACCGCGCGCCGCCGGCGATCTCGACGTTGTGCGGCAGTTTCAGGTTCAGCTCGGCGAAGGCCGAATAGGTGGCGGTCTTGAAAAGGTCCAGGCTGCCGAAGGTGTTGGTCTGGCCAGTGGCGGGGTCCGGGGGCGTATAGGCGACCATTCCAGACTGCACGAATTTCCTGTCATCGTGGCTGTAGAAGACGCCGCCTGTGAAGTTCAGTGGCCCCTCGAATGACGTCGCCGTGCGCAGTTCCTGAGAGAATGAGGTATTGTATTCGTTGTTCTGGCCAGACGCTATATCGAAGACGGTCTCGTCATAGTTCGAGTACTGAAACTCGCGATACTTATAGTATCCGGTGACCGAGGTGAGCGACACGTGGTCGCTGAGATGGTAATTCAGAGTGAGGGAGCCAAGATAACTCACCACTTCGGTAAACGTGCGCCCGCCTTTTGATCCGGGATAGTTGGCCGCATAGGACGGCGGCAAGGTCCCGTAGGAGTTCACCTTGTCCTTGATGTTGCAGGAGCCGTAGGGATCAACGACCACCTTGGGCGCGCCGGTCAGGAAAATCTGATAGAGGTCGAGGCTGGCGGGCTTGGATGTGAGCGGGCCGCAGGAAAACATCCGCCCGGCCATGCTGTCGCCGTGGTCCTGGTAATTCGCCACCAGCACCTTCAGCGTCCCGTCGAAGCGGTCGGTCGGCGTCCATTGCAGGGTCAGGCGTCCGACCTGCTGGGTCGTGCCGGGATAGTTCTTGAACGGCGAGCCGGGCAGAGGCTGGTAGGTGGTCTTCGGGAAGAGTCCTCCAGCGGCTGGCCCATATAGACCGGAAATCGCCGTCGGCAGCTGGTTGGG
>JANXXK010000327.1 GCA_025350685.1 Alphaproteobacteria bacterium | reverse complement strand
GGCAAGACCGACGTCATCGACCTGATCAACAACCTGCCGCAGAATTTCCAGAACGCGGCGATCGACTTCTCCGGCACGTCCAACCCGCTCTCCAGTCCGGGCGGCGTCTCTACAGCTGACCTGCGCGGCCTGGGGCCACAGCGCACCTTGGTGCTGGTCGACGGTCGCCGCCTCGGCATCGCCGACGCCAACACGGGCAACCCCAACCCAGCGCCGGACCTCAACCAGATCCCTGCGCCCCTGGTTGATCGCGTCGAGGTGCTGACCGGCGGCGCCTCGGCCACCTACGGCTCCGACGCCGTGGCCGGCGTCGTCAACTTCGTCATGAAGCACAACTTCCAGGGCATGCAGATCGACGGCCAGGTGGGCATCGCCCAGCACAGCCAGAACGACGAGCGGGGGATTCAGGCGCTGCTGCGCGCCCGCAACTATCCGATCCCCAAGGGCGATGTGTGGGACGGCCGCTCACGCGACCTTTCGGTGGTGCTCGGCACCAACGGCATGGACGACCGGATGAATATCACCGGCTATCTCGTCTACCACCATCAGGATCCGGTCTCGCAATCAACGCGGGATTTCTCGGCCTGCCAGGTCCGCGTGCGCAGCGGCACGACGCCGTTCTGCAACGGTTCGCCCAACTCCAACCAGTTCTTCCTGTCCGCTGGAAACGGCACCGGCGTCACCAACGTCAATGGCTTTGCCGTGGTCGGCCACCAGTTCATCGACTACGGGCTGGCCCCGGCCGCGGTGAGCCCACCGCTGATCTTCAACTCCGCCCCGTTCCAGTATCTGCAGCACGACGACGAGCGCTATTCCGCGGGCTTCTTCGCCCACTACGAACTCAGCAAAAACCTCGATCTCTACGGCGAGTTTTCCTACATGAACGACCGCTCGGTGACGGCGGTGGCGCCCTCAGGCCTCTTCCAGGGCGGCGGCCCGTCGCCGAACGCCGGCTTCCTGGTCAACTGCAACAACCCGCTGCTCAGCGCCCAGCAGGCCGCGGTCATCTGTTCCCCGGCCGAGATCGCCAGCGGGGCCAACGCCGACCTGCTCTACGGCCGCCGCAACATCGAGGGCGGCCCGCGCTCGTCCACCTATGAACATCAGAACTACCGCGTCGTCGCCGGCGCCCGAGGGGACATTCCGGACCTGGAGGGATGGCATTACGACGTGTACGCACAATATTACTACACCACGCTCTTCCAATCGAACACCAACTACCTGTCCAACAGTCGCATCCAGAACGCACTGCAGGTGGTCAATGTGGGCGGTACGCCGACCTGCATCGCCAAGGTCAACGGCACGGATTCCGGTTGCGTGCCCTACAACATCTTCACCGAGGGCGGCGTGACCCCTGCCCAAGTGGCCTATCTGAACGGGACCGGCACCTCCTACGGCAAGGTCTCCGAAACCATCGTCGAGGGCACGATCACCGGCGATCTCGGCCGCTACGGCGTCAAGTCGCCCTGGGCCACCGACGGGGTCGGCGTTTCGCTGGGTGTCCAGACCCGCCGCCAGACCTACGGCTACGCGCCCGATCAGGCCGAGATATCCAACGACCTGGCCGGCTTCGGCGGGGCCGCTACGGTGGTCAACGCCAGCCTGGGCGTCACCGAGGAATACGGCGAGTTCCGCGCCCCGATCGTCCAGTCGATGCCGTTCTTCGACGACCTCACGCTCGACGGCGGCTACCGCCACTCCCACTACACCACCGGGGTGAACGCCAACACCTACAAGCTCGGCCTGCAGTGGGCGCCGGTGCACGACATCGGCTTCCGCGCCTCCTACAACCGCGCGATCCGGGCGCCGAACATCATCGAGCTGTTCGCGCCCCAGTCGGTGACCAACACCACCGAGGTCTCGGTCGACCCCTGCTCGCCCACCCCCACCGGGCCGGCGACGGCGACGCTCGCTCAGTGCATGAACACCGGCGTCACCGCGGCCCAGTACGGCGATGGCGGCTCCACCAACCACATCGTCCAGTGCCCGGCCGCGCAGTGCGCCACCCTCACCGGCGGCAACACCAGGCTGATCCCGGAGAAGGCCGACACCTATTCGGTAGGCTTCACGATCAGGCCAAGCTTCCTGGAGGGCTTCACCGGCAGCGTCGACTATTTCGTGATCAAGCAGGACCGGACGATCAGCAAGATCCCGCTGGCCTTCACCCTTAACCAGTGCCTGACCACCGGCAATCCGGTGTTCTGCTCCAACGTCGTGCGCAGCGGCGGCGGCATCCTGTTCGGCACCTCTGTGCAGGGCGGCGGCTACATCAGCGGCACGGCGGTCAACGTCGGCGCCGGTGAGTTCGACGGCATCGATCTGCAGGCGACCTACAACCTGCCGCTCACCCGCCTGGGCCTGGCCGACGGCTACGGCGACCTGCAGTTCAACTTCATCGGCAGCGAGCTCTTGAAAGCCACCACCACGCCGACGCCGGGCGCTCACACCTACGATTGCGCGGGCCTGTTCGGCGGCACCTGCCAGACGGTGAACCCCAAGTGGCGCCACACCCTGCGCGCCTCCTGGCAGACCCCCTGGACGGTGCTGCTCTCCGCCCAATGGCGCTACATTGGCAAGGCCAGCCTGGAGTCCAACACCTCCGACCCGACGCTGACCAACGGCCGCCAGGACAGCTTCGACGGCACGCTGCGCGCGGTGAGCTACCTCGACCTGTCGGGCATCTGGAAGTTGAACAAGGCCTTCCAGGTCCGCGCCGGGATCAACAACATCTTCGACAAGGACCCGCAGATCCTCAACTCGGCGATCGTCGGCACCGGCCTGCCGAACGCCTACCCGACCTACGACTTCCTGGGTCGCGCGATGTTCGTGGGCTTCACCGCCAACTTCTAAGGCGACCGCTTCGCAACAACGGGATCGGGCGGTGGCGCAGGCCACCGCCCTTTTTCGTGACCCTATTGGTCTTCATGCAGCCGGCGCAGAACCGCGGGCGCGAGGCCCGGCAGGTCCTCCGAGATCAGCCCCGGCCCGTGCAGATCGGCGGCTTCGGCGTGGATCCAGGCGGCGGCG
>JANXXK010000313.1 GCA_025350685.1 Alphaproteobacteria bacterium | reverse complement strand
CCGGGTGGCTCGGTGGGTTCCTATACGCCGGGGGCCCAGCCGCAGGTCATGGCCGACGGCTCCGGCGCGCCCGTGCCGGCCGGCGGCAAGCTGCACTTCCAGATGCACTACACCACCATGGGCAAGGAAACGACGGACCTGACCCAGGTCGGCTTCTACACGCTGAAGGCCCCGCCGCAGTACATCAAGCGCTCGACGGTGATCTCCACCTTCGCGCTGTCGATCCCGCCGGGCGAGGCGCGTCACCAGGAGATCGCCTACCTGACCTTCCCGGCCGACGCCTACCTCTACACGCTCTATCCGCATGCCCACTATCGCGGCTACCACGTGGAGCTGAAGGCGCAGACGCCGGACGGCAAGGAAACCATGCTGCTGTCGCTGCCCAAGTACGACTTCAACTGGCAGCGTGACTACGATCCGGTGAAGCCGATCCTGGTGAAGGCCGGGACCAAGCTGATCGCCACCTGGGTCTACGACAACTCCGTGCACAATCCGGCCAACCCGGATCCGAAGCGCACCGTCACCTGGGGCGAACAGACGCCCGACGAGATGATGTACTTCCGGGTCAACTACCGCTGGGCCGAGGAGACCGTGAGCCACGTCCGGGGCGACTTGCAAACCAAGCTCTTCGCCTCGCAGATGATGGGCGCGCTGGACAGCAACCTGGACGGCTTCATCGAGCCCAGCGAGTTGAAGGGGCCGATGGCTGGACTCAAGGCCCGCTTCGTCGAGCTGGACACCAACCACGACGGCAAGCTTGACCAGGCGGAGCTTTCCAAGGCCATGCCAAGCCGCCGGATGGCCCGCGGCCGGAAAGAGGAAAACCCGGACCTGTAGTCCGGGCGGAGCTCCGCGCCGATGCGCCCGCCTTCGCGATGGCTGTTCGGTTTCGTGGCCGGGGTCGCCGGCGCGCTGATCTGCGCCCTGGCCTTCGCACCCTACGTCTATGCGGAGCTGTCGCCGGTTCTTGAGCCGCACACCATCGTGGACCCGGCCCGCCCGCCGCTCGCGGCGGGCGCCATGGTTGACGACTATTGGGCGGTCCAGCGGCTGGACACCGACACCTACGCCATCGGCGAGCCGCGCTACTACCAGCAGAACTACGCCTATCTGATCCTCGGCCAACGCCGGGCCCTGCTGTTCGATGCCGGGTCCGGGACGCGCGACATCGGCCCGATCGTCGGGCGGCTGACGCGGCTGCCGGTCACCCTGGTCGTCTCCCACCTGCATTTCGACCACCTGGGCGGCGTCGGGCCGTTCGCGTCGGTGGCCATGATCGACCTGCCGCAGACGCGGGCCGACGTCGGCGGCGGACGGTTCAGGCCGGGCCGCTACCAATACCTCGGCCTGGTTGATGGCCGGTCCGCGCCCACGTTGACGGTGGCCGAATGGCTGAAGCCGGACGCGACGATCGACCTGGGCGGACGCGCGCTGCGGGTGCTGAGCACGCCCGGCCACACGCCAAGCTCGGTCTCGCTCTACGATCCGGCCACGCACCGCCTGTTCGCCGGCGATTACATCTATCCGACGACCCTCTACGCCTTCCTGCCGGGCGCGAGCCTGTCGGCCTATCACGCCACCGCGCGGCGGCTGCTGGCGGACCTGCCGGCCGACACCATCCTGTGGACCGCCCACTGCTGCCGCGCCGGCGAGAAGATCTCCGCCCCCTGGCTGGCGATGAACGATCTGCGGGACCTGGACGTGGCGCTGAGCGCCCATGAAGCGGGACGGCTGAAAGGGTCGGGCTTCTATCCGATTCGATTCCCGGTCAGTCGGCAGATGACGCTGGCCACCGGCTTTGCCTGGAACAATCGCTGAAAGCCGCTCAGCTCCGGGGTTTCAGATAGAGCCTGCGCTCCCGGACCTGGAAGGAGTCCAGCCGGCCGAGGAAGCTCATCCCCAGGAGCGACATGCTCATCGGCGCCTGGTTGATCACCATGGGCATCTGGGTGATTTCGATGGAGCCGACCGACAGGCTGGCCGCAGTGATCGGGGCGCCGTAGCCGGTGCCATTGGCGGTCTCGGCCATGCGGCTGAACGTCTGCCCCGGCGAATCGAGGCCCAGGCGGTGGGCGTCACTTGGGCTGAGCACCGTGTCGCTGGAGCCGGTGTCGACCAGGAACCGGACCGGCTGGCCGTTGACCTTGGCCATCACATAGAAGCCGCCGTTGTCCTGCTGCGGCACGATAATCTCGCGTCCTGCCGCGACCGGGTAGGCGCCGGAAAACACCATCCGCACCCGCTGGCCGACGCCTTCCAACTCGCTGCGGAAGGCGACGCCGATGACCAGGACCGCCAGCACGGCGACCCAGATCGCCGCATGCCGCGCCTTCTGGCCCCAGTCGATCCGCCGCGCGGTCAGCAGGCCCGCCGATAGCATCGCCATGAAGACGATCGCGTATCCCAGCCAGCCCCAGTCCTGCGGGGTCTGCAGCCCGCCTGGAAAGGTGTGAGCCAGCCACCAGATCGCACCGGCGAACAGCGCGATCAGCGCCAGCCAGATCCATCGGCGATGGCGCGGAACTCGCGGCTGCGGCGGCGGCTCGTCAGGCTGCGGGCCGCCCCACGGCCCCGGGTCGGATGCCACGCTAGCCGCCGGCGCCGTGCTGGAAGCTCTGCACCAGGCTGCCGCAAACCAACCGCCAGCCGTCGACCAGCACGAAGAAGATCAGCTTGAACGGCAGGCTGACCACCACTGGCGGCAGCATCATCATCCCCATGCTCATCAGCACGCTGGCCACCACCAGGTCGATCACCAGGAACGGCACGAACAGCAGGAAGCCGATCTCGAAGGCCCGCTTCAGCTCGGAGATCATGAAGGCCGGCGTGACCACCTGCAGCGGGGTGTCGGCGGCCTTGGCGGGCTTGGGGATTCTCGACAGCTTGATGAACAGCGCCAGGTCGTCGCGATTGACCTGTGCGAGCATGAAGGTCTTGACCGGTGCGCCGGCCGCGTCGAACGCCGCCGGCAGCTCGATCTGCTGGTCCATCAGGGGCTTGATGCCGTCGTCGTAGGACTTCTGCAGCGTCGGGCCCATGACGATGGCGGTCAGGAAGAGCGACAGCGAGATGATCACCGCATTGGGCGGGCTCTGCTGCAGGCCAATCGCGGTGCGCAGCAGCGACAGCACGACCACGATGCGCACGAAGGCCGTCGTCATGATCACGATCGACGGCGCCAGCGACAGTACGGTCATCAGCCCGATCAGCTGGACCACCCGCTCGGTCAGGCCGGCGCCGGTGCCGAGGTTGACGTTGAGCGCCTGGGCCAGCGCGGCGGCCGGGAACACCAGGCTGGCCAGCGTCGCCATCGCCGCCAGAACCACCGCGCGGCGCCACTCCTCGGCCGGCAGGGTGCGGATAGATTTCCACAGCTCGCGCATCAGGACCGGCCCTTCGGCCCATCGATCGCCGAGACGATCTGGCCTTCGCCGAGCAGCAGCAGTCGCTCCTTGCCGTCGCATGAGACGATCACCAGGCGGCGCGCCGGATCGAGCACCAGGCTCTCCAGGATCACCAGGCGCCGGTCGGCCCTGGGGCGGCCGAAACGGGCGAGCGCGTTGGGCCCGAAACGGCGCAGGGCCACTGCGCCCAGGCCGATCAGACCCAGGGTCAGGATGAGCGCGAAAGCGGCTCGGGCGAATTCGGTGATCATGACGCCTGTGTGGCCTGCGTCCCTTAAACCGGGGTTAACCCTGTTTGTTCACCATGCCGGGCATGGACATTGCCGACATTCCGATCTTCGCGATGTTGCGCTCGCGGATGGGCTATCTCGCCCAACGCCAGCGGGTGATCGCCGAGAACGTCGCCAACGCCGACACCCCCGGCTTTGCGCCGCACGACCTAAAAGCCTTCAGCTTCCAGGCCCGGGTGCAGGCCGCCGCCTCTGCCTCGGCCGTCGCCCCGGCCGGAACCATGGCGGTCACCCAGCGGGGTCACATGCAGGCTCCAGGGACCGGCCAGGGCCTCGCCGCCGGCGTGAAGTCGGTAAAGACCAACGATTCCGAAGTCACCCTCAGCGGCAACGGTGTCGTCCTCGAGGAAGAGATGATGAAGATGACCCAGGCGCGCATGGACTACGACGCGGCGGTCAGTTTCTACCAGAAGTCCCTCGACATGCTGAAGCTGGCCACCCGCCGGCCCGGCGCCTAGGACCCGCTAGATGGCCGATCCCGTTTCCCCGACCGGCGCCTCCCAGGCGATCGCCGTCTCCGCCCTTCGCGCCCAGCAGGCGCGGATGCGGATCATCGCCGAGAACCTGGCCAACGCCAATTCGACCTCGCGCACCGCCGGCGGCGACCCGTACCGCCGCCAGGAGCCGATCTTCGAGCCCACCAAGGTGGGCGGCGGCATCGGCGTCAAGATGAGCCGCACTGCGCCTGACAAGACCGCCTTCAAGTCGGACTACGAGCCCGGCAATCCTTCCGCCGACGCCCAGGGCTATGTGAAGACCCCCAACGTCGACCCGCTCATCGAGGCCATGGACATGCGCGAAGCGCAGCGGGCCTACGAAGCCAACCTCAATGTCATCGAGACGGCGCGCGCCATGGACCAGCGCACCCTCGACCTCTTGAAGCGCTAGGGGAGGCCTAGGCCATGATCACCGCGCTCTCCGCCGCCAACGCCTACGCCGCCGCCCAGAAGGCGATCGGGGTCGATCCCGGCATCGGCGGCGGCATCGACGCCGCGGCCCACGGCGGCGGCTTCGGCGACATGCTGAAGTCAGTGATGTCCGACGCCATGAATGCCTCCAAGAACGCCGAGCACCAGATGACCAACCAGGTGCAGGGCAAGGCCCAGCTGGTCGATGTGGTCACCGCCGTTTCCGCCGCCCAGTCGAGCATGGAAACGGTCATGGCGATCCGCGACCAGGTGATCAGCGCCTACCAGGAAATCCTGCGGATGCCGATCTGAGCGAGTCTCAATACGCGCCGAAATTCAGCTTCAGCCCGGGGTCCGGCCAGCGCATGTGGATCAGCTGGCCCACGCCGGACATGGTGATGTAGGCGTCGCGCATGTCGGCGCCGCCGAAGCAGATATTGGTCACCAGATTGTCGGGCAGGGGCGTCTGGGTCACGCCGCCCGCGGGCGTCATGGTGGTGATCCCGTCGCCGATCGAGGCGATGCAGATGTCGCCGTTGGCCTGCAGCGCCAGGCTGTCGAAGAACGCCCGCCCGGGCGCGGCGCCGACCATGCGCCCGCCGCGGCCGCCCTTCACCACCTGGCCCGGCGCGCTCAGGTCGAAGGCGATCAGCCGCCCGGTGTAGGTTTCCGCCGCATAGACCGTCTGCTCGTCGGGCGACAGGCCGATGCCGTTGTAGCCGGCGCCGCCGAACGACAGCTCCTGGGCGAACGACCCGTCGGGCTTGGCGTAGTAGACGCCGCTCAGATGGCGCGTGCGCCCGGTCTGCCGGCCGAAGTCGGTGAACCAGAAGCCGCCCTCCCTGTCGAAGACCAGGTCGTTGGGCGCCGACAGCAGGTTGTCGCCCACCTTGTCGTAGATGCGCTCGCCCTTGCCGGTGGCCAGGTCGACGCGGTCGATCCCGCCCTGGCTAACCGGCCGGCCCGGCACGCGGCCGGCGATGCCGCCGCCGCCGAGCCCGCCGCCGCCGTTGTTGGCCACATAGACCGCCCCATCCGGCCCCAGCGCCGCGCCGTTCGGCCCGCCGCCCAGGTCGCAGACCACCTCGACCTTGCCGTTCCACACGCGGCTCAGCGTGCCCCGCGCGATCTCCACCAGGATCACCGAGCCGTCCGGCATGGCGATCGGCCCCTCGGGGAACAGCAGGCCTTCGGCCAGCACCTTGAAGCTCATGGCAGGTTCCTCCCTCAGCGACCCTAGGGGCGCCGGCCGCCGGGCGAAAGGCGGCTTGCAGCGGATCGGCGAACTCATGCTACGCCTTGGGCATGTCCGCCCCGGCGATCGAACTCACCTCAGTCGCGAAGCACTACGGCGCCCAGGCCGCACTGGCCGGCGTCAGCCTGTCGGTGGAGAAGGGCGCCTTCACCGCCCTGGTCGGCGGCTCGGGGTCGGGCAAGACCACGCTGCTCAAGACCATCAACCGCCTGGTGGTCCCTGACGCCGGCGCGGTGCGGGTGCTGGGCCTGGATGTCACCGCCATCCCGCCGCATGAGCTGCGCCGCAAGATCGGCTACGTGTTCCAGGAGGTGGGTCTCTTCCCGCATCTGACGGTCGGCGAGAACATCGCCATCACCCCGAAGCTGCTGGGCTGGGACGCCAAGCGGATCGACGGGCGGGTGGCGAACCTGCTGGGGCTGGTGGACCTGCCGCTGGAGGTCGC
>JANXXK010000310.1 GCA_025350685.1 Alphaproteobacteria bacterium | reverse complement strand
CCAGCACCTCGGCGTCCGGATAGGCTTCCTTCAGTTCGAGAATGTCGGCGGCGGTGAAGCGCTCGTGCACCTCGCAGCGGCCCTGCCACGCGATGATCTTGATGTCGGTCTGCCTCGCCACGTTTCGCGCCAGGAATTCGTCGGGGATGAGGACCACTCGGTCGGTTCCCCAGAGCCGGGCGGCTTCTTCCACGACCTGAACGGCGTTTGCGCTGGTGCAGCAGATATCTGTCTCGGCCTTCACCTCGGCAGTGGTGTTGACATAGGTGACCACCGGAATTCCCGGATAGCGCTGCTTGATCAGCCGCACGTCCGCCCCGGTGATCGAAGCGGCAAGGCTGCAACCGGCGCGCAGGTCAGGGATCAGGATGGTCTTCTCAGGCGACAGGATCTTCGAGGTCTCGGCCATGAAGTGCACGCCGGCCTGGACGATGATCTTGGCCTTCGAGCGCGCGGCCTCCTTGGCCAGGCCCAGGCTGTCGCCGACGTAGTCGCCGACCCCGTGGAAGATCTCCGGCGTCATGTAGTTGTGCGCCAGGATCACCGCGTCCTTGTCGGCTTTCAGACGGTTGATGGCGTCGATCAGCGGCGCCTGGGCCCGCCACTCCATCGGCGTGACGTGTCGCCTGACCTTCTCCCAGACGGGAGCCGTGGCCGCCTCGACCTGCGGCGTGAACGCGAACTGGAACCCATCGGCGGCCATCGGCGGCTCCTTATGCTCAAAATGAGCATTTCGGGGACCTAGAAAAACGCCAGAGCAGACGTTCGACGAGGCTTTCCCTGGCGTAACTTATGCTCACTTGGAGCAAAAGCATGGACACCATATAGCGCGCGGGCGGGCGAACGCAAGCGGCGCCCTTCAGACACACTCCGGGGTTTTGCCCATCACGGTCTCGATCACCGCAGCCAGGGCGTCGGCGGTGTAGGGTTTGCGCAGCAGCGGCCATGGGGCGTCGGCCGCCGCGCCCAGGGCCTCGCCCGTGTAGCCCGAGGAGAGGATCACCGGCAGGCCAGGGCGCATGACCACCGCCTCATGGGCCAGTTCCAATGCGTTCGCCCCGCACCAGGATCGACAGCGCCTCCGCCGCGGCCTCGGCGCGCAGCAGAGGTCGACCAGCATGGCCTCGACCATGTCGCCGACGCTCGCCGCGGCGCGGAATGAGCCTGAGCGGCCATTCGGACGGCGTCATTCGAGGGCCTCTTCGGCACGCAACCTGCAAGCGCGGCCTGCGGTTACCAGAATGGGAGTGCTGGCGGCGAGGCGCAACCGAGGATATGAAGTCGCCCGCCGCGCCGGGACGTCGCTGGACTTCGGGGTTCATCTTTTGGCCGGGTTGCGGCCCCATCGGCGCCGCGGGCGTCGTTTAGGGGTCGCCAACCCCTAGGACAGGAAGACGACGAGATCCGAGAGCATGTGGGCATAGGACGCCGCGCCGGACTGGCGGTGGCGATCGCGACAGCCGTTGGGCTGCTCGCGCTGTCGGCCTGCGCGCCGTCCAGGCCGGAGCCGCAGACCGGCCTGCAGCAGCTTGCCGCCCGGGACCTTTCCGATCCCGCCCTGATCGCCGCGACCGCGGGTCTCGACCCGGCCACGCGCAATCTGGCGCGCCGCCACGATCCCGGCCTGCGCCGCGCCGACCTCTGGGGCCGGCCCCTGGGCTGGGCCAACCTCGACCTCCGCAGCGTTCCCGATCTGGGATTCGACCCAGACAATGCCGACAGCGCCGAGGCGATCAACAAGCTGCGCCCCTTCGCCGGCCTGCCGATCCGCCCCATGCGACCCTTCGTCCTGCAGGCCGACGCCGGGGATAGCGTACGTGCGCTGCACTGCATGACCCAGGCGATCTACTACGAGGCCGCCCGCGAACCTGAGCGGGGCCAGGAGGCCGTCGCCCAGGTGGTGCTGAACCGCGTCCGCCACCCGGCCTACCCGAAATCGATCTGCGGCGTGGTCTACCAGGGTGCGGCCCGACCCACCGGCTGCCAGTTCACCTTCACCTGCGACGGAGCGCTGCGCTGGGCACCCCAGGCGACGCTCTGGCGCCAGGCCCAGGACGTGGCCAGGCGCGCGCTCGCCGGCTTCGTCGACAAGGACGTGGGCTCGGCCACGCACTATCACGCGGCCTATGTGTCGCCCTACTGGGCCCCGACGCTGGTCAAGATGACCCAGGTGGGCCAGCACATATTCTACCGCTGGACCGGGCCCTGGGGCGAACCCGCGGCCTTCGTCGGCCGCTACGAGGGGCGCGAGGCCTATTTGTCGCCGGAACTGCTCGCCAGCTACGACGCCCGCACCCAGGGCCTGCTCGGCGCGCCGGCGGCGCCGGTGGAGCGCAGGATCACGCTCGCCGTCGCCGGCGAGGTGCGCACCTACACGGTCGCCGACTCCGCGTCCGGCGCGCGGACGCCCGGCTCTCTGGCCGCGGTCCGCCGCCAGCCGACACCGGACGAGATCAAGCGGATCAACGACAGCCTGGCGGCCATGGAAAAGGGCATGGACCCATCCAGTCCGGCTAAGCCCTAGCTGGCGCTGATGGACCTCACCAGACGCCGATCTTCTCGGCCTCGTGGTGGCTGATCGGATGATGGGTCGCGCGGTGGTCCTCCTCGGCCAGGAAGCGCACGGCTTCCAGCGCGGCCATGCAGCCCATGCCGGCCGCGGTCACTGCTTGGCGATAGATGTCGTCGGTGACGTCGCCGGCCGCGTAGACGCCCTCGATCTCAGTGGACGCCGTGCCGGCCTTCACCTGGAGATAGCCGGAAGCGTCCATGGTCAGTTGGCCCTTGAACAGCTCCGACGCCGGCGCGTGGCCGATAGCGACGAAGACGCCGTCACAGGCCACCTCGCGGGCCTCGCCGCTCTTGACGTTCTTCAGCCGCACGCCGGTCACGCCCATGGGATCGCTTGCACCGGTCACCTCGTCCACGGCGCATTCCCAGATCACCTCGATCTTCGGATTGGCGAACAGCCGCTCCTGCAGGATCTTCTCGGCGCGGAACTCGTCCTTGCGGTGCACCACCGTCACCTTCGAGGCGAAGTTGGTCAGGAACAGCGCCTCCTCGACCGCGGTGTTGCCGCCGCCCACCACCACGACCTCCTTGCCGCGATAGAAGAAGCCGTCGCAGGTGGCGCAGGCCGAGACCCCGAACCCCTGGAACTTCTGTTCGGACGGCAGGCCCAGCCACTTGGCCTGGGCGCCGGTGGCGATGATCAGGGTCTCGGCCAGCCATTCCTGGCCGCTGTCGGTGGTCAGCCGGAACGGGCGCTTTGACAGGTCCGCCGAGAGCACGATGTCGTTGATGACCTCCGTGCCCACATGCTCGGCCTGGGCCTGCATCTGCTCCATCAGCCAGGGGCCCTGGATGACCTCGGCATAGCCCGGGTAGTTCTCGACATCGGTGGTGATGGTGAGCTGGCCGCCGGGCTGGATGCCCTGGATCAGCACCGGATTGAGCAGGGCGCGCGCGGCATAGACCGCGGCGGTGTAGCCCGCCGGGCCCGATCCCACGATCAGGCAGCGGACGGAACGGGGTCCAGGAGTGTTTTCGGAACGATTTTCGGCCATGGCCGTAATGTAGGAGCGATTCCGGAGTTGTGCGATGCAAGACAAGCTGAAGACCGCCGGTGCGGTCGCCCTGGTGGGCGCGGCCATTGGGGCCGGGGTCGCCCTCGGCATGGGGCTGAGGCTGTTTTCCGGCGTCGCCATGGTGGGTCTGGGAACCGGCATCGCTCTGGGGCTGGTCGCCGGAACGAGACCCCGGATGCTGATCATCGAGTCGAGCCCCGATCGGCTCTGAAGCTTAGTTAACACCCGTTTCAATCGCTGGGCTTAGACTGCCCGGCAAGATGAGCGCTGCGCCTGAAATCACCATCGCCCGCCGCCGGATCGGGGCGGAGCATTCGCCCTATGTGATCTGTGAGCTCAGCGGCAATCACAACGGCAGCCTGGACCGTGCGCTCGCCCTGATCGACGCGGCCGCCGCCACCGGCTGTGATGCGATCAAGATCCAGACCTACACCGCCGAGACCATCACCCTCGACGTCGACCGGCCCGAGTTCCGCATCGTCGGCGGCCTGTGGGATGGACGCAGCCTGCACGAGCTCTACCGCGAGGCGCAGACGCCCTACGAATGGCACGCGGCCCTCTTCGCGCGCGCCGCCGAGCGGGGCGTGACGCTGTTCTCCAGTCCCTTCGACGAGACCGCCGTCGACCTGCTGGAGGGCCTCGGCGCGCCGGCCTACAAGATCGCCTCCTTCGAGGCCGTCGACCTGCCGCTGATCCGCTACGCCGCGGCCAAGGGCAAGCCGCTGATCATCTCCACCGGCATGGCCAACCTGGCCGAGATCGAGGCCGCGCGGACCGCGGCGCTGGAAGCCGGCGCCGCGGGCGTGGTGCTGCTCCACTGCGTCTCCAGCTATCCCGCCGAGCTCAGCGACGCCAATGTCCGCACCGTCGCTGACATGGCGCAAAGGTTCGCCTCGCCCATCGGCCTTTCCGACCACACCCATGGCGCGGCGGCCTCGGTGGCGGCCGTCGCGCTCGGCGCCAGCGTCATCGAAAAGCACTTCACCCTGGCCCGCGCCGACGGCGGGCCGGACGCCGCCTTCAGCCTGGAGCCGGCCGAGTTCACCGGCCTGGTCGCCGACTGCAAGGACGCCTGGACCGCGCTTGGCCGCGCCCACTACGATCTGCTGGGGTCTGAGCGGGCCAACCGGCAGTTTCGCCGTTCGCTCTATGTGGTGGCCGACGTGAAGGCCGGCGAGCCGCTCAGCCGCGCCAACGTCCGCTCCGTGCGCCCGGGCAACGGCCTGCCGCCGGCGCACCTGGACGAGGTGTTGGGCCGCACCGCCGCCCGCGACCTCAGGCGCGGTGAGCCGGTGGCCTGGGACATGCTAGCCTAGACGGCATGGACGCAGCGGCCGCCATCGCAGCCGAGATCGCCACCTTGCCGCGCCGCGACACCGCCGAGGTTCGCGCCGTGCGCCGACGGTGGTCGAAGTCCTTGCGCGGCGCGCCGGGGGCCGAGGTGCTGTCCATCGCCCGCGCGGTGGAAGCGGCGGCCGGCCAGACCGGCAAGTGGGTCGCCTATGAACTGATCCGTTATCACCCCGCCGCCTTCGCAGCGATCGAGGAGCGCGACGTCGTCGACTATGCCGCCCGGCTCGCCTCCTGGTACGCGGTCGACGCCTTCGGCACGATCCTGTCGGGGCCGCTGTGGGCCAGGGGCCAGCTCACCGACGCCCTGGTCGAGGCCTGGTCGGAAGCGGGCGACCGCTGGCTGCGCCGCGCCGCGTTGGTCGCCACGGTGGGCCTGAACGCACCCAGTTCCGGCGGGCCAGGCGATGCGGCCCGCACGCTCCCCATCTGCCGCCGGCTGGCCGCCGACCGCGACGACATGGTGGAAAAGGCGCTCTCCTGGGCGCTCCGCGCGCTCGCCCAACGCGACCGGCCGGCGGTCGAGGCGTTCGTGGTCGAGATGGAAGAGGCGCTGGCCGCGCGGGTGAAGCGCGAGGTGCGCAACAAGCTCACTACCGGCCTGAAGACGCCCCCAAAGACCCCGGGAAATCGAAATATGGTAACCGCGGTTTAAACCAAATCGCGGCCTCTTGGCGGGATGCCGGAGACCCAGCGATGAGCGCCCTGCTGAAACCCCGCGACATCCATCCCTCGCCGCTCGGCGAGACGGTGATCGAGGATTTCATCCGCGACGGAGCCCACCTGTTCGACGCCCCCGTCGATCCGGCGGCCTGCGCGCGCCTGCTGGCCGACATCCGCGCCACCCGCGACTTTGGCGCAAGCCCGTTTCTGTCCGAAGACGCCTTCGATGCTGACCCGCAGGACACCGGCGTCGATCCCAAGCCCGGCCGCAACCTGCTGGAGCGCTTCGAAGACCGGCTCGGCTTCGTCGAGCAGGCGCCGCACATCGTCGATGCGGTCACCTCCCTGCTGGGCCCGGGCTACGAGATCCTCGACAGGAAGGTGGTCTGCGGCCTGGCGGCGTCCTCCGTGCCCGAGTGGCTGCGGAAGCGCATCCTTGGCAGTCCGGTGAGCAAGCTGGGCGCCTATGTCCGCCCGCAGTACCGCGACGTGACCTATTTCAATGGCATCGACTTCCACCAGGACCTCATCGACGACAAGGCGCGCGCGGCCGGCTTCCTGACCCTCTACATCTACCTGCACCCGGTCAGCCGCGCTGACGCGCCGCTCCATCTGCTGGAAGGCAGCCACACGCTGGGCGGCTCGGTCTTCCCGCACAACCTCACCCGCATCGGCGACAAGGACTGGCTCTACTGCAATGGCTGGCATGGCGAGACGGTCGCCCGCCAGCGGATCCTCACCGGGGATGCGGGCTCAGCCGCCATGTGGCACGCCTGCACGCTCCACGGCGCCCAGCCGGACGCCGCCGACCACGGGCGGATCTCGCTGCGCTACCTGCTCGCCAGCCGCCACGACGGACCAACCGGCATGGACGTGGTCAACGCCCGCCTGAAGGGCCCGCTCAGCATGACCGCCCCCCGCGCGGACGTCGCGCTTGATGGCTCGGAGGCGATCAACCGCAACACGGCGCTCGAGACCTAGGCCTGTCGCCGTTTACACGGTCCGCGTGGCGATCAGCTTGAGGAAGGCCTCGGCGACGCGGGGGGCGCCCTGGCCGTCGCAGACCGCGGCGCTGGCCGCGGCCCGGCGCTTGCGAAGGCCCTCGTCGGTCATCAACCGCATCAGCGCCCGGTCGAAGGCGGGCTCGAAGTCCGCCGCGTCAGCCTCGACCACCAGGGCCGCGCCGCGCTCGGCCAGGGCCTGGGCGGCCTGGCGCTGGTTGTCGGCCAGGACAACCATCAGCGAGGGCAGGCCCAGCGTGCAGCGCTCCCAGGTCGTCGAGCCGGCCGCGCCCACCGCGATGTCGGCCTCGGCGGTGAGCCTGGCCATGTGCGGGGTGTCGATGTGCAGGGCGATGCGGGTGTCGCGCCGGGCGATCTTCTCCAGGCTGGCCAGGCTCGGCGCCTCGGCCCCCAGTACGATGTCGAGTCCGGCCTCGCCGATCTTCGGACGGATCCGCTCGACCACGCGGCCGGTGATCCCGCCCAGGTCGGTCAGGCCCAGCGAGACCAGCACCCGGCCCACCGGCTCGCCGCGCCAGGTCAGCGCGGTGTCGCGCAGGGCGGCGAACTCCGGCCGCACCGGCGCGTATTGCGGCCCGAGCAGCAGGCGCGCGCCCTCCGGCATCAGGCCGTCGTAGTCCGAGGCGCTGCGCGTCGGGCCGGAATCCAGGATCAGGTCGCCGCCCAGCGCCCGGTCGGCCAGGTCGTCGATGATCAGCGCGGGCTTGCCCTGGGCCATGGCCCGGTGCTCGCCGGCGCCCAGGCTGTAGTGGTCGAACACCACCGCGTCGAACCGCTCGGCGCTCAGCGCGCCGGCCAGGTCGCCGGACACCGTGGAGGCGGCGGGAACCTGGACCATGTCGGGTGCAAAGGCGCTCAGCAGAGCGGTGACCGCCGGCGGGGCGGTGAACCGGCAGCTCGCGCCGGCGGCCTTGAGCGCTTCGGCCAGGGTCAGCGAGCGCATGACGTGGCCACCGCCCACCTCCAGGCCGGCGTCGGCGACGAACAGGATGGCAGGACCGCTCATGGTCTTTGGTGTCGCCTCGCGATGTGGCCGGAATCAGTCCGCCTCACCCTAGGCGCAAACGCAAAGGGCCGCCCCGAAGAGCGGCCCCCGCAAGGTCGAATGTTCGATGCCGTCAGATGAAGCTGGCGCCCGTGCCGAGGATATCGGTCAGGGACCGGCCGGTCAGGACGATTGCCTCGTCGGCGGCCGTGATGTGGTTGTCACCATTGATATCCACGAAGACGACCACGTCGGCTCCCACCTGCACGGCGGCGTACTTGTCAGTTCCGTGCGTCGCAAAGATTTGGGTGTCGGCCACAGTGCTCGCTGCGGTGAAGTTACCGGCCGTCAAGCTGTCGTTGTGATAGAAGCCTGTTCCGGCAATCCCGAATTTCAAGTTGTCTGTCGAGTTCCAGTCCGTGATCGACGTGAGGCTGTTTACGCCCCCGCTGATCAGCGAGTCGGTGGCGCCGAATTGGAAGACGTCTGATCCGCCGCCGCCGGTAAGCAGGTCGTGGCCGCCGCCGCCGGCGATAACGTCGTCACCGGTGCCGCCAGTGATGGTGTCGGAGCCCGTGCCCGCGATGATGCTGTCGTTGCCGTTGCCGCCATCGATCACCGAGCCCTGGGTCGAGGTTGAGCCGTTGATGGTGTCGTTGCCGTCGCCGCCCTGGACGCCAGCTTGGCCTGTGTAGGCTAGCTTGTCGTTGCCCGCGCCCAGGTTGACCACGTCGATGCCGCCGCCGGAGTTGACGGTGTCGTCGCCGCTGCCTGACGAGATGCTGTCGTTGAAGTTGCCGCCAGTGGTGATGGTGTCGTTGCCGACGCCACTGGTGATCGTGTCGCCGCCGCCCACAACGGTGACGGCCGCGGAGATATTGTTGTTGCCGTCGCCGCCGTCGATGACGTTGGTGTGCGAGCCCGTGACGGTGATGCTGTCGTCGCCGGCCCCGCCCGAGATCGTGTTGTTGCCACCGGCCTCGGTCAGGCTGTTGTTACCCGCGCCCAGGAGGAAGCTTGAGCCCGAGGCACCAGCGGTCGCGGTGACGCTGTCATCGCCGCTCCCGCCATTGACCGTCGAGTCGCCGTTGATCCCGGTGATGGTGTTGGCGCCGTCGCCCAGGGTGAAGCTCCCGTTGCCGGTCGTGGTGACGACGTCGTTGCCCAGGCCAGCGTCGACGGCATAGGTGCCGGACCCGAGGTGGATCACATCGTCGCCGGCGCCGGAGGAGATGCTGTCGTCGCCGTTGCCCGCGGTGATCGAATCGATCCCCGCGCCGGAGACGATGGTGTCGTTGCCGGCGCCGCTGGAGACGGTGTTGACCCCGTCGCCGACGTTGATGTTGTCGCTGCTGCCCGCGGAGGTCACCGTGTCATTGCCGGCGTTGGCGGTGATCACCTGGTGATTGCTGCCGGCGCCGCCGGTCAGCACGATGCTGTTGTTCCCGTCGCCGCCGGTGATGGTGTTGTTGCCGCTCACGGTCACGGCGAGGGAGTCGTTGCCGGCGCCCAGGTCGATCGAATTGCTGCCCCCGGCGTCGGTGACTGTGTCGTTGCCGGCGCCGCCCGAGATCGTGTCGTCGCCGACGCCGCCGACGATCTTGTCGTCGCCGTCGCCGCCATCGATCGAGTCGTTGCCGCCGTTGCCGGTGAGGCTGTCGTCGCCGGCCTCGCCGAGAAGGGTGGCGTTACCCGTGCCTGTAGCGGTCACGGTGTCGTCGCCGAGGTTGCCGTTGAGGAAGTCCGCGCCGCCGCCGCCGGTGATCACGTCGTCACCCTTGCCGCCCAGGATGGTGTCGGCGCTGGTGCTGCCGGTAATGGTGTCGTTGCCCAGGTTGCCCTGGGCGAAATTGGTCTGGGTGGCGCTGGCGCCGTCGCCGCTCAGGTCGATGCTGTCATTGCCCTGGCCGCCGTAGATGGTGTCGAGGCCGCCGGAGCCGCCGCCGATCAGGGTGTCGTTGCCCTGGTTGCCCTGCAGCACGTCGTTGCCCGCGGCGCCGTTCAGCGTGTCGTCGCCCGCGCCGCCGAAGAGAGCGTCCGCCCCGGCGGTGCCGGTGACGTTGTCGTTTCCGGTCGTGCCGATGTACAGCTGCGAGCTATCCGGGAAGACCGTCAGGTTGAGCTGGCCGCGGATTGTCGCCGGGTCGTCAGCGAAGGTCTGGCTGAGCCCCCCGAAGGTCAGCGTGATCGACGGCAAGCTCATCGCCGTCAGCGGATTGAAGATGACCGTCGCCAGCGAGGCGGTGCCGCTGGTGAACACCAGCACGTCGTTGGCCAAGTGATAACTAGCCGCCTGGGCGGCGGTCATCTGATCCCAGAAATAGTTCGCCACGTGAGGGCCCCCGACGAATAAAAGATTGTGCAACCATGCCCGCAGGATGTTGCGAAAGTCTTTCTAAATTGCGGCCTTGTTTACCATAGGACAAGCCGTCATCAGGCCACAGGCGGCTGTTTTCTCGCGTCAAACCGGCGCAGCAGCTCGGTGGCGGCGCGATTTGTCTCGTCAAGCGGCGGATAGCTCCAGCTTGTCAGCTCCCCGGCGAATCGCCGGGCGATGCCGCGGCGGCGCAATTCCTCGTGGAACCGCTCGAATTTCACCCCGCCTCCGGCCATGGCCAGGAGGTGAATCGGCTTGCCGGTGGTGGCCGCGTCGGCCGCCAGGTTGGTCGAGTCCTCGGTGACCAGGATCAGGTCGGCCGCGGCCAGAAAGGCGAAGTAGGGATTGTCACCCTCGCCGTCCCAGATCCAGCCGGGCAGGCCGGCCAGGCCCTCGGTCAGGATGCGCTGCGCCGGCTGCGGCGTGCGGCGGGTGAAGCTCACCATCAGCGAGCCGCCTGCGCACCGCACCGCACTGGCGACCTCCTCGGCCATGGCGCGCGCGCGCTCCGGCGGCAGGTCGTGTGACTTCGATTTGCCGCCGACGATCATCGCCACCCGGGGATGGGGCAAGGGATCGATTCGCGCACCGAACCGGGCCAGGTCGCGGGCGAAGCCCTCCGCGTTCATCCGCGTGGGCGAACCGATGATCGGAAAGACGTTGTCGCCGGTGATCCCGTCGTGGCTGGGTGGGACCACCAGGTCGAAGGCCGCGGCCGCGCCCCGCGGGTCCTGGGTCTGCGCCACGAAGGTCCGCCCCCCCGACCAGCCGCCGATACGGGTCGAGAGCGGCATACTGGCCCGGCCCGCGGCGATCCAGATGTCCGGCCATGGCGGAGCGATGGGCGACGACGCGCGCACGGTCCAGCGCGGCGCGGGGATCAACGCCCCGGGCAGGTGGCTCAGGGCGAACGGCCAGGCGACGCGCTTGGCGACGATCTCAGCGGGCCGCTGCCGCGCCACGGCTTCCGCCAGGCCCAGAACCTGGGCCTCGATGCCGACGCGGCCATCCGACACGGCCCAGATGGTCAGCGGAGGCGGGTGCTCCGCGGCCATCGGGGAGTGGGTTAGACCCACTCCACCTTGGTGATCTCGTAGGCCTTCACGCCGCCCGGCGTATTCACCTCGACGGTCTCGCCGCTTTCCTTGCCGATCATGGCGCGCGCGATCGGCGAGGTGATCGACACCTTGCCGTCCTTCACGTTGGCTTCGTGCTCGCCGACGATCTGGTAGCGGGCCTTTTCCTCGGTGTCCTCGTCGATCACCGAGACGGTGGCGCCGAACTTCACCTGCTTTCCGGACAGCTTGGAGACGTCGATGACCTGGGCTCGGGCCATCTTGTCCTCGATCTCGGCAATCTGGCCTTCGATCCAGCCCTGCCTGTCCTTGGCGGCGTGGTACTCGGCGTTCTCGGAAAGATCGCCGTGCAGACGCGCTTCCCCGATCGCGGAAATGACGGCGGGCCGCTCCACGGTCTTCAAACGCTTTAGCTCTTCGTCGAGGGCGTGATAGCCCTCGGCGGTCATCGGGACTTTTTCCATGGCAGGATGGTGACTCGGGTTCGCCCTGGTTGGAAGTTCAGTAAATCCGGGCCGCGGGCGTACACGTCCGGGGGGGAAAAGGATAGGATTGTGCGCCGCAAAAAGCAAGGTTCGGCCAAGACATAAGCGAAAGGGCCATGATCCTTGGGCTCGGTCCTCCCCTCCGCTCAGCTCCGCGCAAGCGGGGACCCAGGCGTTTTGTGTGGCGGGATTTGAGCCGTCGGAGCCCTCCAGGTTTTCCAAACTGGAGAAAACCTGGGTCCCCCCTTGCGCGGGGATGAGCGATATTGAGTTCGCACCCTAGGGTTTGAGAATACAGGCTCTCATGGCTTCCGCTCTTTGCCGGAGAGGGGCGGGAGGGGCAGGGCGCCCGGTTCGGGCGGCAGGACCTGGGCGGTGTTCAGGGTCATGGAGACCAGATCGTAGTAGCCGCTCAGCGCCACCAGATCGATGACGCCCTGGTCGCCCAGCAGCTTCTGGGTAGCGGCGTAGGTCGGGTCGCTGACCCGATGGGTGCCGCGAAGCTCGCTCATGAAGTCGTAGACCGCCGCCTCGTCGGGGCGCATGGCGCGCGGGCGGCCGCCCTTGGCCAGGTCGGCGGCGACCTTGGGCTCGAGGCCGGCCTTTAGCGCCAGCGGATAGTGGGCGTACCACTCGTAGTCGGCGTCCCAGGCCCGCGCGGTCATCAGGATCGCGAACTCGTTCAGCCGCGGCGGCAGGCTGGAGTGGAAACGGATCTGCTCGCCCATCTGCTGCAGCTTGTCGGCCGTCGCCGGACTGCGCAGCCAGGCGTTGAACGGCCCGCCCATCGACTTGCGCGGACCTGCCATGATCGCATCGGCCACCTGCCGCTGAGCGGGGGTCATCTCCTCGGGTTTGAGCGTGGGGAAACGCACCGTCGCGCCGGCTGACCCGGCGGCGAGGCTCAGTCCCATGGCTGCGGCAAAAACGGGTCTGGACGTCCGGCCCATACGCTTCTCCCCTAATCGCTAGCGGACGGAGAGGCCGCCGTCGATCACCAGTTCCGCGCCGGTCACATAGCGGCTCTCCTCGGAGGCCAGCCACAGCACGCCGTTGGCGATATCCTCCGGATAGCCCTTCACCCCCAACGGCACGGCCAGGGTCGACATGGCGTCGAGGTCGGGCGGGGCGTTGGTTCCGGGCTCGCCGGAGGGAATGATCGACAGCCAGATCGGCGTCTCGATGATCCCGGGATGCACGGAGTTGACCCGGATGCCGTCCTTGGCGTTGGCGCATTCCATGGCCACCGCCTTGGTGAACAGCCGCACCCCGCCCTTGGTGGCGCAGTAGCCGGCCAGGATCGCCGAACCCTTCAGGCCGGCCACCGAGGACATGTTGATGATCGAGCCGCCGTCGCCGGAGACGCGCATCAATGGGATCGAATGCTTCACGCCCAGGAACACCCCGTCGAGGTTGATCGCCGTCTGCCGGCGCCAGTCGGCCAGCGACATCTCCAGGACCGAGGCCGAGATGCCGATGCCGGCGTTGTTGACCAGGATGTCGAGCCGGCCGTGGCGGGCCTTGATCGCGCCGATCACGCTCTCCCACTCGGTCTCGTCGGTGACGTCGTGATGCAGGTATTCGGCCTGGCCGCCGGCCGCCTTGATGGCCGCGACGGTCTCGGCGCCCTTGGCGTCCTGCAGGTCGGTGACGACGCTGAACGCGCCCTCGGCCGCCAACCGGTCGGCGCAGCCCCGGCCGATGCCGCTCGCTCCGCCAGTGATCAACGCCACCTTGCCGTCCACGCGCCCAGCCATCGCGAAGCCTCCCGTCTGTTTTGCTCTTGGATCGAGGCCTAACCCACGGCGGGCCGGCCCGCCAGAACTTCGCAGAGCGGACGCGACGTCATCCTAGCCCCGGCGCGGCGATCCCGCGGGGGGCATGGAAAATCGAAGCCATGGCCGCGGGCGGCCCGGCTGGTTAGATGGCGGTCAGTGCATCCAGCTCGGCGTCGAGTCGGTGTGCATGATCCCGTAGATCATGCCGACGGCCAGCACGACGATGGCGACGACCATGAGTATGCCCAGAAGGCCCTCGAAGCGCTCGGCCAGGTGCTTGTTCTTGTGGGGCCGAACATCCTGATGATCAGAGTGCATAGCGTCCTCCCAATCTGCTGGGGGGTGTTCTCCCCCCGCCAGACTGCGGCAGACGCCAGGCGGCGTCGTTCCGGCCGGACTATCTATGGGGCCGCCGGAGCGCACCCTTGGAGCCTGTCTCAATCAGGCTTGCGGCGGAATCTGCGCTTCCAAATATCATAGGTCAATCAAAAGCTTGACCGCAGAGCTCGCTTGAGAGGCGAATTTCAGCCCGCCCGCGCACCGCCCCGGGGGTAGTTGCGCGGGCCTGCGCGTCAGCTCGCCGTGGGCGTCACGATATGGCCGGTGGTGGGTGAAGCGATGTCCTCGATCGCCTTCCACGAGCCATCGGCCTGGCGCTGGTACACTGTAAGATAGCTGCCCGTCTGCGTCGTCGGCTTGCCCGTTGTCGGGTCGGTGGACGTCAGCTTGAAGACGCCACGGGTGTAGGCCAAGTCCCCGCCCCGGGCGACGCCCACCTTGTCGGCGTGGAAGCGCATGTCCAGCGCGGGATCGGCGATGAAGGCGTGCAGCGCCTGGGTCAGCATGTCGCTCCCGGTCATCACAGGCACGCCGGGCTGCATCATGGTCGCCTCAGGTGCGTAGTGCGCCGCCAGTTTGGCCAGGTCTCGGGTCCGGTATTGCGCGTTCCAATCGGCCTCGGCGGCGCGTAGCGACGTTTCGACTTGACGGGCGTCGCCGCTCCGAGCCCCGGCCGCGTGGGTCAGGACAGATCCGTGACAGGCGATCAACAGCGCCGCCAGGCTGAGCGCGGCGCCAAACTGCACCGACCGTAGGATGTTGCTGGTCATAGGTCGTGTTCCCAGTGCGCCAAGGTTCGGCCCTGGACGCAGGCTACCACGGCTACGGCCTAGTTGAAGGCGAACACTGGGCAGGCAATCACGCCCACGCTCAGGACGCCGACGAGGATACTCTTGCGCAGACTCCTGGGCAGGGCGGCGTTGATACTAGCGCCGGACGGTTCTCTGGAAAGCGTCAGCCGTAGCTTTGCAGAGGCCGCACCTCGAGGGTGTCCTCCACCGTGGCCACGATCGCCTGGGCCGCGGCCAGCGCCCCGGCGGCGGTGGTGTAGTAGGGCGTCTTCATCATCAGCGCGGTGCGGCGCAGTTCGAAGCTGTCGGCCAGCGACTGGCGGCCCTCGGTGGTGTTGAACACCAGCTGCACCTCGCCGTTCTTCATGGCGTCGACGATGTGCGGGCGGCCCTCCAGCACCTTCTTCACGTGCTCGATCGCCAGGCCCTGCTCCTTGAGGTAGGCCGCGGTTCCGCCAGTGGCCATCACCGTGAAGCCCAGGCCGAGCAGCAGCTTCACCGGCTCCAGCACCCACGGCTTGTCGGCGTCCTTCACCGAGACGAACAGGCAGCCCTTTTTCGGCAGCACCGTGCCGCCACCGAGCTGGCTCTTGGCGAAGGCCCGGGCGAAGGCCGGCGCCAGCGTCTCGCCCGGCCGCACCCAGTCCAGGCCCATGACCTCGCCGGTGGAGCGCATCTCCGGGCCCAGCACGGTGTCGACGCCTGCGAACCGGGCGAAGGGAAACACCGCCTCCTTCACCGCCACGTGGTCGTAGGGCCGCTCGACCAGGTCGAAGTCGGCAAGCTTCTTGCCGGCCATGATCTTGGCCGCGATCGCCGCCAGCGGCCGCCCGATCGTCTTGGCGACGAAGGGTACGGTGCGGCTGGCCCGCGGATTGACCTCCAGCACGAAGATGCGCGGGTGCTCGGAGTGCGGCTCCTCGATGGCGAACTGCACGTTCATCAGGCCGCGAACCTCCAGGGCCCGCGCCATGGCCGTCGTCTGGACCTTCAGCTCCTCGATGGTCTCCGGCTTCAGCGAGAACGGCGGCAGCGAACAGGCGCTGTCGCCGGAGTGCACCCCGGCTTCCTCGATGTGCTCCATGACCCCTGCCACGAACACCGCGCCGTCGGCGTCGCACAGAGCGTCCACGTCCACCTCGGTGGCGCGAGAGAGGTACTGGTCGATCAGCACGGGCGAATCCCCGCTGACCTTCACCGCGTTGGTGATGTAGCGCTCCAGCTGCTCGTCATCGCGGACGATCTCCATGGCCCGGCCGCCCAGCACATAGGACGGCCGGATGACCACCGGATAGCCGACCTGATGGGCGCCGGCGAAGGCCTCGTCGCGGGACCGCGCGATGGCATTGATGGGCTGCTGGATCTTCAGGCGGTGGAGTAGCTGCTGGAACCGCTCGCGGTCCTCGGCCAGGTCGATGGCGTCGGGGCTGGTGCCGAGGATCGGGATGCCGGCGTCTTCCAAAGGCTGGGCGAGCTTCAGCGGTGTCTGGCCGCCGAACTGCACGATCACGCCCAGCAGCGTGCCCTTGGACTGTTCCACGTGGATCAGCTCAAGGACGTCTTCTGCGGTCAACGGTTCGAAGTACAGCCGGTCGGAGGTGTCGTAATCCGTCGACACCGTCTCGGGATTGCAGTTGACCATGATCGACTCCACGCCGATCTCGTCGAGCGCGAAGGCCGCGTGGCAGCAGCAGTAGTCGAACTCGATGCCCTGGCCGATCCGGTTCGGACCGCCACCCAGGATGATCGCCTTCTTCTTGTCGGTAGGGTCGCTCTCGCAGTCGGGCGCCTGGCCCAGCGCGCCGGTCTCGTAGGTCGAGTACATGTAGGGCGTTTCGGCCCGGAACTCGCCGGCGCAGGTGTCGATGCGCTTATAGACCGGGCGCACGCCCAGGGCCCGCCGCTCGGCCCGCACCAGCGCCTCGGTCGATCCGGTCAGCATGGCCAGCCGGGCGTCGGAGAACCCCTGCGCCTTCAGCGCGCGCATGCCCTGCGCCGTCTCCGGCAGGCCGCCGGCCACGATCCGTGCTTCCTCGGCCACCAGCGCCTCGATCTGGCGCAGGAACCAGGGTTCGTAGGAACAGGCGGCGTAGATGTCCTCGGCGCTGAGGCCATGGCGGAACGCCTGGGCGATCACCCGCAGGCGATCGGGCGTCGGCTGGCCGAGCGCGCGCAGCACCGCGGCGTGGCCCATCTCCGGATCGGCGGCGTTTTCGATCTCGATCTCGTCGAGGCCGCAGAGGCCGGTTTCCAGCCCGCGCAAGGCCTTCTGCAGGCTCTCGGCGAAGGTGCGGCCGATGGCCATCACCTCGCCCACCGACTTCATCGAGGTGGTCAGGTGTGGCTCCGAGCCCGGATACTTCTCGATAGCGAAGCGCGGGATCTTGGTGACCACATAGTCGATGGACGGTTCGAACGAGGCCGGCGTGGCCCCGGTGATGTCGTTCATCAGTTCGTCGAGCGTGTAGCCGACGGCCAGGCGCGCGGCGACCTTGGCGATCGGGAAGCCCGTGGCCTTGGACGCCAGCGCCGAGGACCGCGACACCCGCGGGTTCATCTCGATCACCACCATCCGCCCGTCGGCGGGATTGACTGCGAACTGTACGTTCGACCCGCCGGTCTCCACGCCGATCTCGCGCAGCACGGCGATCGAGGCCGCCCGCATGCGCTGGTATTCCTTGTCGGTGAGTGTCAGCGCCGGGGCGACGGTGATGCTATCGCCGGTGTGCACCCCCATCGGGTCGATGTTCTCGATGGAGCAGACGATGATGCAGTTGTCCGCCTTGTCGCGGACGACCTCCATTTCGTACTCCTTCCAGCCGAGCACGCTCTCCTCAATGAGAACTTCGGTCGTCGGCGAAAGATCCAGGCCGCGCTCTACGATCTCGCGGAATTCTTCCATGTTGTAGGCGATCCCGCCGCCGGTGCCGGCGAGCGTGAAGCTCGGCCGCACGATCGCCGGCAGTCCCACGAACTCCAGGCCTTCCAGCGCCTCGTCCATGTTGTGCGCGGCCTTGGACTTGGGACTTTCCAGGCCCAGGTGATCCATGGCGTTGCGGAATTTCTGCCGGTCTTCAGCCTTGTCGATCACCTCGGCCTTCGCGCCGATCATCTCGACGCCGTATTTCTTGAGGACTCCCGAGGCGTCGAGCGCCAGGGCCGTGTTCAACGCGGTCTGTCCGCCCATGGTCGGCAGCAGGGCGTCGGGTCGCTCCTTGGCGATGATCTTCTCGACCATCTCCGGCGTGATCGGCTCGATGTAGGTCGCGTCGGCCACGTCCGGGTCGGTCATGATCGTGGCGGGATTGGAATTCACCAGCACGATCCGGTAGCCCTCGGCCCGCAGAGCCTTGCAGGCTTGCACGCCGGAATAGTCGAACTCACAGGCCTGCCCGATGACGATCGGCCCCGCGCCGATGATCAGGATCGAAGAAATGTCGGTCCGTTTGGGCAATCTCGTCTCGCGCGCAAGGGCGCCCACGTGCTCACACGCGTCGCCCGGCCAAATCTGCAGGTTAAGGGGTCCGTTTAGAGACGGAGTCGGGAGCACGCAACCCCGTGACGCGCCGCGCGGCGACGCTGCATTTTGGAAACCACGGAAAACACGGAAAGAGCACGGAAAGGGTTAGAGCGCGAAGCGCTCAATCTCCACCTTTGGCGTAGCGCCGAAGTTGACCAGCAGACCCAGCTTCATATGGGTCACCCGGAGATAGTTGATGGTTTGCGCCCGATGCTCGGGCGCGATCGCGCGCGCAGCTTTCACCTCGATAATGATCCGGTCATGACAGACAAAATCTGCGACATATGCCTGGCGAAGAGGTTGCCCCTGATACGACAGGGCAAGTGGTTTTCGTGCATTGAACTGAACGCCGCGTTTGGCGAATTCGATTTCGAGGCATTCCTGATAGACCGCCTCAAGAAACCCGGCACCCATGGCGCGATAGACGGCTCCGCGAATTCGGAAGGTGTCCGCCTCGTAGAGCAATCCATCCGTAACGTCCCGATCCATGACGCCACAATAGATCGCCGCAACTCAGAGAACAAGACGGGAACATCCCGACACTCCCTTCCGTGGTCTTTCCGTGTTTTCCGTGGTTCCAAACAAAAAGGGCCGGCGCTAAGCGCCGGCCCATCGTGGTGACTTGGCGAGGTTTCACCCCCGCAAATCATCTGTCGCTAGGCCTGGAGCTGGCCCGCGGCGAATTTGCCACTGCGGGCGTCCTTCTCGAGTTCGTAGGTGACCTTCTGGCCTTCGTTCAGGCCTCGCAGGCCCGCGCGTTCGACCGCGGAGATGTGCACGAACACGTCAGGGCCGCCTTCATCCGGCTGGATGAAGCCGAAGCCCTTGGCGCCATTGAACCATTTGACGGTGCCGGTTGCCATGTAAGTTCAAGTCCTTCGATAGGTTATTGCCGCCAACCCAAGCATTTGGGCCGGTGATCAAAGTTCGAGCAGGATCGGGAGGCAGGTCCGGCGCCCTTGTGATCGAGCGGGGAAAGTCGGCCGAACCGAGACGAATTCGATGGACGCCAACCTGTCGGATTTTCAAAACCGAGGCAAGATGCCGGAAATTGTCGTCGAAACCTCGAAACCAAACGCCCGCCTAGCCATATATAAGGGGTGGACCCGCGTTGCTGCGGGCGAACCTGTGAAAGAGGCTGATCCATGTCCCTCGTCGAAAAGATCCCCACCCTGACCGATGCGGAAGTGCTCAACCTCCTGACCAATGCGCGACGCCTCGCCGCCGATGGCGACGAGCGCCAGCAAGCGGCCGCGGCCGAGTTGCTGCCGGCGCTGGAGACCGCCGCCGAAGCGCGCAAAGCCGATCGCCTGGCCTCGGCGCAAGCCAAGCGGGCCGCCGCGCGCAAGCCCCGGGCTGTCGCCGCCTGACGCCCGCTCTGAGGGGCCGGCTGACCCTGCCTTCACGGTAAAGGCTTGCTCCGGCTCGATGGAGCGGGCAGCTTTCCGGCCCAATCCTGGCGAGATCCGAGCCCTCACACCTTGGCCGTTGCGACCACCCCCGAAGCCCTCGCCGGTCTCATGACGCGCATTGCCGCGGGTGAGCGCGCGGCGCTTCGGCAACTTTACGACAGCACCTCTTCGAAGCTTTTTGCCGTCTGCCTTCGTATCCTCTCCGACCGCGAGGAATCCGAGGACGTTTTGCAGGAAGTCTACCTCACCATTTGGCGTCGAGCCGACCGCTTCGATGCAGCGCGAGCGAGCGTCATGACGTGGACCTCCACGATCGCCCGCAATCGCGCGATCGACCGGCTGCGCGCGCGCGGTCCCATGGCCTATGCCGACCAGGTCGAGGACCTGGCTATCCCGGACGGGGCCGAGAGCGCCGAGTCCCTGCTGGTCGCCGCCGGCGAGCGGGGCCGGCTGCAGAACTGCCTGGCTGAGCTTGACGAACGCACCCAGCGCGTCATCCGCACCGCCTACTTTGAGGGCGTCACCTATGAGGCCTTGGCCCGGCGGATGGATACGCCGCTGGGCACCGTGAAGAGCTGGATCCGCCGTGGCCTGGCCAAGCTGAAGGGGTGTCTCGAGCAATGAGCGAAGCCCCGGAGCTCACCGAAGCCGAAGCCTTGGCGGCGGAGCACGCCCTGGGCGTCCTGACGTCCGTGGAGCGTCGCCAGGCCGAACAGCGCATGGCCACCGAGCCGGCCTTCGCCGCCGAGGTCGAGGCGTGGCGCGAGCGCCTCGCACCGATGGCCGAAGGGATGCGAGAGGTCCCCGCGCCGGTGGATCTTTGGCAGCGGATCCTCCGTGCGCTGCCCGCCAACGACAATTCCGCCGTGGTCCGCGGCCTGCGCTTCTGGCGCGGCGCGACTGCCGGTTCGCTCGCCCTGGCCGCCGCCAGCGTCGCCGCCGCGGTGATGCTGGCCAACCGTGCGCCCGTGGAGATCCAGCCGCCGGCGCCGGGCCAGCTGCTCAACGCCAGCCTGGTCAGCCCGTCTGGCGGACCGATCCCGCTGTTCGTCGCCGCCTACGATCCGGTGCGCAAGGCGCTGATCGTCACCTCGCTGGTGCAACCCGGCGCGGCGTCCGCCCACGTCCACGAATTGTGGGTGATCCCGGCCGACGGAAAGCCGCGGCCCCTGGGCTTCATCGAGCCCGGCAAGACCAAGTCCATGCCGATGCCGGCCAACTTGCTGCCGTCGCTGGCCGAGGGCGCGGCCATCGCCGTCTCCGTCGAACCGCTCGGCGGCTCGCCGAAGGTCGACGCGCCCAGTGGCCCGATCGCGGCCGTCGGCAAGCTTGTCAAAATATAGTTTCGGAAAAAACTGGCGAAGCTGCATCCAGATCCGGATGAAAATAGTAGTTCCTCACATCGTTGGTCATCGTGATCAGCTTCTGAGGGAATTTAGATAATGAACTCCAAGATCATTTCGGCGACGCTGGTAGGCATTCTGCTGGCCGCGTCCGTCGGAACCTGTGCGTCTGCTCAAATGGCGGCCGCACCCATGCACGAAAAGACGGTGACCGTGGGCGGTGCGCCGATGTATCCGTCGAAGAACATCATCCAGAACGCGGTCAATTCGAAGGATCACACCACCCTGGTCGCCGCGGTGAAGGCCGCGGGCCTGGTGGACACGCTGTCGGGCCCCGGCCCGTTCACCGTCTTCGCGCCGACCAACGCCGCCTTCGGCAAACTGCCGGCCGGCACGGTCGAGACCCTGGTGAAGCCCGAGAACAAGGCCACCCTGACCACGATCCTCACCTATCACGTGGTCGCCGGCCGGATGTCCGCCGCGGACCTGATGGCCAAGGCCAGGATGGGTGCGGGCAAGAACACGCTCACCACCGTCCAGGGCGAAACCCTCACCGTCACCGCCAAGTCCGGCGCCGTCTGGCTCACCGACGCCAAGGGCGGCATGTCCAAGGTCACCATCGCCAACGTGAACCAGTCCAACGGCGTCATCCACGTCGTCGACACGGTGCTGATGCCGTAACCGGCAAAGGGGGTCGGCGAGAGCCGACCCCGCTGTGGCCTACTTCGCCGCGTCCATCAGGTCGGCGAACCTCTGGAAGAGGTAGAGGCTGTCGGTGGGGCCCGGCGAGGCTTCAGGGTGGTGCTGGACGCTGAACACCGGGCGGTTCTTGAGCGCGATGCCGGCGTTGGTGCCGTCGAAGAGGGAAACGTGGGTCTCCACCACCGGCTCCGGCAGGCTGTCGCGGTCGACGGTGAAGCCGTGGTTCATCGAGACGATCTCCACCTTGCCGGTGGTCAGGTCCTTCACCGGGTGGTTCGCGCCGTGGTGGCCCTGTTCCATTTTGACGGTCTTCGCGCCCACCGCCAGCGACAGCATCTGGTGGCCAAGGCAGATGCCGAACACCGGCGTTCCCGAGTCGATCAGCTTGCGGATCTCCGGCACGGCGTATTCGCCGGTGGCCGCCGGGTCACCCGGGCCATTGGAGAGCAGCACGCCGTCAGGTTTGCGGGCCAGGATGTCCTCGGCCGAGGTCGACGCCGGCACCACGGTCGCCCGAGCCCCTACGCTGGTCAGGGCGCGCAGGATGTTGCGCTTCACACCGTAGTCGACGACCACCACCTCGTACTTCGGCTTGCCGTTCTTGAGGAGGAGGGGCTTGGCGTAGCCGTCTTCCCAGGACCACAGGCCCTCGTCATAGACGAAAGGCTGCAGGCAGGTGGCGTCCTTGGCCAGGTCCAGGCCCTCCAGGCCGCTCCAGGCCTTGGCCTTGGCCACTAGGTCATCGAGGTCGAACCGGCCCTCCGGACTATGGGCGATCACCGCGTGCGGCATGCCGTGCTCGCGGATCGAGCGGGTCAGGGCGCGGGTGTCGACCCCGGCCAGGCCGACCACGCCTCGCCTGGCCATCCAGCCCGGCAGGTCGGCGTCGGCGCGCCAGCTTGCCGGCGCCGTTGGCAGGTCGCGGAAGATTGCGCCGCGGGCCGCGGTCTCGGCCGAGCCGGTCATCTGCTCAAGGTCTTCCACGTTGGTCCCCGTGTTGCCAACGTGCGGGAAGGTAAAGGCGACGATCTGGGCCATGTAGGAGGGGTCCGTGAGGATCTCCTGGTAACCGGTCATGGCGGTGTTGAAGCAGACCTCGCCCACCGCTTCGCCCACCGCGCCGACGCCATGGCCCTGCAGCACGGTCCCGTCGGCCAGCGCAAGAACGCCGGTGACGCCAGGCAGCAGATCACGGCTCATGAAGGCGCTCCTTTTGGGCAAACGGGGGCGTAGGTAGTGAACAGCTCCGGCGCGGTCAATCGACCGTCGGCGGATCGTGCGGACCTACAGGCGGCGGGAAACGAGGGAAAGAAGTCATTTCGGGCCAGCGGTCAGCGCGCCATGGTGTCCCGACCCTATCCGGAGATCGCCATGCTGGCTTTGAGACCCAACTGCGAATGCTGTGACCGCGACCTGCCGCCGGAAAGCCCGGAGGCGCGCATCTGCACCTACGAGTGCACGTTCTGCGCAGACTGCGTGGACACCCGCCTGGGCGGCGCCTGCCCCAACTGCGGCGGCAATTTTGTCGCCCGCCCGATCCGACCGGCCAACATGCTGGCCCGCCACCCGGCCTCGATCGAGCGGGTCAACAAGGCCCACCAAGCCTGCGCGGCCGCCTAGGCTGAATCGACATGCAGGGGTCCTTTCGGTCCCGATAATCAGCTGATGTCTTTTTATGTTCGTCATCCCCGGGCTTGTCCCGGGGACCCATAGACGCGAGCGTCGCAGGCACTTCCGCATCGACGGTGCTTATGGGTGGCCGGGACAAGTCCGGCCATGACGGTCAGATAGAAAGGAAGCGCCTAGTCGAAATCCGCCGGAGAAGCTGCCGGCGCTGAATGTCGATTAGCCCTAGGCCTAGAGCGCCCGGGCGCTGACCGCCTCTGAGAGCGCGGCGACCAGCTCCGCGGCCTCGATGGGCTTGCCGATATGGCCGTCGGCGCCGGCCGCGGCGCTGGCCCGGTGGTCCTGCGGACCGGTGTTGGCGGATAACACGATCACCGGGATCCGCGGCCGCCGGGTTTCGGCCTCCTCCGCGCGGATCGCCCTGATGGCCTCCAGCCCGTCCATCACCGGCATCCGCAGGTCCATCAGAATCACGTCGAAGGCCCCGACCCGCCAGGCTTCCACCGCCGCGGCCCCGTCCTCGACCGCGGTGGCCCTGGCCCCGGCCGCCGTCAGCATCAGCTCGATCACCTTGCGGTTGGTCGGGTTGTCGTCGGCCACCAGCACCTTGAGCGGCCGCCCCGTCGCCAGCGTGGGCGACGGAATCTCCGGTGCCGGCGCGGGGCTGCTCACCTCGTAGTCCAGCAGCCCCCGCACCAGCCGCTCCAGGACGCTGGCCGAGGCGCGGATGTCGGCGATCAGCGAGGCTTGGTGATCGTCCAGCACGGTGGCCTCCAACGCCTGGGCCAGGCCCGCGACCCCGTTCAAGGGCGTGCGCAGTTCGTGGCTCATGTCGGCGAGGAACTGGGTCTTGGCGCGGTTGGCCGCCTCGGCGCGGGTCAGGGCCTGCTCCAGCGCCTCGGCCTGGCGCTTCAGCGCGGTGATGTCGACGCGCAGGCCGATGGTACCGCCCTCCGAGGTGCGCCGGTCCTCGATCATCAGCCAGCGGCCATCGGCCAACTGCTGCTCGTGCCGCTCGCCGGAGCCCTCGGCGAGCTTGGCCTGGCGTTCGGCGAGCCAAGCCTCTTCGCACCCGATCGCGGCCGGATAGTCGCCGCGCCGCACGCCCTCGCGCAGGGTGTCCATCAGACTTGCGCCCACCCCGAACAGGTCGGCCGAGCGGTGGTAGATTTCGGCGTAGCGGCGGTTCCACAGGATGTAGCGGCCCCCGGCGTCCAGGAAGACCACGCCCTCCGGGATCGCGGCGATGGCGTCGGCGAGCCGTTCACGGGCGAGCTTGGCCTCGGCGCGGGTGTCGGCCAGCGCGCGGCCCGTCAGCCGCTTCCAGAGGTCCGCCAGAAGTCCGCCCGACATGCTTGCACCCAACGCGAATCAAACTGCCCGTCGGCGCATTTTCCACAGGGCCTCGGCAACGAACGTGAAGCCCGGCTCCGAAACGCCCCGCGGCGTCGCGGCGCCGCGCAATTGGGCGCCGCCGCCCGGCAATGGGCAGGCTTCGACGCAAGGCCGGGCGCTGCTATGAGCGGGCGCATGCGCATCACCACGGTCGGCTTGGACGCCGACGACACCCTTTGGCACAACGAGACGATCTTCCGGCTCACCCAGGCGCGTTTCCGCGACCTGATGGCCGAGGTCGCCGCGCCTGAGGTGCTCGACGAACGCCTGGCGGCGGTGGAGCGGCGCAACCTCGCCCTCTACGGCTACGGCGTGAAGGGCTTCACGCTGTCGTTGATCGAGACCGCCATGGAGCTCACCGGCGGCGAGCCGCCCGGCCGGATCATCTCCGACATCCTGGCCTCCGGCCGCGAGATGCTGGCCCATCCGGTCGAGCCCCTGCCGGGCGTCGAGCATGCGCTGGCCGAACTCTCGGACGGCTATCGCCTGGTGCTGATCACCAAGGGCGACCTCCTGCACCAGGAGCAGAAACTGGCCGGATCCGGCCTGGGGGACCTGTTCGCCGCCGTCGAGATCGTCAGCGAGAAGGACGCCTCGACCTACGCGCGCGTCTTCACACGGCACGGGACCGGCGCGGCGGAGGCGGTCATGGCCGGCAATTCCCTGCGCTCCGACGTCCTGCCGGCGCTGGAGGCCGGGGCCTTCGCCGCGCACATTCCCTACGCCGTGACCTGGGCCCACGAACTGGCCGAGCCCCCGGTGGGTCATCCCAGCTTCGCCGAACTCGCCTCGATCGCCGATCTGCCGGGGTGGGTGCGCGGCCTGGGTTAGTCTTTGCGCCTCCGCGCGAGCGGAGGCCCTCAGATTTCAAACCACGGAAAACACGGAAAGAACAGTCAAGGCGCTGAGCCCCTCTTTCCGTGTTTTCCGTGGTTCCTTTTCCGAAAGCGCCCGCTGTGCGGCCTCGCCGCGATGTCACAACCGCACCCGCTCGCGCGTCTTGCCGCCAGAGAACCCTTAAGGAGGCCGCATGGGCCGCATCGTTTCAGCCGTCCTCGCACTGCCGATGGGCGTCAACGGCCTGGCCATGCTGTTCGCCGGGCTGTGGTGGTACGGCGTCGTGCCGGGCGTGACCGCCACCGGCCCGTTCAACCCGCACTTCGTGCGCGACATCGGCGCGGCCTATCTGGTGACCGCCGCCGCACTGGGCGCCTTCGCCTGGCGTCCCCGCGAGGCCTGGCCGGCGCTTTGCGGCGCATCCGCCTTCCTTACCCTGCACGCCGGCGTCCACGTCTTCGACGCCGCCTGCGGGACCAAGCCGCTGGCCGCCGTCACCCGCGACTTTGCCGGCGTCTACCTGCCCGCGCTCATCACCCTCGTCCTCGCCCTTCGCAGACCCGCCGCCTGAAAGGACAGCCCATGCTCAAGGCCTTCTTCACCCGCTACCTGAACGGCTTCGAGCGCACCTGGGGCTATGACGCCAGCTACATGCGCCAGGTCCTCGCCGTGAACCCCTGGAGCTTCCTGAAGTTCTCGCTGGGGACCCAGGCAGCTGACCGCAGCGCCGCGCCCGCCGAGGCGCTCGCCGCCGCAGCGCTCGCGGGCACGCTCGCCGAGGATTGCGGCCCCTGCACCCAAATCGGTGTCGATATGGCCACGGCCGGCGGCATGGACCCCGAGGTCATCCGCGCCATCCTGGCCGGCGACGAGACGGCCATGGGCGAGACCGCCGCGCTCGGCTGGCGGTTCGCCCGCGCGAGCCTCGCCCGCGATATGGCAACCTGCGACCCGCTGCGCGACGAAATCGTCCGCCGCTGGGGCGACAAGGCCCTGGTCGCCATCGGCCTCAGCCTGACCGCCGCGCGCATGTACCCGACGCTGAAATATGCCCTGGGCCACGGCAGGGCCTGTTCCAAGGTCACCGTCGCCGGCGTCGCCACGCCGGTCGCGCATCTGCCCCTGGCGGCCTAAGGTCCGCGCCATGGATGCGGCCCTGACCGACGCCTTCGAGGCCCAGCGTCCGCGGCTGCAGCGGCTGGCCTACCGCATGCTGGGCTCGGTCGCCGAGGGCCAGGACGTGGTGCAGGACGCCTGGCTGCGCTGGACGCGAGCCAATTCTAACCTGGAAGGCCGCGAGGGCGTCACCGATCCGGCGGCCTGGCTGGTGCGCGCGACCACGCGCCTGTGCATCGACCGTCTGCGCGCGGCCAAGGTCGAGCGCGCCGCCTACCGCGGCCCCTGGCTGCCGGAACCGCTGATCGAACCGCTCACCGAGGACCCGGTGGAGCGCGCCGAGGACGTGTCGGTCGCCTTTCTGCTGGCCCTGGAGCGGCTGTCGCCGCTGGAGCGCGCGGTCTTCTTGCTCCACGACGTCTTCGAGGCGGACTATGCCGAGGTCGCCCGCACCCTGGAGCGATCCGAACTGGCCGTGCGCCAGCTCGCCAGCCGCGCCCGCGAGCACGTCCGCGACGCCCGGCCGCGCTTCACGGTCAGCCAGGAGGAGGCTGGGCGTCTGGCCACCGCCTTCATGACCGCCGCGGCCACCGGCGACATGGCCGGCCTCGCCGCGCTCTTGGCCGAAGACGCCATCCTGGTCAGCGACGGCGGGGGCAAGCGTAAGGCGGCGCTAAGGGTCATGGTCGGCCGCGCCGACATCATCCGCCTGTTCGAGGGCCTCGCCTGGCGCGGCGGCGGCCCGGGAAACATCACCGACATCCGCACCGCGCGCATCAACGGCTACCCCGGGCTGGTCCTGAGCCTCGGTGACGGCCCCGAGACCATCGCCTTCCAGCCTGGCGAAGACGGCCAGATCGCCGCCATCTACATGGTCAGAAACCCGGAAAAGCTCGGCCACGTGGCGGGGTAGAAAGAGGACCACGGAAAACACGGAAAGGGCACGGACAGAAAAGGCCGACCGCGAACCCACGCAAACAGACGCGAACGCGACCTGACGGCTTATCCGCCGAAGGCCTTCTTCGGATAGGCAGTGCGTTTGAAAGCCTGGCGAGCTGCGCTCGCCGCCGCC
>JANXXK010000309.1 GCA_025350685.1 Alphaproteobacteria bacterium | reverse complement strand
GGCAAGACGGTGCTGCAGACCACCGCCGACGCCTACCGCAAGCTGCGCAACACCGTGCGCTACCTGCTCGGCGCGCTGGCCGACTATTCGCCGGACGAGGCGGTCGAGCTCGACCAGATGCCGCCGCTCGAACGGTTCATCCTGCATAGGCTCTGGGAGCTGGATGGCCAGGTCCGCGCGGCCTACCAGGGCTATGTCTTCCAGGACGTGATCCGGCCGATCACCGAATTCTGCCAGAACGAACTGTCGGCGCTGTTCTTCGACATCAGCAAGGACGCGCTCTACTGCGACCGACCGGATTCGATGCGCCGCCGCGCCGCCCGCACGGTGATGGATGCCGCCTTCGAGCGGCTGACCGCCTGGCTCGCGCCCCTGATCCCCTTCACCATGGAAGAGGCCTGGACCACCCGCTATCCGCAGGCTCGCTCCAACTGCTTCCGGGTGATCCCCGACACGCCCGCCGACTGGCGCAACGACGCCGAGGCTGAGCGCTGGGCCAAGGTGCAGGCGGTGACCGGGGCGGTTACCGGGGCGCTGGAGGTCGAGCGGCGCGAGAAAAGACTGGGCGCCGCGCTGGAGGCTGCGCCGAAGGTGGATGTGGCCGACGCCGGCCTGCTGGCCGCCTTCCAGGGGCTGGACCCGGCCGAGGTGTTCCGCACCAGCGCCGCGGCCCTCAGCGCCGGCGAAGGCCCGGCCGGGGCCTTCCGGCTGCCCGAGGCGCCGGGCGTCGCGGTTGAGCCGCTCCGCGCCGAGGGCCATAAATGCGCCCGCTGCTGGCGGGTATTGCCGGAAGTCGCCGCGCCAAAGCTCCTCTGCGTACGGTGCGACGACGCAGTGGCCGCGTGGGACGCGGCAAATGGGGACGCGGCGAAGGAAGACGCATGAATTCGATGACCCGCCTGGGCTGGACGGCGCTGATCCTTGCCGCGGCCATTGTCGTCGCCGACCAGGCCGCCAAGTACTGGATCCTCTCGGTCCTCAACCTGCCGTTGAAGGTCAGCGTGCCTGTGGCCGGGCCGCTGGCCCTGACCATGGTGTGGAATCCCGGCGTCAGCTTCGGCTTCCTGCAGGGCCAGCAGCAGCTGGTGCGCTGGCTGCTCGCCGCCTTCTCTGTGGGCGTCGCTATCCTGCTGGGCGTCTGGGTGCGCCGGGCCGATCGGCCGCTGTTCGCGCTCGCCATCGGCCTGGTGATGGGCGGCGCCGTGGGCAATGTCATCGACCGGATCCGCCTGGGCGCGGTCGCTGATTTCATCGACGTCCAGAAGCTGGGCTTCTTCCCGTGGGTGTTCAACCTGGCCGACTCGGCGATCAGCGTCGGCATCTGCCTGCTGCTCATCGACATGCTGCGCCAGGATGGCCGCGAACGCGCCACAAAGGCGGCTCATTCTGCGGCCGGCGGGGATGCGTCCTGATGCGCCGTTGGCGGAACGATGGGTTTGCGCTATCCACTCTGCCTTCCGGTCGGGGGGCGGCCTTAGGAGCGACTAGGTATATGATCGTCAATCGCGTGATCGTGGTCACCGCACTGGTTGCGGCGGCCGGCCTCGCCGGATGCCAGTCCACGCGCAGTGCGCTGGGCATGACCAAGGTCACCCCGGACGAATTCCGCGTGGTGACCAAGGCCCCGCTGGTGGTTCCACCCGACTTCGCCCTGCGCCCCCCGGCGCCGGGCAAGCCGCGCCCGCAGGAGCTGCAGCCGGAAAGCGCGGCGCGCACCGCCCTGTTGGGCCAGCGTGAGGGCGAGGGACGCTCCGATGGCGAAAAGCTGCTGGTCGCCAAGGCCGGCGCCGACAAGGCCGATCCCCTGATCCGCTATGTGGTCGACGACGAGTTCGGCGACGTGGCCCACAAGGACAAGAGCTTCGCCGACAAGGTGATGTTCTGGCGCGCCGACAAGAAGGCCGCCGCCGTCGCGACGCCGGGTTCGGACACCGCGGCGCCGGTCGACGCCGCCTCGGAGGAGCAGCGCATCTCCAAGCTCACCGGCGGCAAGACGGTGATCATCGCCCGCGAAGGCCAGCACAAGATCAAGCTGCCGGGGCTCTAGGGTCCGGACCCTCCCCCAGGCCCCCCCGGGCTCCGCCAAAGGCGGACCGAGGACAGGCTCCGGCCGATTCAGGGGACGCTTGGGGAGGATCTTAAGTCAGGTCAGCAACCGCTCGCGAATCCGCGCCCGCAGCGCCGCGCCGACCCCCAGCGCCTGCGTCAGGTAGCCGTCGATCGAGCCGTGCCGCGCGGTGACCGCGGCGAACGCCGTCTCCAGGTAGTCGGTGTTCACGCTCACCGCCACCCGCAACGCCTCGCGGGGCGCGACCAGGCCCGTCTGGGTCTCGATCCACGGCCCGAGGAAATCCATCTTCCGCGCCAGCCGGCTCTCGTCGTTGGTCAGCAGATAGTCGGCCAGCATGTCGTCGTGGCTGACGCCGGCGATGTGGTGGGTCAGCGCGCAGATGAACCCGGTGCGGTCCTTGCCCGCCGCGCAATGCACCACCAGCGGCCCGTCCAACCCGGCGAGCGTCTCGAAATAGCGGCGGAACAGGTCGACGTGCCGGGCCTCGAACGGCGCGCGGGCGTAATAGCCCTTGCTGTCGTCATAGAACCACTGCGGCGTGATCGCCGGCAGATCCTTCATCAGGGTCGCCCAGTCGGCGTGGTCCGACAGGATGTCGTTCTCCACCACCGCCGCGCCGAACCCCGGCCAGCGCTTGGACGGCTCGCGCATGCGCTCATCGCTCCGCCGCAGGTCGACGATCACCGCCAGCTCCATCTGGCGCATCCGCTCCAGATCGGCCTCGGTGGCGTAGGCGTGGTTGGCCGAGCGATAGAGCAGGCCCCGCTTCAGCGGCCGGCCATGGGAGGTGTCATAGCCGCCGAAATCGCGGAAATTGTCGATGCCGTCGAAGTCGATGTGCCGGCCCATGGCGGGCGGTCTAGCCGGAGTCGCCTCAATTCGAAACGGGACCAGGCCGAGACCGCGGGTCGGGCGCCTAGGCCAGTAGCCGCGCGTGCAGCCGCGCCCGGAGCGCGTCGTCCAGGCCGAGCGCCTGGTCCAGGTAGCCGTCGAGCGATCCGTGCCGCTCAGCCATCACCGCGAAGGCCTGGGCGAGGTATTCCGCCTCCACCCGCATCGCTGTCATCAGCGCCTCATCCGAGGCCGTCCGACCGGTAGTCTCGCGGATCACCTCGCGGATTATCGGCAGGCGTTTCTCCAGCCGCTCCGCGTCGTTGGTCAAAAGATAGTCCTCGACGATGTCGTCTTCGTGCACGCCGGCCAGGTGGTGGGTGAGCGCGCAGACGATCCCGGTGCGGTCCTTGCCGGCGGTGCAGTGCACCAGGATCGCGCCGTCGCTCTCGGCCAGCGCCCGGAAATACCGGCTGTAGAGGTCGAGATGCCGCTGCTGGAACGGGGCCTTGCGGTAGTAGTCGAGCATGTAGGCCCGGAAGGACTCCACCGTCAGGTCGGACGCCGCGATGAACGTCGCCCATTCGTCCAGGCCGTCCTGGCCGATGTCGTTCTCGATCACCTCGGCGGCAAAGCCCGGCCAGGGTTCGCGCTCGCGCTCGTTGGTCCGGCGCAGGTCGACGATCAGCGCAACCCCCAGGTCGGCAAGCTTGGCGAGGTCGCCCGGCGTCGCGCGCGCCGGCTGCGCCGAGCGGTAGAGCAGGCCGGGCTTCAGCCGTCGCGCGCCGGTGGCGTAGCCCCCGAAGTCGCGGAAGTTGTCGATGCCTTCAAAGGCGATGCGTCGGTCCATGCCCTTGGTCTAGCCGGGTTCCTCGACAGATTCGAGACGGCTGACGTTCGCCGCTTGCACAGCTGCGCGCCTGGCCGCAACCTAAAGAAAAGGGTCAGGGAAACGCCAGGATGGACCAGCCCGTAGAGCGGCCGCAGGCCTACTATGACGCTATCAAGGACCGGTTCGCCGAGGCGCGCGACCTTCGCCTGAAGCATCGGCCGCAGGGCACGGCGCAATACACCTCCGACTTCTCCGGCCCGCTGTCCCGCTACGCCGACGACCCCTATGCTGGCGACCCCCATCCCGACGGCCCCGATGCCGAAGACCGGGGCGAGGCTCGCGCGCCGATCACCGACACGGTCGAGGTGCTGTTCATCGGCGGCGGCTTCTCGGCCCTGCTGACCGCCGCGCGGTTGCGCGAGCGCGGCGTAGAGAGCATCCGGCTGGTCGAGCGCGGCGGCGACGTCGGCGGCACCTGGTACTGGAACCGCTATCCGGGCGCAGCCTGCGACGTGCCCGCCTACGACTACCTGCCGCTGCTCGACGAGATGGGCTTCGTACCCTCCAGGCTTTACGCCAAGGGCCCGGAGATCTTCGCCCACTGCCAGGCGATCGCCCGGCGCTACGACCTCTACGGCCTGGCCGTGTTCAAGACGACGGTCACCTCCACCACCTGGGATGAGACCGAGAAGCTCTGGCGCATCGGCACCGACCGCGGCGACGAGATGAAGGCCAGGTTCGTCATCTGCGCCAATGGCACGCTGTCGAAGCCCAAGCTGTCGAAGATCGCCGGCATGGAAGCCTTCGCCGGCCATTCGTTCCATTCCTCGCGCTGGGACTATGCCTACACCGGCGAAGACCTCTCCGGCCTCGCCGACAAGACCGTCGGCATCATCGGCACCGGCGCCTCGGCCGTGCAGGCGATCCCGCGTTTGGCCAAGGCGGCCAAGCAGCTCTACGTCTTCCAG
>JANXXK010000308.1 GCA_025350685.1 Alphaproteobacteria bacterium | reverse complement strand
GCTTTAGGAAAGCTCTGCTCTATCCTGCTGAGCTACCGGGCCACGCGACGCGCGTGATAGCCTACCCCCCGATGCCTGCAAATGGGGGGCAGTGCAAACCACGCGGATGCAGGAGCGGGCGGGCTATGGGATTCGTGCGGCTTTTTCGCCCGCTGTGGGTGCAGGTCCTGGTCGGCGTGGCGCTGGGCGTCGTGGTGGGCTGGCTCTGGCCGGAGTTCGGCGCCTCGCTGAAGCCCCTGGGCGACGCCTTCATCAAGCTGGTGAAGATGGCGATCGCCCCGGTGATCTTCTGCACCGTGGCCGCCGGCATCGCCCACATGGGCGACATGAAGGCGTTCGGGCGCCTGGGCCTGCGCACCCTGATCTATTTCGAGGTGGTCTCGACCTTCGCGCTCGGCATCGGCCTGGTGGTCGGCGAATTGATCCACCCCGGCGCCGGATTCAACATCAATGTGGCGACGCTGGATCCGAAGATCGCCGCCGAATACGCCGCCAAGGCCCAGCACGGCCAGGGCGTCGTCGACTATCTGATGCACCTGATCCCGGACACCTTCGTGGGCGCCTTCGCCGGCGGGGATCTGCTGCAGGTGCTGGTGGTGGCGATCCTGGCGGGTTTCGCCTGCACCGGAATGGGCGAGTTCGGCCACCGCATCGCCGATGTGCTGGAAAACATCTCGCAGCTGTTCTTCGGGATTATCGGGGTGATCGTGCGGCTGGCCCCGATCGGCGCCTTTGGAGCCATGGCCTTCACCATCGGCAAATTCGGCCTGGCCTCGCTGATCAACCTGGGGGCGCTGGTCGGGACCTTTTACCTGACCAGTGCGCTCTTCGTGCTGGTGGTGCTGGGCGCCGTCGCCCGACTTTGCGGCTTCTCGATCCTGAAGTTCCTGGCCTACATCCGCGACGAGCTGTTGATCGTGCTGGGCGCCTCATCGTCCGAGGCCGCTCTGCCGCTGATCATGGCCAAGCTGCAACGCCTGGGGGCGGGCAAGACCACCGTCGGCCTGGTGATCCCCACCGGCTATTCGTTCAACCTCGACGGCACCAACATCTACATGACGCTGGCCACCCTGTTCCTGGCCCAGGCGACCAACACCCCCTTGAGCCTCGGCCAGGAGGCGACGCTGCTGGGCGTGGCCATGCTGACGTCCAAGGGCGCGAGCGGTGTCGCCGGGGCGGGGTTCATCACGCTGGCCGCCACGCTCGCGGTGATCCCCGACCTGCCGATCACCGCGCTCGCCCTGCTGGTCGGCGTCGACCGGTTCATGAGCGCCTGCCGGGCGCTGACCAACTTCGTCGGCAACGGCGTGGGGACCCTGGTCATCGCCCGCTGGGAAGGCGACCTCGACCGCGACCGGCTGAAGGCAGAGCTCGACCGCGGCCCGGGCCCGGAAATCGGGGTGGTGCTGGTCGGGACGCCGAGCGACTAACCCGCGCTCTAGGTTACGATGCGCACCGGCAAGGCCTCGTAGCCCTTCACGAAGTTCGACTTCAGGCGTTGGGGTTCGCCGACCACCTCGATGCGCTTGAAGCGTTTGAGGATCTCCTCCCAGACGACGCGCAACTGCATCTCCGCCAGCCGGTTGCCGACGCATCGGTGGATGCCGAAGCCGAAGGCCACGTGCTGGCGCGGACGTTCGCGGTCGATGATGAAGCGGTCCGCGTCAGCGATGACCTCCTCGTCGCGGTTGCCCGACACGTACCACATGACCACCTTCTCGCCCTTCTTGATGGCCTTGCCGCCCAGCTCGAAATCCTGGGTCGCGGTGCGGCGCATGTGGGCGACCGGGCTCTGCCAGCGGACGATCTCGGGGACAGCGGAGTCCAGCAGGGCCGGCTCGGCGCGCAGCCGCTCGTAGGCCTCGGGGTAGTCCTGGAAGGCCATCAGGGCGCCGGTGATCGAATGACGTGTGGTGTCGCTGCCCGCGACGGTGAGCAGGATCAGGTTGCCGAAATAGCCCTCGGGCCGGTCGCCCTTGCGGGTCACCGGGTCCTGGCTCAGCAGCGAGATCAGGTCGTTGGCCGGCGGTCCGTTCTTGCGCGCGTCCCATAGCCCCATGAACGGCATCACCAGGGGCATGAAGGCCTGCTGGCGGGCGAGCAGCTCTTCCATCGGCGTGCCGAGCGGCGGCGGGCCGGAGAGCGCCATGTCGGAGATCAGCGGCAGGTTTCGGCGCAGTTCGAAGGGGTAGTCGAACAGGGTGGCCAGCATCTGGCTGGTGAGCTCTACAGAGACCTTGTCGACGAAATCGAAGGTCTCCCCGATCGGCAGTTCGTCGAGGATGGCGGCGGCGCGCTGGCGGATCAGCGGCTCCATGGCGGCCATGCCCGCCGAGGAGAAAGTGGGTGTCACCACCCGGCGCTGGGCGTCGTGGTCGGGCGGGTCGAGCGCGATGAAGCTGGAATCGGCGATGGGCTCGGCGGCGTCGACGATCATGATGCCGCCGCGGTTCGACGCCGAGGAGAACACCTCGTGGTTGGAATCCACCGCGACGATGTCGTGGAACCGGGTCACCGACCAGTAGGGGCCGAACTCGCTCTCGGCGCAGTAGTGGACGGGATCTTCACGCCGCAGCCGCTCGAACCAGGGCCAGTGGGTGTCGCTGGTGAAATGGCTGACGTCGGCGACGTGGAAGTCTTCAAGCGGCGTCGAGTAGGCTCGTGCACGGGCGTCCCTGGCGATGGCGCTGGCGTCGTCGGCCATGGTCGTTCCCCCGCTTGTGGACCTTGGCTGGAGGCTGCCCCCGTCAGGGCAAGGGCACAAACGAAAACGCCCGGCGCCTTGTCTCTCCGAAGAGAGGATGGGCCGGGTGTCTTGCTCGCGCCGCGGTCAGTCGGGCTTGGTCTTGGCGTCCAGCCGCTCTAGTTCGTGGCCATTCGGATTGAAGGTCGCCTTGATGCTGGCGAACCGGGTCTGGGGCAGCTTTGCGAGATCCGCCTCCGCCGCCGGGCGTCCGTCGATGAACAGGCCCGCCATCGTGGCCGTGGTGACACCGGACACCGAGGCGTCGCCGATCCACAGCTGGGTGTGATGGGCGTTGTCGGTCTGGACTCCCTCGGCTGTGATGTCGAGCGGGCCCCATTTGGCCGCCGCCTTGTCGCTGGCCGGCGCCTGCGCCGCGGCAAGCGCGACGGCGGCGGTCGCCGAGGCGGCCAGCGTCATCAGCAGCGCCGCAGCGAGCGCCGTGCGCCGGCGGTGCGGCTTCGGCGTGAGGATGGCTTCGATGCGCATGGTCGTGGATCTCCGGTTGAGGCCAACCAGGCCGGTGGCAGGAAGGTCGGGGGCCCGCGCCTCCAGGCTGTAGAGCAGGTTGCGGGCGTAGAGGCGCCGCTCCCCGAGCCCAGGTCAGCCAGCGCGACGGCGTCGCAGACTTCTTCGCGCGCGGCGCTGAGGCGGCTTCGGACGGCGACCAGCACGGGGTTGAACCAGAGGATCGCCAGGGCGGCCTCCTCCAGCAGCACCCGAAGATTGTCGCCGCGCGCGGCATGCGCGGCCTCGTGTCGGCAGACCAGAGCCGCGGCCCGCGCGGCCCGGGGCTCGGCGAACCTGGCGGGAAGCAGGATTGTGTGACGCCCCAAACCCGCGAGCACCGGTGAATCGAGGTCCTCGCTCAGCCGCACCGGCAGGCCGGCGAGATCGCCGAGCCGGCCCGTCGCTCGCCGTTCCACATCGCGCAGCCGGCGCAGCCGCAGGGCCAGCCCGGCCAGCCGACATGCCATTCCGGTCACGGCGATGGCCAAGACGATGATCATCGGCGACGGAGCTTGCAGATGGGCCGACGTATCCGCAAACGGCAGCGGTGGGGCGTGGGCTGCAGAACTGTGCAGGACCATGCGCAACCGCGCGACCGGCAGCCACGGGGCGGTCAAGACCGCTCCAGCGGCGATCGGCACACTCCAGAACGCGGCCTCCCAAAGCCGATAGCGGCGGCCCGGTGAAGTCTCGGCGCGATCCAGCACGGCGCCGGCGATCCAGCCAATCGCAGCGAGCGGCAACGAGGCGGCCAGCGCCAGGCAGGCGAGGGCGGTGCTCACGGCTTGTCCTCAGGCGCAGCGTTCAGCAGCTTGTGCAGCTCCGTAAGTTCGTCCGGGGTCAGAATTTCGCTGCCCGCGAAGGCCGAGACGGGCAACTCGCCGCGCACTTCCAGGACACTGCGCACCATGCGGGTGAGCAAGCCGCCGAGCACCGAGACCTTGTCGCCGGCCGGCGAATAGACCGCCACACCATGCACCGCACGCCGATGCAGCAGCCGCTTGGCCCGCATGCGCTCCAGTACCGTCCGCATGGTGGAGGGCGCCCACTCCAACTCCTCCGCCAATGCGTCCTGCGCCTCGCGCGTGCTCATTGGGCCCAGGCGCCAGAACGCCTTGAGCACGGCCATCTCAGCGTCCGATGGGATCGGGTCGGGGTTCATGCGGCGGCTCACAACGATTCTTGTCGCTAATTCACTACATCTGTAGCGGGGCGACGGCAAGCTGTCATTGGCGGCCCGGATCCTGTCGCGCCGCAAAACGAAAACGCCCGGCAGAGAGGCCGGGCGTTTTCACAAACCTTGGCTTCGGCTGAGTTAGGCGGCGACGGCCTTGATCAGCGACTTGTTGAGGATGCCGATGGCCGCGTCGCGGTCGATCCGCTCGATGGCGGCGACTTCGCGGGCCATGCGGTCCAACGCCGATTCGTAGAGCTGGCGCTCGGAATAGGACTGTTCCGGCTGGTTCTCGGCGCGGTGCAGGTCGCGCACCACCTCGGCGATGGAGATCAGGTCGCCGGAGTTGATCTTGGCTTCGTATTCCTGGGCGCGACGCGACCACATGGTGCGCTTCACCCGCGCGCGGCCCTTCAGCGTGGTCAGCGCCTGGGTGACCACATTGGTCTCGGCCAGCGCCCGCAGGCCGGCGGTCCGCGCCTTCGCGGTGGGAACCCGCAGGGTCATCTTCTCGTGGTCGAAGGTGATCACATAGACTTCGAGCTTCAGACCGGCGACTTCCTGGATCTCGACGCCTTGCACCTGACCGACGCCGTGGGCGGGGTAGACGACGTGATCGCCGATCGAGAAATCATGACCGTTCTTGCTCATCGAGACATCCTCTCAAAATTCCAGGCCCGGACTTGTCCGGACCGTTGACGCGCGTTTCCGCCAAACGACAAAGCCCTCGCCTCCGCAAAACGGGGGCGCTCCGCGAAAAGGGGTCGCGGCGGCATCATCGGTTGGAGCGGAATAGACCTCTAAAAGACACCCTTCGCCTGCAGCCGGAGCTATCCCTCATGGATGTGCGCCGGATCGGCGTTTCTTCTAAACCGATGGGCAGGGCGTAACGCCGGATCGCCTCATCAGGGGCAACCCTATCATAAAATTAAGCGGAATGAAAGGCTTGCCCCGGCAGGCGCGCCGTCACGGGGCGGGAGACCCGGCGGGGCTCAGGAGCCGCGGCCGGGCTTCTCGGAGAAGTATTTCTCCAGTTTGTCGGTCTCGCGCTCGAAGGCCTCGGCGTCGGCGGGGGCCTCGCCCTTGACCGTGATGTTCGGCCAGACTCGCGAATAGTCGGTGTTGATCTTCAGCCACTTGCCGTCGGCGTCGTCCTCGGTGTCGGGCTTGATGGCGTCCACCGGGCACTCCGGCTCACAGACCCCGCAGTCGATGCATTCGTCGGGGTTGATCGCCAGGAAGTTCTCGCCCTCGTAGAAGCAGTCGACCGGGCAGACCTCCACGCAGTCCATGTACTTACATTTGATGCAGGCATCCATCACGATGTAGGTCATGGCGGGGTCTTGGAACTCCGGTCGCGGGCCCCAAAAGACCTGGGGTCAGGGCGCGGGTTTTTCGCGGCGCGGGGCCCTTATGTCAATGCCGGGGCCCGTTCTGGCCTCCCAGGAATTCTGTCAGCGAAGATAGGGGGCGGCGCCCCGCGCCGGTCAGGAGGCGTCCAGCTTGGCGTAGAGCTTGCGCGCCTCGGTCGCCGTACCCCGACGCTCACCCAGGGCGACGATGCGCACGGCGATCAGTTTGCCGCCCAGGGCAAACACCAGCTCATCGCCGACCTTGAGGTTGCGGGCCGGCTTGTCGATGCGGCTCTCGTGGCCGACGCGGGTCAGGCGGATGCGGCCTTCCTCGATGAAGTCGGCGGCCAGGGTGCGGGTCTTGAAAAAGCGGGCGCGCCACAGCCAGACGTCCGCCCGGGCGGTGTCGGCGACCTGGGAAGCTTCGTCAGTCATGGTTTGGGGTCATGGTTTGGCCTGTCCGATCCTACGCCGCCGGCGGGGCCGGCGGGCCGGCGCCGGCTCGCCTTTCAGCGCCGCCAGGACCGCAAAGGGGGAGTGTGGCACGATCGGACGTTGTTCGACGGCGAAATCCTTCTCGAAACGGCGCCGCCATGCGGTCTCCTCGCCGGCGCGCGTGATGGCGGCGAAGCCAAGGCCGCGCAGGATCTGGCGGGCCTCGTCGGCGCTCCAGCCCAGTTCGCCGCGGGCCTGGTCGGAGAACAGCACGCCGCCCCCCTGTTTCACGCCCGTGCGCAACAGCTCGTCCAGCCGCTCCAGCTGCTCTACCGGCGCGGCCAGGCCGCCGACCGACCGCAGGCCGAAGGCGGCGAGCGCGCGCGCTGAAGGCGGCTGGGCCGGCAGCCGGCTCACCTGGTCCGGCGCGGGCCGCCAGCCGGGGAGTTCGCGGGCCGCCAGCGCCAGGGCGAGCGCGCGGGCGTCGGGCTTGAGCAGGGCAGGCATGTAGAGGGAAAAGGCCCCCAGGCGGACGCCGAGCCCGCGCAGGGCGCGGCGCTCCACTTGGCTCAGCGCGCGGACCTCGGCGCGCACGGCGGCGCGGTCCAGCACGCCGCCGGCCTCGATCAGGCGGAAAGCGATGCCGCGCGCCAAGCCCTTGACCCGCCCCTCGGCGACCGCGGCCTCCAGCCGCTTCAGGGAGCTGAGGCGACGGCCCGCCTCGCCGACCACGAAGGCCTCCAGCCGCTGCGCGGCCCGCTGCCGCGCCGGCTCATGGCCCAGATCGCCCAACAGGCGCACGCGGGGCTTGAACGGCTCGCCGCCGGCCAGGACGCCGGCCACGTCGCCCTGCCACAACACCGCTCCATCGGGGGTCATCGAGAAGGCTTCGTCGGGCTCGGCCGCGAGCTTGCCCAGACGCCGGGCGATCTCTGGCCCTACCGCATGTGCGGCGGCGGCCCTGAGCGCTTTCTCCTCCAGCACCGATGACCCCTGGGCGGCCTCGAACTGCACCCCGGTCAGGCGGCCGACGTAGTGCCCTTCGACGGTCACCGCGCCATCCGCAGCGACGCCGGCCAGCATGTCCTCGCGCACCCGCAGGCCGCGCATCAGCGCGCTGGTCCGGCGGTCGACGAAGCGGGCCATCAGCTTCTCGTGCAGGGTGTCGGAGAGGCGGTCCTCCAGCCCACGGGTCTTATTCTGCCAAGAACTCGGGTCGGCCAGCCAGTTCGGCCGGTTGGCCACGTAGGCCAGGGTGCGGACGCTGGAGAGCCGCGCCGCCAGGGTGTCGATCTCGCCGTCTGTGCGGTCGAGGCCGGCGTATTGGCGGGCGATCCAGTCCTCGGGGATGCGCTGGGTCCGCGAGGTCAGGTGGAGAAAGAACTCCTTCGACAGGCGCACATGCTCCTCGGCCGCCACCTTGCGGAAGTCCGGGGTCTGGCAGACGTCCCACAGCCGCTCGATGACCGCGCGACCCATGGCGCGGTCGGCGACGTCGGGATCCCCGGCCAGCGCCCGCAGGGTCGTCTCGTCCAGCGCCTCGGCCGACAGCTTCAGGCCGTCGCGGTCGGGGAGCCTGGTCAGCGACTTCAGCAGGCTGGGCAGGCTGGCGAAATCGAGCTTCGAGCTGCGCCACTCGGCGCCCGTCACCGGCTCGAAGCGGTGCTCTTCCACCGCCTGGACCAGATCCTCGTCCATCTCCTCGGCCTCGCCGGTGACCCCGAAGGTCCCGTCGCGCTGGAAGCGCCCGGCGCGGCCGGCGATCTGGCCGACCTCCTGCGGATAGAGGAAGCGCGTGCGCTTGCCGTCGAACTTGCGCAGGCCGGCGAAGGCCACATGGTCGACGTCCATGTTCAGCCCCATGCCGATGGCGTCGGTGGCCACCAGGAAGTCGACCTCGCCGGACTGGTAGAGGGCGACCTGGGCGTTGCGGGTGCGCGGGCTGAGCGAGCCCATGACCACGGCGGCGCCGCCGCGCTGGCGGCGGATCAGCTCGGCGATGGCATAGACTTGGTCGGCGCTGAACGCGACGACGGCGCTGCGGCGCGGCAGCCGGGTGAGCTTTTTCGGCCCGGCGTATCTAAGATCGCTAAAGCGCTCGCGGGTGACGATCTCAGCGTGTGGCAAGAGGCGGCGGACCAGGGGGGCCATGGTCCCCGCGCCCAGCAGCATGGTCTCGGCGGTCCCTCGGGCGTGCAGCAGGCGGTGGGTGAAGACGTGGCCGCGCTCGGGGTCGGCGCAGAGCTGGATCTCGTCCACCGCCAGGAATTCGACCTCGCGGGAGAGCGGCATGGCCTCGACGGTGCAGACCCAGTACTGCGGCCGGGGCGGGACGATCTTCTCCTCGCCGGTGATCAGGGCCACGGAGCGGACCCCCCGCAGTTTGACGATGCGATCGTAGATCTCGCGCGCCAGCAACCTCAGGGGCAGGCCGATCATGCCCGAGGCGTGGCCGAGCATCCGCTCGACCGCCAAATGCGTCTTGCCGGTGTTGGTCGGGCCCAGCACCGCCACCAGTCTCGGCGGGGCTACGCCCGTGGGCCGGTCGCTCATGCGTCTAATCTGGGGTCGCGCCGAGAGTCGGGCAAGCGGTCCTAGGCGGGATGCACCTGCGTCGGGTCGAGGCGGAAGCCCTGGGGCAGCAGCTGTTCGATCGTTTGGCGCCCCACCTCGCCGTCGGGACCGATCGCCACGACCTCGCAAACCGGCGTGGCGAATTCGAAGATTCGCTGGCGGCACCCGCCGCAGGGCCAGACCAGGCCCGGAAGGGAGGAGGCGACGTAGATCCGGCGCAGGCACTTGGTCCCGGCGGTCACCGCCCCGGAAATGGCGCTGGTCTCGGCGCAATGGCCCTGCGGATAGGCCGCGTTCTCGACGTTGACCCCCCAAGTGCAGCCTCCCATCGGCGCCTTCGACGGCTGCGGCCACCCGCACGCCGGAGTAGGGGGCTTGCGCGTTCGGCAGCAGGCGGCGCAGCTCCGCGGCGATCTCAGCTCGGTCATGGAAGGGGCGCGTCCCGCGGTGAGCTCACGGGACGAAAAAGTGTAGGACCGCGATCCCGGCAGGTCCAGCGGCACAGCTCAGTCCAGCGTCCGCCGATAGCGGGCCATCGCCAGCGCCGTGACCACGCAGACAAAGGCCAGCAGGGCGGCGAGTTCGCGCCAGGTGTCGCCGAGCGACTGACCCTTTAACAGGGCGCCGCGGACCACGCGCAGGAAGTGGGTCACCGGGATGACCTCGCCGATCACCTGGGCCCAGGCCGGCATGCCGCGGAACGGGAACATGAACCCGGACAAGAGGATCGACGGAAAGATGTAGAAGAAGCTCATCTGCATGGCCTGCAGCTGCGAGCGCGCCACCGTGGAGATCAGGAAGCCCAGCGCCAGGGAGCCGACGATGAACAGGGCCACGCCCAGCGACAGGCCGGTCCAGCCGCCCTCCATCGGCACCCCGAACAGCAGCCGCGCCAGGATCAGGATGATCACCGTCTGCACGAGGCCGATGGCGACATAGGGCGCGAGTTTGCCGACCATCACTTCCAGCGGCTCGACGGGCGTGGCGAGCAGGCTCTCCATGGTGCCCCGCTCGGTCTCCCGCGTGACGCTAAGCGCGGTCATCATGACCAGCGTCAGCGACAGGATGATGCCCAGGAGGCCCGGGACGATGTTGAAGGCGGTGACGGCCTCGGGGTTGTAGCGGGCGTGGACGATCACGCTGAAGGGCGGTGTTCCCTGGCCGCGCGGGGCGAGCGCCCCCTTCAGGTCGTGGGCCAGGGCCTGCGTCGGAAGCGCCGCCAGCGCCGCCACCGCGCCGCCGGTTGCTGAAGGGTCGGTGGCGTCCGCCTCGACCAGCACCTGGGCCCGGTCGCCGCGCGCCACGCGGTGAGTGAAGTCGGCGGGGATGGTGACGGCGAACTGGACGCGGCCCTGGCGGATCATCTCGTCGAGTTCGGCGGGGCTGCGCGCCTGGGCGGCCAGGTCGAAATAGGCGGAGTGGGCCAGCGCGCTGACGATCGAGCGGGCGAAGACGCTGTCTTCCTGCACTAGCACCGCGGTCGGCAGATGGCGCGGCTCTGTGTTGATCGCATAGCCGAACAGCAAAAGCTGGATCACCGGCAGGCCCAGCATCATCGCGTAGGTCAGCCGGTCGCGGGTGAGCTGCTTGAACTCCTTGATCATCACCGCGAGCACGCGACCTGGCGAGAACCCGCTCATGCGTAGTTGTCCTCAGCCTGGCCCATCAGCTTGATGAACACGTCCTCCAGCGTCGGCGGCGTCTCTGTCCAGCGGTAGGGGGCCTTGCGCCAGGGCGCGATGGCGGCTTCGAGCGCGCCTCGGTCGGTTCCGCTGACGTGCACGGTCGCCCCGAACGGCGCGATGGTCTCGATACCCGGCGTGCCGGTGAGGTCGTGGGACAGCTTGTCCACGTCCGGGCCCTCGCCGGTGAAGGTCACCAGGTGCGAACCCGCGACCACCTCGGCCGCCGTGCCGCGGGCGATCAGCTTGCCGTAGCTGATGTAGGCGATCTCGTGACAGCGCTCGGCCTCGTCCATGTAGTGGGTGGAGACCAGCACGGTCAGGCCCCGGGCGGCCAGCACGTGGATCTCGTCCCAGAAGTCGCGCCGGGCCTTGGGATCGACGCCGGCGGTTGGCTCATCCAGCAGCAAG
>JANXXK010000152.1 GCA_025350685.1 Alphaproteobacteria bacterium | reverse complement strand
GGTGGTGGTCGGCGGCGGCTGCACCGGGCTTTCGGCGGCTCTGCACGCCGCGGAACGCGGCCTGTCGGTGATCGTGCTGGAAGGGGGCAAGGTCGGCTGGGGCGCCTCCGGGCGCAACGGCGGCCAGATCATCCCCGGCCTTCGCAAGGGAGCCGTCGAACTCATCCAGACCTATGGACGCGAGCGTGGCAAGGCGCTGTTCGACCTGGCCCTGGAGGCGCGCCAGCTGGTCCTCGACCTGGTCGATCGGCATGCGATCGACTGCGACCTGCGGATGACGGGCCACCTCCTGGGCGCCGTCAAAGCCTCACATGTGCGCGACATGGAGGCCGAGGCCAAGGCCCTGGTCACGGTGATGGGCTATGATCACGTGGAGGTCCTTTCGACTCTCCGGGCCCGGGCCCAGGTGGACACCAACTATCACGGCGGCCTGCTCGACCGGCTCGGCGGCCACATGCACCCGCTCAACTACACCCTGGGCCTGGCGAGGGCGGGGCAGGCCGCGGGCGTCGTCATCTACGAAGGCTCGGTCGCGACCGGACTTGAGCGAACCGGAGGGGCGGTCCGGCTGTCCACAGCCGGCGGCTCGGTGGTCGCCAAGCAGGCAATTCTGGCGGGGGACGCCCTGCTCGCCGGCCTGGAGCCGCGGGTCAACAACCGCATCATGCCGGTCGCAAACTATGTGGTGGCCACAGAGCCGCTGACGGACGCCCCCAGCCTGATCCCCAATGACATAGCGGTGTCCGACAGCCGCTTCGTGGTGGACTACTACCGCCTCACGGCCGACGGCCGGCTGCTGTTCGGAGGCGGCGAGCGCTACACGCCCGACCCGCCCCGCGACATCGCGGAGTTCGTCAGGCCCTATATGGAGCGGGTGTTCCCGCAGCTGCGCGGGCGACACATCGACTATGCCTGGGGCGGGCTGGTGTCGATCACCAGCACCCGGCTGCCGCATGTGGGCCGCACGGGCGAGGTCTATTTTGCCCACGGCTATTCCGGCATGGGGGTGATCCTTTCCACCCTGGCCGGGAAACTGCTGGTGGAGGCGATTGCCGGCGAAACCGCACGGTTCGACCTGTTCGCCGCCGTAGAGCCGCCGGCCTTTCCCGGCGGGACCAGCCTTCGCGGCCCCCTGCACGTGCTGGGGATGCTCTGGTACGCGCTGAAGGACCGCCTCTAGCCCCAACCGATCTCGCGCAGACCTTGGCGAGCGCGGCGCGAGCCTCTTGACCGTGAGGCTCGGCGATGTTCGGCTGGGATTCTGCTATCTCAGATTGGACGCAGCGACATGCCGAAGGACGACCACTCGACGGACAGGGCGCTGGGCATGGATCGCCCGATCGATCGGCGGGACTTCCTGAATGGCGTCGCCGTCGCCGCCGGAGGCGTTTTCGGCGGCGGTCTGATCGGCGGATCCACGCCCGCCGAGGCGGCGGACGGGCTCCAGGACACGGCGGGGTACTATCCACCGAGCCTGACCGGTCTGCGCGGCAGCCATCCGGGATCGTTCGAGGCCGCCCACCGCCTGCGTGACGGCGCGTTCTGGTCCGGTCGCAGCCAGGGGCGCGACACCGGCGAAGGTTTCGACCTGATCGTCGTCGGCGGCGGCATTAGCGGCCTTTCGGCGGCCCATTTCTATCGGGCGGCCAGGCCGAACGCCCGTATCCTGATCCTCGACAATCACGACGATTTCGGCGGCCACGCCAAGCGCAACGAATTCCACCTCGACGGCCGCCTGCATCTGATGAACGGCGGCACGCTGGAGATCGACAGCCCCCGCCCCTACAGCCCGGTCTCGGACGGGTTGCTCAAACGCCTGGGGGTCGAGCCGGTGGCGCTCTCCAAGGCCTGCAACCAGAACGGCCTCTATCCGTCCCTGGGCATGAAACACGGGGTGTTCTTCGACAAGGAGACCTTCGGGGTCGACCGGCTGGTGGTCGGCGCGCCTTCGCGCTGGTCCGGGCCTGGCGGGTCCTGGAACGCGTTCGTCGCCAAGACGCCCCTGTCGGACGCCGCCCGCAAGGACGTCCTGCGGATCGAGGAGGGCGAGGTCGACTACCTTCCGGGCCTGACCTCGGAGGAGAAAAAGGACCGCCTCTCCCGCATCAGCTATCGCGACTACCTGCTGAACCTGGCCAAGGCCGATCCCGGGGTCATCCCGTTCTACCAGTCGCACACCCAGGGAGAATGGGGCGTCGGCATCGACGCGATCTCGGCCCTGGACTGCTGGGGCATCGGCCTGTCCGGCTTCAAGGGCCTGAAGCTCAAGCCGGGGTCCGCGCCCCGGATGGGCTATACGCCGGCGGGCTATGCGGACGGGGGGTCCTACACGTTTCACTATCCGGACGGGAACGCCTCTATCGCCCGACTGCTGGTGCGCAATCTCGTGCCGGCGGCGATCCCGGGCCACGACGCCAAGGACATTGTCACCGCCAAGGTCGACTACGCCAAGCTGGACCGGCCGGGAAACCCAGTGCGAATCCGCCTCTCCAGCCTCGCCGTCGGAGTCCGCAACCTCGGCGCTCCCGCCTCGGCCCGAGAGGTGCAAGTCACCTACGCCCGCGGGGACAAGGTGTTCACCGTACGGGCCAAGGCCTGCGTGCTGGCCTCCTGGAACATGATGATCCCCTATCTGTGCCCGGAGCTGCCGGAGCCGCAGAAGGCGGCGCTGCATGAGCTGGTCAAGACGCCGCTGGTCTACACCACCGTGGCCCTGCGAAACTGGACCGCCTTCCACAAGCTGGGCATCAGCGGCGTCACCGCGCCGGGCAGCTATCACACCACCCTGCGCCTGAACCCGGCGGTGGACATCGGCGACTACCGCTGCGAGCGTTCGCCCGATCGGCCGATCCTGGCGCACATGGTGCGCACGCCCTGCCATCCGGGCCTGCCGGAACTGGACCAGAACCGCGCCGGGCGCGCGGAGCTGTTGCAGACCAGCTTCGAGACCTTCGAGCGCAAGATCCGCGACCAGCTGGGACGGACGCTCGTCGAGGGCGGCTTCGATCCCGCCCGCGACATCACCGGGATCACCGTCAACCGGTGGCCCCACGGCTATGCGCCGGAATACAACCCGCTCTGGGAGCCGGACCTTCCCCTCGATCAGCAACCGCATGTGATCGGCCGAGCCCGGTTCGGCCGAATCGCCATCGCCAACTCCGACTCCGGCCGCGCCGCCTACACGGACTCCGCCATCGACCAGGCCCACCGGGCGGTGAGCGAACTGCTGGCCATCTGAGCACCGGCCGTCTCAGACATTGAGCAGCAGGAATTCCCGCTCCCACGGGCTGATGACCCGCATGAAGGTCGCGAACTCCGCTCGCTTCACGGCCGCGAAGGTGGTCATGAAGTTGCCGCCGAAGGGTTCGATCAGGTCGTCGGTGGATTCGAAAAGGTCGACGGCTTCGAGCAGGCCGACCGGCAGGTCGAATTCGTCGGAGCGCGCCGCGCCGCTGGTGGGCTCGCTGGGCTTCAGGCCCCGGACCAGGCCCAGATAGCCGCAGGCCAGCGACGCCGCCAGCGCGAGATAGGGGTTCGCGTCCGAGGACGGAACCCGGTTCTCCACCCGCCGGTTGGCTGGCGACGAGGGCGGGACCCGCAGGCCGGTTGTGCGGTTGTCGTAGCCCCATTCCACATTGACCGGCGCCGAAAGCCCCTTCACCAGCCGCCGGTAGGAATTCACATAGGGCGCCAGCATGCAGGTGACGGTGGGCGTGTAGCGCTGCTGGCCGCCCAGGAAGTGGAAAAAGTCCGCGGTCGGCTTGCCTTCGTTGTCAGAGAAGATGTTCCGCCGCGTCTCGGCGTCGACCACCGACTGGTGCACATGCATCGCCGAACCGGGTTCGTTGGCGATCGGCTTGGCCATGAAGGTGGCATAGATGTCGTGGCCCAGCGCCGCCTCGCGGATGGTGCGCTTCAGCAGGAAGACCTGGTCGGCCAGCATCAAAGGATCGCTGTGTCGCAGATTGATCTCCATCTGCGCGGCCCCCTCCTCGTGGATCAGGGTGTCCACCTCAAGCTGCTGAGCCTCGGCAAAGGCGTAGATGTCCTCGAACACCGCGTCGAACTCGTTGACCGCCGAGATCGAATAGGAACGCCGGCCGGCCTCCGCCCGCCCTGAGCGGCCGATCGGCGGCTCCAGTGGGTAGTCCGGATCGGTGTTTCGTTTCACCAGATAGAATTCCAGCTCCGGCGCCACCACGGGATCCCAGCCACGTTTGCGATAGAGGTCGATCACGCGCCTCAGGACCTGGCGCGGCGCGATCTCCACGGGGCGCCCATCGTGGTAGTGGGCGTCGTGGATCACCTGGGCGGTGGGCTCCGGCGCCCAGGGCACCTCGCAGAAGGTGGAGAAATCGGGCCGCAGTTCGATGTCCCCGTCGGAGGGGTCGTAGCGGAAGTCGCCGCCCTCCTCCGGATATTCCCCGGTGATGGTCTGCATGAAGATCGACGAGGGCAACGCCATGTCGGTGTCGTCGAAGAACTTCGACGAAGGCATGATCTTGCCGCGCGCGACCCCGGCGAGGTCGGGCACGAGACATTCGATCTCGCTGACGCCGCGGGCGCTCGCCCAGGCCTTGGCTTCGGCGACATTGGTCAGCTGGACGGGTTTGTTAGCGGTGAAACTCTTCTTCTTGGTCATGGGACTTTTCGGGTGTTTTCAAGGGACTGGAGGGTCCCGGGGGGCCGCGCCCTGCGCGGCGTGCGGATCGCTGGAAGCGTTCTGCAGACACCCTAATCATCAGGAACAAGCTGGGTCCGGGGGCGGCGCACCCGCAGGGGTGGGCGGTCGCGGGAGGCCACCACGGGCGCGACGGAGTCATGAAAGTCCGATCCCGTAAGGAGGGACCTTTTCGACTTCGATGGTGCGGCGCGGCGCATGCAAAGGCGGCCCGGAAAGGGTCGCCGACGGCTTTCTGATCAGCAAATGAACTGCGCAGTCATAGCCTGATCGTGGACAAGGCGCCACACCCCGACCGGTCTGGAACCTGAAAGAATGTGATCACAGCATCTTGACGGCAGGATGACGTAATTGGAACGTGTCGTGACTTGATGGGAACGTCGTTAAATACATTCGGGGAGCGGGTTCCATATGATTGGCAGATCTGGATGGCGTCGTCTGATACTGGTTTCGGCGGCGGCCGCGCCGCTGTTTTGTGGGATCACAGCCAAGGCCGAGATCGCGAGCGCCAAGCCCGGGGCGCAGAAGGCCGGCCCGGTCGAGGTCCAGGAATTGATCGTCACCGCCACGCGGCGCGACGAAGTGCTGAGCAAGGTGGCCGAGAGCGTCAGCGCGTTCACGGCGGAAAAGATGGAGGTCCAGGGGGTCAAGTCCTTCGCGGACCTGGCCAAGTTCACGCCGGGTGTCAGCTACGATGAAGCGCGGCATGACATCGCTATCCGCGGCATCACCTCAAGGGCCGGGTCGGGAACCACCGGCGTCTATATCGACGACACCCCTGTGCAGATGCGCGCCCTCGGGCTCAATGCCAACAACACCCTGCCCGCGGTGTTCGACCTCGACCGGGTGGAGATTCTACGCGGACCCCAAGGTACGTTGTTCGGAGCCGGTTCCGAGGGCGGCACGGTGCGCTACATCACGCCGCAGCCGGGCCTGAACCACTACACCGCCTACGCCCACGCCGAGCTCGCCGGGACCGAGAATGGCGGCTTGAGCTATGAGAGCGGCGTCGCCGTCGGCGGACCGATCGTCCAGGACAAGCTGGGCTTCCGAGTCAGCGCCTGGGGCCGCCGCGACGGCGGCTGGATCGATCGGGTGGACGACCAGACCCTGAAGACCACGGACCAGAACGCCAACCGGGTCGACACGGTCGTCCTGCGCGCGGCGCTGACCTGGGCGCCGATGGAGAACCTTCTGATCACGACCGCGATCAACTACCAAAAGCGCGACCAGCACAATTACGACAACTACTGGGTTTCGATCTCAAATCCGGGATCCGGCAAGTTCCTGAACGGAACGCCAGATCGCATGGCCGATCCCGACCGCTTCTACATGCCGAGCCTGAAGGTCGAGTATGACTTGGGCGCCGTGAAGTTCATCTCCAACACCTCGTACTATGACCGCCACGAACAGGTGAACGGCTATAGCGGCACGATCTACAACCTGTCCTATTTCCAGCAGCTCGTGGCCAATGGAACGGACCCCCAGGGTAGCCCTTGCGTCCAATGCGCGACGGGCCCGCTCCTGCTTCCGACCGGCCTGAACCTTCCGGGATTTGGGCCCTACATTGCGCGCAACTTCATCACCAACACCCAGTCGAACTACACCCAGGAGTTCCGGCTGCAATCCACCGACCCCGACGCCCGGCTGAAGTGGGTCGCCGGCGCCTTCTACGCCCACAACAGCCAGCGCAGCACCGAGGAGATCAACGATCCCCAGCTCAATGCGCTCAGCCAGTACCTCTGGGGCGAGGACATTCTCACCGCCTGGGGGCAAGATCTGCTGCCCAACGGCGACGACTACATCACCGACACCATGGCCCACGACCGGCAGGTCGCCCTGTTCTTCGACGCGACCTATAGCCTGACCGACCAGCTGAAGCTCAATGTCGGCGCCCGCTACGCCTGGACCCACTTCGACTTCATGAACAAGACCGACGGCGCCCAGAATCTCTACAACAATGGCGGCCAGCCAAAGTTCACGACGGGTTCGAAGGATGAGACACCGTTCACGCCGAAACTGAGCCTGTCCTACCAGGCCACCCCGGACGACCTCGTCTACGCCACAGCCTCCAAGGGCTATCGAATCGGCGGCGCGACCCCGCCCCTGCCCGTGTCCGCCTGCGGCGGGGTTTTCCCCACGTCCTACAACTCCGACAGCGTCATCAGCTACGAACTCGGGTCCAAGGACAAGATGTTCGACCGCTCCGTACTGGTGTCGACCAGCCTCTATTACATCCAGTGGAAGAACATCCAGCAAGCCATCTATGTGCCGACCTGCGGGATCCAGTACACCACCAATGTCGGCAATGCCGTCAGCAAGGGCTTCGATGTGCAGGCCCAGTGGCAGGTCAGCTCCGCTTTGCAGCTTGAGCTGAGCGTCGGCTACACCGATGCGAAATTCACCAGCGACGCCCTGTCGAGCGGCGGCGACGTCTTGGCACTGAAGGGCGACGCCCTGGACGTGACCCCCTGGACCGTCGCCGCAGCCGCCGAGTACAAGTTCACCCTGCTGGACCACGACGCCTTCGTCCGGACCGACTACGAGTACAATAGCCGCCGGACGACCGCGACCACGGCCGAGGACCCGGGGACCAAGTACTTCGATCCCGGGCTGCGGCCGAACCCGGCGACCAATCAGGTCTCCGTTCGCGGCGGCCTGAACTGGAACAAGTGGGACCTGGCGCTCTTCGCCGACAACCTGTTGAACGCCCACCCCCAGCTGAACCTGACCCACCAGGACAAGTTCACCCTGCTGTATGAGGCGGGGACCTTCCGCCCCCGCACCGTCGGCGTCTCCGCCTCCTATCACTACTAGGGGTGTTGTCAGCCCAAACTTAGGGGCCGGGTGACGGCGTCGAATTGGGGCTGCGGGCATGGCCGAATCGACAAAGCGTTACACGCTGGCGTGTCCCGCTTCGCGGCGTCCTGTCATCGGAGCCGAAGACCCATCGTGATCCTGCGGGCAGCATCGCTGACCATGGGGCCAAAGTCGAATGATCCCGGCTCAGTCAAGCGCTCCGGTGGTGCGGAGATGGTCAGGGCGCCAATGACCTCCTCCCGGGCGTCGAAGATCGCCGCACCGACGGCGCTCACATTGGGCTGGTTCTGGGCCAGGTTGGTCGCAAAGCCACGGGTCCGGATCATGTCCAATTCCTGGCGCATGTCCTCCGGGTCGATCGGAGCGCGTGTCCAGCCGGTGGTCATTGGCTGCAGGAGATAGGCATCCAGTTCCGCCCGCGGCAGGTGGGCTAGAACGGCCTTGCCGGAACTGACCCGGTGCAGCCGCGCGCCGGTCCCGAGCGCGGTGAAGACGCGCACCGGCTTGATGCCGTCCAGCCGCTCTATCAGCACCATCCGATCGCCGCTCCTGAGGAACAGATGGATGGTCTCCTCGGTGGCGCGGCGCAATTCCTCCATCACCGGCACTGCGATGCTGCGCAGTCCGGCGCGAGCGTCGGTGGCCCGGGCGCCAACCACGAGGGCGCGAATGGTCAGAACCCAGGCGGTGCGGGCCTCCTCGGCCGGCTGCACCCAGCCGGCGTGGCGCAGGGTGTTCAGGGACCGCTGCACTGTCGTCTTGGGCAGATCGAGCCGGCGGGCGATTTCGCTGACCCCCACGGGCTGATGGCTGGCCACGTCTTCCAGCACCAGAAAGGCGATCCGTACGGATTTCATTGACCCCGGCCTTGCTGCGTTTCACACTAAACAAAATGGTACATTGTTCCGCATGGTGGAACAGCGGAGATTTCAGATTGAGACAGACGCTGTTGGCCGCGGCGCTCAGCCTGTGCTGTGTCTCGGCGGCGCTCGCCGCGCCCCATGGGCATGAGTACGTCTACGTCCAGGCGACGCTGTCGAAGGACATCTTCGTCGTCGATGCCGAGACCTTCGCCATCGCGGGGCACATCCCGATCGGCGACTACACCGACGATGTGATCGGCTCTCCCGACGGCAAGATCGCCTTCGCCAACGCCCAGATTTCCTCGGGCAACCCGCTGAGCTGGCAAGCCAACGAGGCCGGCAAGGTGATGGCCATCGACACCGCCTCCGACAAGATCCTGTGGTCGACTTTCGTCGAAGGATCGCCGCACCACCTCGCCGTCGATCCGACGGGTGCGCGGGTCTACGTTCCGCTGTTCGACCGCAACTATCTCTTGGTGCTCGACGCCCACTCGGGCCTGCAGATCGGCCGCTGGTTCGGCACGCTGGGCAACCACAGCCTGGAGGTCTCCAAGGACGGCAAGCGGCTCTACGTCGGCAACATGATCAGTGACACGATCTGGGTCTACGACACCGGAACCGGCAAGATCATCAAGTCGCTGCGCGCCGGGGAAGCGGTGCGGCCGCTGCACCTCGACGCCGACGAGAGCCACATCGTCTATCAGCTTTCGCGCTTCCACGGCTTCAAGGTGCGCGACCTGGCCACCGACCAGGTGCGCTCGGTGGATCTGCCGGCGTTGCCCAAAGGTACGCCGGAGCCGACCTACCCCTACAACGTCGACCACGGCCTGGCCTTCACGCCGGACCACCGCAAGCTGCTCGCCGCCGGCTCAATCGTCGGCTACGTCGCCGTCTACAGCGTGCCCGACTACAGGCTGATCGGCACGATAAAGGTGGGTGACGATCCCAACTGGATCGGCGTCAGGTCGGACTCCAAGATCGCGTTCGTCAGCAACCGCGGCTCCCACACGCTCTCGGTGCTCGACCTGGACGCGATGAGGGAGCTCAAGCAGATCCCGGTCGGCAGAATGCCGCAGCGGCTGAGCGTGATCGATGTCCCCAACCGCCCTTAGCCCACCGGACCGGCGCACCGTGATGGGCATCGTCGCGACGGTCTGCGCCAGCGCCGCCTGGGGCAAGGCGCGGGCGGCCGAAGTCGAGCCGCAGCAGTTCGCGCGCTTCGGCGAGCCGCTCGACGTCAGCCGCATCCGCCCCGGCGACTGGCAGGTCTACGTGATCGACGACGACCCGGTGGTGGTCCGCCGCCGCACCCCGGCCGAGATCGCCACAGTCCGGGCCGAGCCGAGTGCCTCGCTCATCGATCCCGCCCGAGACGAGGAGCGCGCGCCCGGCGACGGCGAGTGGCTGGTGGTGTCGGCAACCTGCACCCATGCCGGATGTCGGGTGGTAGGCGGGCTCGGCGACTTCAACGGCTGGGCCTGCTTCTGCCACGGCTCGGTCTTCGACCTTTCCGGTCGCGTCCGGAGTGGGCCGGCCAAAACAAACCTGCCGGTGGTTCGTCACCGGTTCCGGGACGGCGCCCTGCTGCTGCAGGCGGGTTGAACGAGAACAACAAGTGAGGGCATCAGGATGACGTCGATCAGCGCAGCGCTCGGGATCATGGCCGCCCTGGCGCTCAGTGCGCCGTCGCAGGCGGCGAAGCCCGCGGCCAAGGCCAAGACCTATCCCGTAGTGGCTTCGATCCCCGCCGGCGACAGCTTCTGGGACTATGCCACCTACGTCCCAGCCGAGCGGCGCCTCTACGTCTCGCGCGAAGACGGGCTGACAGTGCTGGAGGTCGATAGCGGCAAGGTCATCAACCCGCTGATCAAGGGTGAGCAGGTCCACGCCATCGTGCCTTTGTCGGGTGGCCGCGCGCTGATCACCAACGGGGCCAGCAACAAAGCCGTCATCTTCGAGCGCCGCACCGGCAAACCGCTGAAGGAGATCCCCACCGGCAAGAAGCCCGACGGCGCCGGCCTCGATCCCAAGACCGGCCAGCTGATCATCATGGACGGGACGGAGGAGGACGCGGTCTTCGCCGACCCCAAGACCGGCGCCGTGCTCGCCCGCCTGCCGATGGGCGGCGAACCGGGCTCGCCGGTGTTCGATGGCCATGGTCTGGCCTTCTCCAACATCGCCAACAAGAGCGAGATCGCGGTCATCGACATGGCCGCCCACAAGGTCCGCGCCCGCTATCCGCTGCCGGACTGCGGTGACGCCTCGGGCCTGGGCTACGACCCCTCGACTGGCGTGCTGCTCTCCACCTGCTCGGGCCTGAAGGCGGTCGCGACGGACTCCAAGACCGGCAAGTCGCTGGGCAGCGTGCCGATCGGCAAGTACCCGGACTCGATCATCACCGACCCGGTACGCCACGTCTTCTATGTGCCGACTATCTCGCCCGGCGAGCTCACGGTCGTCGGCCAGGGCCCGGGCGGGGTCCCCACGATGCTTTCCAGGACCAAGGTCGCCGCCGGCGTCCACACCGGCGCGCTCGATGCGGCGCGCGGGCGGCTCTACCTGCCCGCCGGCGAGCTGCAGCTGACCGCCGGCAAGCGCCCCGCAGTCGCGCCCGGAACCTTCCGGATCATGGTCATTGATGTCACCCGCTAGGACCCAGAGCGAGCCGGGTGGGCCAGGGGAGGTCCACCGACCATCCAGTTAGAACCTCCGCCAGCGGCGTATTTCGCGGCGGCCAACAGACAGAAAAAATCAGGGGAGCGAACATGTCTCGGAAAATCTCATCCCAGCTCGCGGGCCTGCTCTGCAGCGCGTGCGCCGCGCCGGCCCTTTGGGTGGCAAGCCCTGCCCTGGCGGCTGACGCCCCGGCCACAGCCCGGGCGGTGGAGGTCGAGCAACTGATCGTCACCGCCGAGCGGCGCGAGACCCGGCTGCAGGACACTCCGATCGCCGTCACCGCGCTTTCCGGCACGGTCATCGAAAACGCCCGCATCGTCACCTTCCTGGATGTGGCGCTGGCCGTCCCGAACCTGACCTACACCCAGTTCAGCACCCAGGAATCGTACTTCTCGATCCGCGGCTCGCTCATCAACAACAACGCCGCCGGCTACGACGAAGCGGTCTCCACCTTCATCGACGACGTGCCGGCCACAGGGCTTGGCGACAACGATCCCGACCTCTTCGACCTCCACAGCATCGAGGTGCTGCGCGGGCCCCAGGGCACCCTCTTCGGGCGCAACGTCACCGGCGGGGCGGTGGTGATCCGCACGCTGCCGCCCAGCCGCATGTTCGGCGGCAAGGCCCAGCTGACCTACGGCTCGGACAACCTCGAGGAGTTCCGCGGCCTGATCACCGGCCCGATCACAGACAGCCTGGCGGGCAAGCTCTCCGCCAGCCTTCGCCGACGCGACGACTTCGAGCGCAACGTCAGCCTGGGCGGCAAAGTCAGCGGGGTCGAGCAGGGCGACGTCCGCGGCCAGCTCCTGTGGACCGTCAACCCGGACCTCAACGTGCTGCTGGGCGCAGACTATCTGCACGAGACCTCCAGCGGCTACGCCACCAAGGTGCTCGGCAACTTCCGGCCCAGCGTCTTCCCGAACCTTTCCTACGATCCCAGCACCACCAACCAGGGCTACAACGGCGAGAACGACCGCAAGATCGGCGGGGCCATGGGCCGGGTCACCTGGAACGTTCCCTGGGGCGTGTTCACCTCCATCACCGGCTACCGCACAGTCGACGACCACTTCCCCAACAGCGTGTTGGGCGACCCTTCGAACCAGTTGTTGACCACCGGCATCGTTCGCGACCGGCAGTGGACCCAGGAGTTCCACCTGGCCTCGCCGGCCGATCGCAAGCTCTCCTGGGTGGCGGGGGTCTTCCTCCTCCACGCCAACAAGCGCGAAGGGGGCCCGCTGGACTTCAACTTCAACCCGGCCACGGCGGTCTCCCAGTTCGTGCCGGTGCAGACCTACCACCAGGGCGTAGACCAGAGCGTCAAGACCGACAGCTACGCCGCGTTCGGCGAGGCCACCTGGGCCTTCACCGAGAGCTGGAAGCTGATCGTCGGCGGGCGTGAATCCTACGAGCGCAAGGCGGGGCACTCGACGATCACCTACTCCGTGGTCGACCCCGGCCTGCCTCCGGGCGAGGCGCGATACTCGCACAGCTGGGACGCGTTCACGCCGCGGGTAACGCTGCAGTACCAGCCGACGCCCCGCTTCATGGCGTATCTAACAGCGGCCAACGGCTTCAAAAGCGGCGGCTACGACACCTCCGGCTCCAACGGGACCTCGACGCCTGACGTCAATGCGCTCCTGGCGACGCCCTTCCAGCCGGAATATGTCTGGAACTACGAGCTGGGCGAGAAGGTCAGCCTGTTCGACAACCGCCTTACGATTGACGCCGACATCTTCTTCACCCGCTCGAGGGACCTGCAGACCCAGCAGCTAGTGCGTGCCAACAGCGGCGGCCTGGTGCAGGTCACCACCAATGCCGCCCGCGCCGAAACGGCCGGCGTTGAGATCGAGGCTGTCGCAGCGCCTACCGACTGGTTGAACCTCGGCGCCACCTACGCCTACATGGACGCCCACTTCGCCGACTTCCCCGGACTGAACGGCAACACGCCCAACACCGGCAACCGGATCCCCTACTCGCCGCGGAACCAGCTGCACCTGACGGCCGACCTCCACTTCCCGGCGCCGCAGTTGGGTGGCAAGCTCGAGTTCGGGGGCGACTACACCTATCACAGCCGGGTGTTCTTCGATCACGCCAACAGCGCGCCGGACTACCTGCAACACGCCAGCGCCTGGCGCGGCATCGTCAACCTCTACGCCAACTACCTCACCGACGACGGCGCCTGGAAGCTGCAGGTCTGGGGCAAGAACGTCACCGACCGCCGCCCGGTGCTCCACGCCGCCGACGTGGGCGTGCTGTTCCAGAGCCTGGGCGAGCTGTTCAGCGGCGCAGACTCCCTGTTCCTGGTCAAATACTATCCGGCGCGCACCGTCGGGGTGACGCTCACCCGCAACTTCTGAGACCCACCGTCCGATCGACCCGCCTCCCCTTCCGACGAGAGCGGGCGATGGAGCGAGTTGCCGTTGGACTGACGGCACGCGCCGTTGTGTTTTTCGACCAGCCCAGCAAACTGTAGCCAAGTGATTTCGTCCGGAGCTTCACGCTGACGACGGCCATTGGGCCGGGTCCCTGGACGTCGTGTAGCTGCCGGCGTCAGGAATCGGCGATGGCCTCCATTCTGTCCATTTGAGGATATGACGTCGTGCTCGCAGGCTCCTGCCATTGCGGCGCCGCCACCTGGACCCTCAATGGTGATCCCGGACCGGCCACGGCATGCAATTGCACGCTCTGTCGTCGGTACGGCGCGCTTTGGGCGTATGACTATGAGGGCGAACGCATAAGTGTCTCGGGGCGCAGCGCCCGCTATACGCGGGCCGGAAGCGCCGACCCGGCCCTCGAAGTTCTCTTCTGTCCAACGTGTGCCTGTGTGCTGTGCTGGCGTGGCTTACGCCTCGATCCCGCCGGTCGCCGCCGTATCGCGGTCAATCTCAGGCTGGCGGAACCCGAAGCTGTCGCTGACCTCCCGATCGACCATTTCGACGGCTTGGAGACTTTCGATGACCTGCCGAGCGACGGCCGCTGCGTTCGCGACCTCTGGTTCTGAACGTCCAAGACGTGAAGCCGGCCCGCCGTCGGTCGCCCCCTCGTTCTGAAGGTCGCCTTCGGGCGGTGGATAGAGGTCCGCCACGGGAAGATCAGCGGCGAAATGCGCTAGGGCTCAGTATGCAGCGCGGCCAGGTCTGCCTCCGCTCCGGCTTCCATGCGCCTCGCCGGGCGGTCGAAGACCAGCAGCAGCGCGGCCGACGCGAAGGCCACCGCGCCGATCATGGCGAAGAACTCGGCGTGGGTGAGCCGACCCCAGAAGGTGCCGAGATAGCCGGCCAGCAGGTTGCCCACGAAGATCGGGGCGAACCAGATCGCGATGGTCAGCGCGGCGATCCGCTGTGGCGCGAGCCGGCCAAACAGGCCCAGACCCACCGGCAGGATATAGAGCTCGCCGACCGTGAGCACGATGTTGAACGCGACGAGCCAGATCCAGTGGGCGCGCACGCCGGCCCTCGCCGCCCACCAGGTGATGCCCGCCGCCATCAGGAAGGAGATGCCGACGCCGGCCGCGCCCAGCGCCATCTTGACCATGGAGCTGGACTCCCGGCCCCGTTTGGCCAGCCGCGTCCAGCGGCCGACGATGAACGGGGTGAACACCATCACCGCCAGCGGATTGATCGCCTGGAACCAGGTCATCGGAATCTGGCGGCCGGCGCCGATCGCCCGGTCGATCCCTTCGTCGGCCCACAGCGCCACCGTATTGCCGCTCTGCTCATAGGCGCCGCGGAACAGCACCACGACGACGGTGATCGCCACCAGCAGCGCGATGCGCGCGCCTGCGCCCCGCTCCCAGGCCGGCGGCGGCGCCGCGGTCGAAGCGCGCCCCCGGCGGGCCGGCATTCCCTGTGGCGGCAGGTAGCGCCCGCCCCAGGTGTAGATGACCAGGCCGGCCAGCATGCCGATGCCGGCCGCGCCGAAGCCCCAGTGCCAGCCGAAGGTCTCGCCCAGCCAGCCGCAGACGATGCTGGAGAGGAACGCGCCCAGGTTTATGCCGGCGTAGTAGATGTTGTAGGCAGAGGCGCGCCTCGGATCGCGCGGCGGATAGAGGCTGTTCACCTGGCTGGGCAGGCTGGGCAGGAAGAGGCCGTTGCCGAGCGCGATGGTCGCCAGCGCCGGATAGAACAGCGGCGGATAGGTCATCATGAAGTGGCCGAGCGCCATCACCGCGCCGCCGATGATCACCGCGCGTCGCCGTCCCAGCCACTGGTCGGCGATCACCGCCCCGATGAGCGGGGTGAAATAGGCGAACGCGGTGTAGCCGCCGTAGATCAGCGAGGACTGGGCCTGCGGGATCATCAGCTGTTTGGTCATGTAGTAGACCAGCAGCGCGCGCATTCCGTAGTAGGAGAACTTCTCCCACATCTCGGTCAGGAAGAGGATGGCCAGGCCCGGCGGCTGGCCGAGCCACGTGCGGGCGGGGGCGGGCGTCACGCGGGCCCCCGCGCGTGCGACTCGAGGGCGCGCCACATCGCTCAGTACCCCGCGGCGAAG
>JANXXK010000295.1 GCA_025350685.1 Alphaproteobacteria bacterium | reverse complement strand
GATCGTGGGCCGTCGGCAGTGCGCAAAGCGGTTCGCCCGCGCCTTTTGAACACATGATAGGAGCGCGCTGCCGGAGCTCCGACCGAACCTGCTGCCGCAAGCAAAAATCGACCGCGATTCGTAAGTTGAGGTGCGGGCGTTGCGGAAATCACGGGCGCTGGTTGGAAGGAATTGGTCGTCAATCTGCTGCCCATGTGCTGCCCAGGGCGATTTCGGGGAGTTTTCGGGAGATTGGTGGTTCCCTCAACGTTTTGATTTCGTTGAGGGAACCATGGTGCCACGACAGGGATTCGAACCCTGGACCTCAGCCTTACCAAGGATGCGCTCTACCACTGAGCTATCGCGGCGAATGGCGAGGCGGGGGCTATAGCCAACGCCGCGGGCCGCGTGAAGCCCCAATCCGCGCAGGTGGTCCTGACGGAGGGTCACCCCGAAACATTCCACTACGAAAGGAACGTCATGGCGACAGCGCCGAACCTTGCCCGCTCCGGTCTCCTCGACAGCATTGATGACTGGATGCAGCAACGCACCGCCGATGTTCAGCGGCTGGCCGCCGGCGCGCACGCGGCCGGCCAACAGGTGTGGGCCGACGGCAATCGAGTCGGACACTACGTTTCTGCCGCGCGACCAAGCGATGTCGCAGCGCTCGGTCTTCGCGCGATACAGCAGGCGGGTTCACCGGTTAGGAGCCTCGGTGGGCTCGCCGCTGCCGTCCAAGGGGAGGCTGCGTCACGGGCTCGATCAGCAGCGCCAGCCCTCGGCCGCCTTGCTAGGGAGGCAAAGGACGAAAGCCTCGCCGGCCTGAACGCGCTCAAGACGCCTTCTCTTTTGGCCTCGGCGATCGGGGCTATGCTGCAGTCCGCGCCGTTGATGACGCTTTGCATGGTGGCGATTGGGCGCAGTCCTATGCGCGTCACTATGCGGGAACCCAAGCGCTGGATGCCTATGATGCCGCGCACCATCCGATCGCGCGGACGATTGGCCAACTCGCGGGAACCGGAGCACAAATCGCCCTCAGTGGCGGAGGCGAGGGCCTCGTCGCCGCCGGCGCTCGAATCCCTCAAGTATCTACTCTCGTCGCTCGCGAGGCGGCCACAATGGGCGCGGGCGGCGGCTTGGCGGGCGTTGGCGGGCAGGCGCTCTCCGATCTCCAACGTGGCCACGGGGGCTCCGTTGGCGATTACGCCGGCGCTGCAATCGGGGGCATCGCGGGTACGGCGGTTACGAGATTCACCAGAGGCAGCGCCGGGTTCGGCGGCGCGGCGGGTGGCGCCGCCACCTCCGTCGCTCAAGATATGCTCGACAACCGATCGATCTCCCTCGACCGCGCGCGTCAGGCCGCCGCCGCCGGAGGTATCGTTGGGGGTCTTGTCGGCGCGAGCGGCAGGACCTGGGCAGGCGATTTGTCGAACGCGGCTAAGGAAGATTTGGGAGAGGGATTTTCGCGTCTTCGCACTGCAGCGCGCGGCGATGGGACAATGCCGGGTGGCAAGTCCCGAGAATATTTGGCTGACGGGCGGTACACCTATCCCGATCAGCGGACTTACGGGGGAGGACTCGTCGAATCGAAATTCGGGATATTTGCCCGCCTCAGTCCTAGACAGCTTCAGGCTTACTACCAGCCGCTAGCGAACTATCGAGTAGATCACTTGCTACCCGCTGACGTTGGGATGGCGCTTGGCCTGCCCGCTGCGTTGGCGGCTTCGGGCTCCGCCGACTACGACGACTAGTCCGCCAGGTAGTTCCCTCTTTGTTCCAAGAGTGCTGTTGAGCCACGTTTCCTGAGCAACGAGGAGTGCGCAATGGGTTGGATGGCATCGTGGATAGCTGTGCAAACGACGGCGAATGCGGCGGTTCTCGACCATCTTGGATTGGTTGAGACCGGCGCTGGAGTGTTTCCTGGTTCCCGTGTCGCCCCGTTTTCCTACCGAGAGTTTCCAGACAACTGGCTCATTATCTTTAGCGAGCGGTTCGATTGGGCCGACGAGAAGCGCCTGCTCGACATTTCGTCATTCGGATTGGCCTTGGCCTGCCAATTTGAGGACAAGGTGGATATGACCTGCTCGCTGACCGCCGCGCTCAGCGGCGCCAGGCTTTGGCGGGTCTTCCACAACAGTGTGGATACGATCTCTAAGCTAGAGGTTGACGGTGATCCGCCTTCGACGTGGGGCCCTCTGCGCGACGCCGTGGTTCGAGAGCAGGAACAAGCTGGCGGTGAAGGGGCCGGCGTCGACATAATCTGGGAAGCGCCAGTCAGGCTCGCCAAGGCCATATGTGGTTATCGAGCCGATGAGGATGAAGCGTCCTTTAGGGCCTTGCGCCGCGGCGGCGAGTCGATCGCAGGTGCGAGCGAAGGACGGCGGACGTTGTTGGACAAGCTGCTCGGGCGTCTGTGGCCCAGGCGAGATCGGGCGGGTTAGAAGCGAACTCGCTTGGAACTACAATTCAGACGCTGGCCTTGGCTACGAGGCGTGCCGCATCGGACAATGCCGTTGACAGACAAGCCGCAGAAGGACGGGGCCGCGAAGCGCGAGGCGAAGCTCGCTCAGGCGCTGCGGGCCAACCTGCGGCGCCGCAAGGCCGGAGATGCGGGCGTCCAGAAGCCTGGGGCGGCGAAAAGCGGGGAGAAGGCCTGAGGCGGCCTTTCGCGGCGCGGTGCCGCACGCTAGATAACGACGCTAGGGCTGCCTCTGGGACTCCCCGACCGCGTGGCCGTTTCGAAGGATTTGGATTGGACCGCATCGCCATCATCGGCGGCGCGCGGCTGCAGGGGGAAATCCCGATCAGCGGCGCCAAGAACTCGGCCATCAAGCTGATGGCCGCGAGCCTTCTCACGGAGGAAGCCCTGCGGCTGACCAACATGCCGCGGCTGGCCGACACGCGGTTCCTCGGCAAGCTGCTGGCCAGGCTGGGGACCGAGGTCGTCGAGGCCGACGGCGAGGACGGGCCGGAGATGCTGCTGCGGACGCGGGAAATTATCAGCGCGATCGCGCCCTACGAGCTGGTCCGCCAGATGCGGGCCTCGTTCAACGTGCTGGGGCCTCTGTTGGCCCGAACCGGCCAGGCGAAGGTTTCGCTGCCCGGCGGCTGCACGATCGGCGCGCGGCCGGTGGACCTGCACCTCAAGGCCCTGGAGGCGCTGGGGGCGCGGATCGACCTGCACGAGGGCTATGTCTACGCCCAGGCGCCGCGCGGCCTGCAGGGAGGGCAGGTCGACTTTCCCTTCGCCTCGGTGGGGGCCACCGAGCAAGCCCTGCTCGCGGCCGTGCTGGCGCATGGCGAGACGGTGATAACCAATGCCGCCTGCGAGCCGGAGATGGTCGACTTGGCCGACTGCCTGAACAAGATGGGCGCCAAGGTCAGCGGGGCGGGGACCTCGACGATCCACATCCAGGGCGTCAGTCGGCTGGGTGGCGCCACCCATTCGGTGATGCCCGACCGGATCGAGACGGGCACGTTCGCCCTGGCCGCCGCCATGGCCGGCGGAGAAGTGAGGCTGACCCGCACCCGCAGCGACTTCATCCAGGCGCTGATCGACAAGATGGTCGAGGCCGGCGTCGAGGTGACGCCGCACAATGACGGCCTGACCGTGCGGCGCAACGGGGCGTTGCTGAAGGCGGTCGACATCGATACCGGGGTCTATCCCGGCTTCGCCACCGACCTGCAGGCGCCGTTCATGGCGCTGATGACCTTGGCCGACGGCGAGAGCGTGATCCGCGAGAACATCTTCGAGAACCGGTTCATGCATGCCCCGGAACTGACGCGGCTGGGGGCCGATATCAGCGTCCAGGGCGGCGAGGCCCGCGTGCGCGGCGTTGCGTCGCTGGACGGGGCCCAAGTGATGGCGACGGACCTTCGGGCCTCGGTCAGCCTGGTGATCGCCGGCCTGGCGGCTCGCGGTGAAACCATGGTCAACCGGGTCTATCACCTCGACCGGGGCTTCGAGCGGCTGGAAGAGAAGCTCGGGGCCTGCGGCGCCCAAATCCGCCGGATCAAGGGCGACGGCGAGGGCGACGAGGACTGACGGCGATGGCTGTGCGCATCTCCCGCCTAAGGCTGCTGGCCCAGGACGCCGACGATCTGGCGGTCATCTCGGCGGCCATGCAGGACGCGGTCGCCAAGGTCGGCGACATTTCCTACGAGGCCAAGGCGCGCGTGCTGACCATCGCCTTCAACCGCTACTGCTGGGAGGCGGAGGGCCATGTGCGAGTGCGCTCAGCCCTGCAGCTAGGCGGGGTGATGAGGGTCCAGGCGCGGAAGATCCGCCGCGGTGTCCGGGACGCCGTCATCGAAGTCCTGGCGTTGACCTTCGAGGCGGGCGAGGCGCCGGGCGGCACGGTCACCATCAGCTGCGCCGGCGGCGGCGATTTGCGGGCTACCGTGGAGTGCGTCGATGCGGTGATGGCCGACGTCTCCGAGCCGTGGCCGACGCCGCGGACCCCGAGCCACGCCGAATAGGCCTCCCATGGCGCTCGCCCTCGTGCGCGGCTAAAGAGCGCGCCATGCGCCGGTTCCGCCTCTCCGACCCGACTTTCGAAGCCGCCTTCGCGGCCTTCATCGATGAACGGCGCGAGACGCCGCAGGATGTCGACGCCGCCGTGCGCGACATCATCGCCGCGGTGCGCGCCGAGGGCCTGGCGGCACTGCTCCGCTACGCCCGCGACTTCGACGGCCTGGACCTCGACGAGGCTTCGATCCGGGTGAGCCAAGCGGAGATCGACGCCGGCGCCGCGGCCTGTCCGCAGGGCGTTCGAGACGCCATCGCCTTCGCGGCCGAACGCATCCGTAGCTACCACGCCCGCCAGCGGCCGGCGGACCTGATGTTCACCGACGAGGCCGGCGTCGAACTCGGCTGGCGCTGGACGCCGCTGGAGGCGGTCGGGATCTATGTGCCCGGCGGCCGGGCGGCCTATCCTTCCACGGTGCTGATGAACGCCGTCCCGGCGGCGGTCGCCGGCGTCGACCGGATCGCCATGGTGACGCCGCCCGGGCGCTTGCAGCCAGCCGTGCTGGCCGCCGCCAAGGCGGCCGGGGTCAGCGAGATCTGGCGGGTCGGCGGCGCCCAGGCGGTGGCGGCTCTGGCCTACGGCGCGGGGCCCATCCGCCCGGTCGACAAGATCGTCGGACCCGGCAACGCCTATGTTACCGCGGCAAAGCGGCGGGTCTATGGGGCTGTCGGCATCGACGCGCTTGCGGGACCGTCGGAAATCGTCGTGGTGGCCGACGGGGCCAACAATCCCGAGTGGATCGCCGCCGACCTGTTGTCGCAGGCCGAGCACGACCCTGCTGCCCAGGCCATATTGATCACCGACGATCCGGCGTTCGCCGACAGGGTCGAGGCCGCCATCGGCGCGCAACTGACCACCCTGAGCACCGGCGAAGACGCCGCCGCCTCGTGGCGAGACCACGGCGCGGTCATCATCGCCCCGCTCGACGAGGCGCCGTGGCTGGTCGACCTGATCGCGCCGGAGCACGTCGAATTCGCGGTGGCTGATCCGGAGCGACTGTCCGACCGCGTGCGGCACGCCGGAGCGATCTTCCTGGGCCGCCACGCGCCGGAAGCGATCGGCGACTATGTGGCCGGTTCGAATCACGTGCTGCCGACCAGTCGCGCGGCGCGCTTTTCCTCGGGCCTGTCGCTCTATGACTTCCTCAAGCGGACCTCGATCGTGAAATGCGATGAGGCCGCTTTCGCCCGGCTGGCCCCGGCGACCGTCGCCCTGGCCGAGGCGGAGGGTCTGCCTGCGCACGCCCGGTCTGCGGCGATACGCCAGGGCCAAAGCTGAGCGATTGTCGCAATCCCAACTCGAATCAGGTGTAAGGGAACACCCTTCCACCACCCTGCCTGAAAGCCCATCCATGGCCGCCGACGCCCCTGCTCCTGGAGCATGGTCCAAGACCCTCGCGCCCTATCGCGAGCCCAAGACCGGCCGCAGCATCTTTGAAATTGTCATTACAGCCGTGCCCCTGCTGACGATCTGGGCCATCGCCTGGGCGCTGCTGGCGCGCGGCTGGTGGTGGGCGGCGCTGCTGCTGACCGTCCCGGCCGCCGGCTTCCTGGTCCGGCTGTTCATGATCCAGCACGATTGCGGCCACGGATCGTTCTTCGGCCCGCGCCAGGCCAATGACTGGGTTGGCCGGGTGATCGGGGTCTTCACGCTGACGCCCTACGACTACTGGCGCCAGACGCACGCCATTCATCACGCGACCTCCGGCAATTTGGATCGCCGCGGCCTGGGCGCCATTGGCATGCTCACCGTCGATGAATACGCCGCCCTGCCGCCGCTGCGCCGGCTGGGCTACCGGCTCTACCGGCACCCGCTGGTCATGTTCGGACTGGGCCCGGCCTATGTCTTCTTCATCGAGCAACGCCTGCCGATCGGGTTGATGAAACAAGGTTGGCGGCCCTGGGCCAGCGTGCTCGGTAATGGGCTGGCGGTTTTGGTGGGGCTCGGCGGACTCGTCTGGCTCTTCGGGGCCGCGCCGGTGTTAATCGTCAACGTGATCACCATGCTGCTGGCGGCCACGATCGGTGTGTGGCTCTTCTATGTTCAGCATCAGTTCGAAGGCGCGGTGTGGGCGCGCAACGGCGAATGGAAACGCGACGCCGCGGCGCTCACCGGCAGCTCGCACTATGACCTTCCGCCGGTGCTGCGCTGGTTCACAGCCAACATCGGCATCCACCACGTGCACCATCTGTCGAGCCGCATCCCCTTCTACCGGCTGACCCGCGTTCTGAAGGATCATCCGGAGCTCCGGGAGGTAAGCCGTGTGGGGCTGTGGGAAAGCTTCCGCTTCGCCCGCCTTTCGCTCTGGGACGAGGCGGCCGGGCGGCTGGTCTCGTTCCGCGAGGCGAACGCCGGCTGAGGCAATCACCGATTTCCGAGCCATGAAACGCCCGGCGCATCCGCGCCGGGCGTTTTTCTTTGGGCGCCGCGCAAGTCTTCGCAGGTGCGGGATGACGCGGGGGGGCGGAATGCCATAAAGCGTGACTAGCCCCTAGAGCCCTTCCCGCTCGCGTTGGATCAACGCGAGCGGGCAAGAAGGGCTCCAGGTACATGCCGACGACCCTGTTCATCCCGGCTGGCTTGCCTCAAGCCAGCCGGGGCAGGGTCTAGACGTCCGGACCCGATGCCAGACGACCGCCAGATGCACCGCCTGCAGAGCGTCGAGCTTGACGATGAATCGCTCGCGGCCGCTTCGCGCGACCAGGAGCAGGAACGGCAGATCGCGATCTTCGACCTGCTGGAAGAGAACCACTTCCATCCCGAGGGCGCCGAGCAGGGGCCCTACGACCTGCGCATGGGCCTGGTGGAGAACCGGCTGGTGCTGGACGTCACCGGCTCGGGCTACGAGCGGCGCCACATTCTGTCGCTGTCGCCCTTCCGCAGCCTGATCAAAGACTACTTCCTGATCTGCGAGAGCTACTACCAGGCGATCCGCAACTCGACGCCGGCGCAGATCGAGGCCTTGGACATGGGTCGCCGCGGCCTGCACAACGAAGCCTCCGAACTGCTTCAGACCCGCCTGGCCGGCAAGATCGAGACCGACCTGGACACCGCGCGGCGGCTTTTCACCCTGATCTGCGCTCTGCATTGGCGAGGTTGAGCGTCCATGCCGGCTAACACCGACCCGACCCCGCCGGGAGCGGTGCTGTTCACCTGCAACTTCAACCGCGTTCGCTCGCCGATGGCCGAGGCGCTGTTCAAGCTCATGCTGGGCACGGGCGTGTTCGTCGACAGCTGCGGGCTGATGCACGGTCGCGCCGACGATGACGAGCCCGCCGATGCGGTCCAGGCCGATCCGCTGGTTCGGGTGGTGATGGCGGAGATCGGCTACGACCTCTTTCATCATCGGGCGAAGACATTCGACGAGCTGGAGGACAGCTCGTTCGACCTGGTGATCTCGCTGACCCCGGAATCGCAGGATCGGGCGACCGAACTGGCCCGCGGTCGCGCCGCTGACATCGAGTACTGGCCGACCGCCGACCCGACGCTGACCGAGGGATCGCGGGAGGCGCGGCTGGCCGCCTACCGGGAGGTGCGCAACAGCCTGGCACGGCGGATCGCCGAGCGGTTCGGCGGGGCTGAGCCTTCGCCCATCGACCTCGCCCCGCGCGATGCGCTATAATTCCATGCTATTCGCGGCTCGCGGCCCGACCTCAAAGGCGCGAGCCGTCGTTTTATCTCCATCTGGGAGCCTGCATGGCCAAAGAAGAATTGTTGGAATTTCCGGGTACGGTCAGCGAAGTCCTGCCCAACGCCACCTTCCGCGTGAAGCTTGAGAACGATCACGAGATCATCGCCCATACCGCCGGCAAGATGCGCAAGAACCGCATCCGCGTGTCGGCTGGCGACAAGGTGCTGGTTGAGATGACGCCCTACGACCTCAGCAAGGGCCGCATCACCTTCCGCGTCCGCTAGACGCTAAAGCAAGAAGGCCCCGTGCCAAAGCCGCCCGCCCTGGTCCTGGCGTCCGCGAGTCCCAGGCGGCTTGAGCTTCTGCGCCAGATTGGGCTGGAGCCCGACGCCGTCGACGCCTCGGACGTCGACGAAACCCCCCTCAAGGATGAGACCCCGCGCCGGCTCGCCCTGCGGTTGGCCGGCGCCAAGGCGCGCCACGTCGCCACGCGTCATCCCGGCGGCTACGTCCTGGCGGCGGACACCGTGGTCGCGCTCGGCCGTCGGGTCCTGCCCAAGGCGGTGACCGACGAGGAGGTGCGCAGCTGCCTCCAACTGCTGTCCGGGCGGGCGCACCGCGTGCTGACTGGCCTGTGCGTGACGACGCCCGACGGGCGCAGCGCCCAGCGCCTAGTGGAGAGCAAGGTGGTCTTCAAGCGGCTTACCGGCATCGAGGTTGAAAGCTACCTGGCCAGCGGGGAGGGGCGGGGCAAGGCCGGCGGCTACGGCATCCAGGGCCGCGCGGGGGTTTTCGTGATTGCCCTGCAGGGATCCTACTCGAGCGTCGTTGGCCTGCCGCTCTATGAAACCGCCAACCTGCTGGGCGGCCTGGGCTATGGCCGGCCATGAGCGAACGGCGGACCTATCTCGACATCGGTATCGGCGAGACCCGCGGCGTCGTGACGCTGGACGGGCGCCCCGAGCGGCTGCTGGTCCGGCGCGACGACGACGACTTGCGGCTGGCGCTCGGTGCGCGGCTGGTGGCGCGGGTGGCGAGCCTCGAGCCGACGCTGGCGACCGCCTTCCTGGACCTCGGCGGCGGCGTCGAGGCGATCCTGCCCTTCCGGCCCGACGCCCGCCCGGTGCGCGGCCAAGCCCTGCAGGTGGAGATTCGCGGCGAGCCCCGGCGCGGCAAGCTCGCCGTGACCCGAAGCCTCGGTGAGGCCGCGGGCGCGCCGCGGCTATTGAGCGCGGCCCCCGACATCGCCGGCGAGCTCCAGGCGCTCGTCCCGGGGTCAAGGCCGGTGGAAGGCGATGGCGCGCGCGAAATGGCCGACGACGCGCAGGCCGAGGCGCTGGAGATCCTGCATCCCCTGGCGGGCGGCGGCGTGCTGGCCGTGGAGCCCACCCGCGCGCTCACCGCCATTGACGTCGACCTTGGCGCGACCAAGGGGCAGGACGCCAAGCGCGTGACCCGCCAGGCCAACCTGGCGGCTCTGGGCATGGCCGCGCGGCTGCTGCGCCTGAAGGGGTTGGGGGGGATCGTGGTGATCGACCTCGTCGGCCGCGGACATGATGGCGCCGCGCTCCTGGCGGCCGCGCGCTCAGCCTTTGCCCCCGACAATCCAGGCGTCTCCATCGGACCGGTGGGCCGCTTCGGCACCATGGAGCTGTCGCTGCCGCGCCGGACCCAGCCGCTGCTGGAGCGGCTGTGCCGCGACGATGGTGCGCTCAGCGACCGCACGCTGGCGCAGCAACTCATCAGACGTCTACAGGCCGAGGCGGCGGCACAGCCCGGCGCCCGGCTCGTGGCGCGCTGCGCCCCGGGCGTCGCCACTGCGGCCGCGCCTCTGGGCGTCCAGCTGGCGGAGCGTATCGGCGCGCGGTTTTCCATCGAGAGCGACGCGGGCAGGGCGCGCGAGCGCCTGGACGTCGCCGCCGAATGAGCCCCGCAAAATGCCCGATCTGCGGCAAGCCGACCGCGCCTCAGCACCGCCCGTTCTGTTCGCTGCGCTGTGCTGATGTCGACCTGAATCGCTGGCTGTCGGGCCGCTATGTCGTGCCGGCGTCCGACGATGCCGACCGCGTCGCCGAATCCGATGAAGACGACTGATCGGCGCCTCGCTGGACTTCGCGCAGAGCGTCTTCTATAGACGCGGCTCCCCGCGCGGCGGTCCTTGCCTGGGTAGCTCAGTTGGTAGAGCAGCGGATTGAAAATCCGCGTGTCGGTGGTTCGAATCCGCCCCCAGGCACCACGCCCTTTCGTCTCCCCCAAATCCGCCGACCTGACCGCCCGCCGGCGGTCCGCACCCGCCTGCGACTATTGCCTGAGCGAAGCCGCCCGTTCGCCGAACATTGGCTATCAAAGCAGAGCTTGTTTACGAATGCTGCGATGCAGCGATAATATTCCCGCAGAAGTGGAAAAAGCCGGCGCACCGGGCGGCGGAAAATTGTGCGATGCACCATTCAATCCGACCGAAGGACTTTTCGCGAGCACTGAAAGTGGTCTGCCCCTTGACGCCTGAATTAGGGTTCGCCAAAGGTCGCCGGTCGCAGTCCTAACACTGCGGTAAGACTTTGGAGATCCCCCGGGATGACCAGGGTCGCCTCGCGCATTCGAGACGCCAGCCTTCCGAACGAGAGGGCACGCGTTACGGGGCGCGGCGCAGCGACAGCGGCCTGGCGTTCGGCTTCGAGCAATCGGATACGGAGGCTGGGATTGTTTCAACTGGGTGGAGACGCTCTCGCGCGACGACCCTCCGGCCAATCGTGCTAGACCAATCAGGAACTGGCGACAGATGTTCGACAACAAACTGAAGACCCCTTTCATTGCTCTCATTGGCGCCATGGCGTTGATGGCGAGCGCGCCGGCGTTCGCGCAGGCTCCCGCCGCACCAGCGGCCGCCGCCGCGGCTCCCGCCGCCCCGGCCGCCGCTGCTCCGGCTCCCGCCGCCGCGGAACCCGCGGCTCCGCCCCAGATGCAGGGTGGCGGCAAGCTCAACATCGGCACCATGTTCCTGGCCGCCAAGCCGGTCGTGAAGGTGGTGATGGTCGGCCTGCTCCTCGCCTCGGTGTTCTCCTGGGCGCTGCTGATCACCAAACTGCTTGAGTTCCGCTCGCTCAACCGCGTTTCGGACGCCTTCCTTGAGGCGTTCCGCGGCGCGAAGTCGATCAACGACATGGGCCGCATCGCGGCCGGTGAAGAGTTCGACGGCAACCCGCTGGCCGACATGGCTGCGGCGGCGGCTCAGGAAATCGAGCTCAGCCGTCAGGCGGGTCTGCACGTCGCCGGCGAACATCGCGAGACGACGCTCAATCGGGCCGAACACGCGGTTTCCGCCGTGCAGGCTTCGCTGACGCGCCGCCTCTCCAGCGGCATGCAGTTCCTCGCTTCGGTCGGTTCCAACGGTCCGTTCATCGGCCTGTTCGGCACCGTCTACGGCATCATGGACTCGTTCATCGGGATCGCGAACACCAACACCACCAACCTCGCGGTCGTGGCGCCCGGCATCGCCGAAGCCCTGCTGGCTACGGGCCTCGGCCTGTTCGCCGCCATCCCTTCGGTTATCTTCTACAACTACTTCCAGACGCGCATCTCGGCTTACGGCGCGCGGACGGAAGGGTTTGTGGCTGAACTGATGAACGCGATCTCCCGGCAGCTCGACAAAGGAGCCTAAGCCAGATGGGAGCCAAACTCGGAGGCTCTGGCGGCGGTAAGTACGAGGAAGAAGCGAACGCCAGCATCAACGTCACGCCGTTTGTGGACGTCATGCTGGTTCTGCTGATCATCTTCATGGTGGCCGCACCTTTGGCCGCCGTGACGGTGAAGGTGCAGCTTCCTCCCGCGGTCGCCAAGCCGGGCACCAACCCGCCGAAGCCGGTCTATATCTCTATCCAGTCCAATGGCCGGATCTTCATTCAGGATTTTCCGTCGGATCTCTCCACCCTTGGCGACGACCTCAGGAGACAGGTCGGCTCGAAGCGTGACCCGACCCACGAGCGGATTTTCATCCGCGCCGATAAAGACGTCATGTACGGCGACTTCATGGGCGTGATGAACATGTTGCAGGACAACCAGTTCTACAGCGTGGCCCTCGTCGGCGAAGACAACAACAAGTGAGGGGGGTGAACCATGACTGATACATCATCCGCCCCGCTCACCGGCCGGCACAATCCGTTCGATGATCCGCGGCCGAAGCGGAAAAAGGGCCTGATCATCGCGATGATTATCGCGCTGTTCGTGCACGCCCTGCTGGCGCTCTATCTGTGGAAGAGCAAGTTCGAGCCGAACTTCAAGGAGTACACGGACGACGTCACCGACGTGTCGATCATCAAGCCGGTGCCGCCTCCGCCTCCGCCCCCGCCGCCGCCTCCGCCGCCGAACACGCCGCCGCCGCCGCCACCAAAGCTGCAGCCCAGGCCGCCCGTCGCCGCGCCTGACGTTCCCTCGATCCCACCTCTGCCGCTTCCGCCGGTCGAGCATCGGATCGAGCAACCGAAGCCGCCGGCTCCGCCGCCGCCCGAACCCCCCCGTCCGTCGGTCATCACCAACCCCGACTGGCTGCGCAAGCCGACGGCCGAGGACGTGGCCAGGTACTACCCTGACCGGGCGACGCGACTGAGCATCGAAGGCCGGGCGACCATGAGCTGCACCGTGAATGCGCGAGGTTCGCTTGAGGCCTGTTCGATCACTGCGGAAGAGCCAGCCGAAGCCGGCTTCGGCGACGC
>JANXXK010000258.1 GCA_025350685.1 Alphaproteobacteria bacterium | reverse complement strand
CTGCGCCGAAGACATCCTGCTCGCCCGCGAGGCGCATTTCCCGGCCACCATCGCCGATCTCTACGACCCGGACGCCATGCCGGAAAACCTGCGCGCCGCCCACGAGCGCAACGACGAGACCCTGGAGCGCATCTACATCGGCCGCCGCTTCCGCAACGACACCGAGCGGCTGGAAAAACTGTTCGAGCTGTACACCAAGATGACCGCCGGCAAGGGAACGCGCACCAAATGAAAAACCCAGAACGACCTCCTGGCTGGGACGCTCAAGCCATCGGAGACATCGCCGCCAAACACTACGGTGACCTGGTCGGGCTTTACGAAGCCCATGGCTGGCCAGAACGGGGCCAGGCGATGATGCCGGCCCAACAGGGTCACGTCGCAAGGGAATACAGGACCGTTGAAGCCTTCGTCGCCGCTCACGCCAACGGCGTGGAAGGCAACGCCACTCTGAACCCAATGGCGACCATCACCGCGGATCCGCCGGACGTCTGGCTAACGAGCCTTTACGGTTTCAGGCCTGACCAGTGGGGATTTTTAGGCTTCACCTTGAAACGAGACCAAACCCACTTCCTCAACGCGAGCCGTCCCGGTGCGCTGGTGGTTATCTATGGCGCAGGGGGCGCCCACGACGCCGCCGAACGCTGGCGGGTGCTCGGCATCCAGCAACAATCGCATCTGACCGGCACAAAGTGGGGTTTTCTTTCCCCGGAGGCCGCCGACGGCGAGCGAATACAGGCCCAGGCGGACGCCGACAAAGAGCCGAACGCCGCCAAGAAGGCGGCGGTCTACAACAAGCGGCGCGATAAATGGCAATACGCTGTGAAAGCGGTCAGGGCCTGGCGTATCCCGCCGGAGCGCAGGCCGACGATCCAAGAGTTTGCGCCGGAATCTTACTGGCCCAAAAGAGGGACAGTGATTGGCGCCCAGGGGGTGAAGCTTTCTCCGGCCGATGCACGTCGCCTTCTTGATCTCGACATTGTGGAGGTCCCCGTCTACGGCGGCGCACCGGTCGAAGCTCTCATTCCCGGTCCGGCCCAACGCATCTTGTCTCCGAGCAGACCAGGCCCGGTGTCGCAGACGGGTTACCTGGTTCGGGAGGCCGAAGGCCCAAAACATCTCTACATCCTGCGTCTACAGGGCCACGAGGATCATTTCCTGGGTTATCAGGCTGACGGAGGGCAAATCGTAAAGGTGGGTTTCTCTTCCAGTCCATCGACCCGCTGTGATGCTTATAGTCGCGCCCTGCCCGCCGGCGCCTTTGAATGGAAGATCGAGCACTCGACCTTTGAGGAAGGAAGAAATCCCTATCCTTCCTCACGTCACGCCCTTGCCGGGGAGCGGGTCATGAAGAACTGGCTCGACGGGCATGGAAAATCACTGGGTGGCGAGTTTTTCCTCGCTGGCAGGGGGGCGATTGAACACGCCTGGGGGGCCGCCAAAGAGGCGGCAGAAAAATGGAAGCCATGACAGCGCCCGCCATCCCCACTGTCGCCATCGCCCTGGCGCGCACCGGCGCCTCGAAGAAAACCAATGAGCACGGCATGCGGGCGATGCAGGAGCGCGCCTACGCGCGTCGCGGCGAGCAGTATCTGCTGATCAAGTCGCCGCCGGCGTCGGGCAAGTCGCGCGCCCTGATGTTTATCGCCCTCGACAAGCTGCGCAATCAGGGCGTGAAGAAAGCTATCATCGTCGTGCCCGAGCGGTCGATCGGCGGCAGCTTCGCCGACGCGCCGCTCAGCCAGTATGGCTTCTGGGCCGATTGGGTGGTGAAGCCGCAGTGGAACCTGTGCAATGCGCCCGGCGTCGATGACGTGCGCGTGGCGAAATCGAAGGTGAAGGCGGTCGGCGAGTTCCTGGCCGGCGCGGACGAAGCGCTGGTCTGCACCCACGCCACCTTCCGCTTTGCCTTCGAAGACCTGGGCGTGGAAGCGTTCGACGACTGCCTGATCGCGGTCGACGAATTCCACCACGTCAGCGCCCACCCCGACAACCGCCTGGGCGCCCAGGTGTCGGCCTTGATCGCGCAGGGCAAGGCGCATCTGGTGGCGATGACCGGGTCTTATTTCCGGGGCGACGCCGCAGCCGTTCTGGCCCCTGGGGATGAAGCGCGCTTTGAGACGGTGGTCTACACCTACTACGAGCAGCTCAATGGCTACGATTATCTCAAGTCGTTGGAAATTGGGTTTTATTTCTACGCGGGGCGCTATCTCGACGCGATCATGGACGTGCTCGACACGGGCCTGAAGACCATCGTCCACATTCCCAACGTCAACGCCCGCGAGAGCCTTAAGGACAAGATCAAGGAAGCCGAGTGGATCATGGAGGCGCTCGGTGAATGGCGCGGCGCCGATCCCGAGACCGGTTTCCAGCTTATCGAGCGGCC
>JANXXK010000227.1 GCA_025350685.1 Alphaproteobacteria bacterium | reverse complement strand
CGACTTGAAGCCGGGGTCCTTGGTGAACTCGCTGGTGGCCGGATCGTCGACCAGCTTCAGCTTCTTGTCGGGGCCGCGCTGATAGTTGGCGGCAAAGCGGCCGACCTTGTCCGGGGGCACATGGAAGGCCGTGTCGGTCATGCCCAGCGGCTCGAAGATCACCTCCTGGAGGTATTCGGCGAAGGGCTTGCCGGAGATCACCTCGACCAGGGCGCCGCAGACGTCGGTGGCCAGCGAATACATCCAGGCCTGACCAGGCTGGTAGCGCAGCGGCACCTGGCCGAGCTTATCGAGGAACTGCTGCATGGTGTCGGCGCCGCCGACCGAGCGGACCTTCAGCTCGCGGTAGATCTTGTCGATGGGGTGCTGGATACCGACGCCGGGCAGGCCGCCGCCATAGGTGAAGCCGGCGGTGTGGCTGAGCACGTCGCGGAAGCTGACCGGGCGGCCGGGCGCCTCGGTCTTCATGTCGGCGCCTTCGCCGGAGACCCACACGCGGTGGTCCTTCCAGGAGGGGACGTAGCGGCTGACCGGATCGTTGAGTTGGAAGTAGCCCTTCTCATACAGCGTCATCAGCGCCACCGAGGTGATGGGCTTGGTCATGGAATAGATGCGGTAGATGGTGTCGTCGGCGGTCGGCATGCGCCGCTCCAGATCCATCATCCCGAAGGACTTGGAATAGGCCAGGTGGCCGTGGCGGGCGACGTTGACCTGGCAGCCGGCGATCTTGCCGTTGGAAATGTAGTTGCGGTCCAGATGCTCGCCGATGCGCTCGAGGCGCGCGGCGTCCAGGCCCGTCCATTGAGATTGAGCGTCCATGAAATATCCTCCCGGGAAATGGCTTTGCTGCTCTAATTGACCGCCATCATGGGCGCAGATGCTCGCCTGAGCCAAGAAGGAACGCAGCGCGTGGAACAACTGATGAGCCTGGCGGCGGAAGTGGGCGAGGCGCTGAAAGCCCGCGGCGAGAAGGTGGCGGTGGCGGAGAGCTCGTCGGGCGGGTTGATCTCGGCGGCGCTGCTCAGCGTGCCCGGCGCGAGCGCCTACTATCTGGGCGGGGCGGTGGTTTACACGCCGAAAGCGCGGGTCATGCTGATGGAGATCCCGCGCGAGGCGCTGGAGGGCATGCGCTCGGCCAGCGAACCCTACGCCATGTTGCTGGCGCGCACCGCGCGCGAGCGGTTCGGGGCCACCTGGGGCCTGTCGGAAACCGGCGCGGCGGGCCCGACCGGCAACGGCTATGGCGACGCGGCCGGCCATACCTGCATCGCCGTGTCGGGCCCGGTGGAAATGGCCTTCACCCTGGAGACCGGCGAGAGCGACCGGGCGGCGAACATGAACGCCTTCGCCGCGGCCGCGCTGGAGATGCTGAAGCGGGCGATGGCGTAGACGCGCGCACACCCCTCCGCCATCCCCCCGCAGGCGGGAACCCCGGCGTTTGTGTTTCTGCGGGCGGGGCTGAGGAGACTTCGGCCCGGTCAGGCGCTGCTGCGGCGAACGCGGTCCGGGTCGTTCCCACACTCTTCCCGCGGGATTCCCATATTCCATTGTTCGTTAACTTTGTGCCGGTAGCTTCACGGTGGAACGCGGAACGACCGGCGAATTCGCCGGAGGCTTCCGCTCGGAACCTGGAAATCGGATCGCACGCCGAGATGTCGGCGCGCGGCAAACGGAGTTAATTGAAATGAAGATCGCTACGAAACTTCAGCTGTTGTTTGCTGGGATCGTCGCCGTGTTTGTCCTGGCCGCCGCTGTACAGATCATCCAGATGATCTCGCTATCGAACGGCTACGACACGGTGCTGGCCACCTCGGTCAGCGACATGGACCAGGCCCGCGTCATCCAGGTGAACTTCAAGAAACAGGTCCAGGAGTGGAAGGACATCCTTCTGCGCGGCCACAACCCGGAGGACCTGGCCAAGTACACCAAGCAGTTCCATGAGAAGGAAGCCGCCGTCCGCAACGGCGCCGAGGGGCTGGCCAAGACGGTGCATGATGAGGAGGCCCGCAAGCTTCTCGTGCAGTTCGTCGCCGCTGACGATGTGATGAGCGGCAAGTACCAGACGGCCTATGAGGCCTATGTAGCCGGCCACGCCGACTTCAAAGCCGCCGACAAGCTGGTTCGCGGCCAGGACCGGGCCCCCACCGACCTGTTCGACAAGGCCGTCAAGCGGCTGGACGCCAAGGTGAAGACCACCGTGGCGGCGCAACAGGACTCCGCGCACCGCAACCAGATCCTGGGCCTCGCGTTGTCCGCCGGCTTCCTGGCGTTGCTGGGAACCCTGGGCTTCATCACGGTCAGCAGCATCACCAAGCGGCTCGCCAACCTGAAGGCCGTTTCCGACAAGCTCGCCGTGGCCGACATCGAGGGCCTGCAGATCGACATTTCCGGCAAGGATGAGATCGGCGAATTCGGGGAGAGCATGGTCGGCGTGCACGCCGCGATCGAAGAGCTGCTGCACGCGGCTCAGAACCCCGCCGCCGTGGCCGCCTGACGCCAGAACGGATTGAGGACAGTAAAATGGCTAGCAAACTTACCGACTACTACACCCAGGCGACAGCCAAGTTCGGCGTCGCGGGACGCATGAAACTGGCGATGCTCACCAAGGTTCCCTCTGAGCGTGCGGCGTCCGAGCCGGACTCTCCGGCTCACCTGGCGACCTTCGAAAGCGCCTGGAAGCAGCTGCAGGCCGCCTAGACCCAGCCCGCCGGGACCAAGGTCACGGCGAGTTCGTTCCCGGACCTGTCCGATCGCTACGCCCCCCTTGTGGCGTCGGGGCGGCCGGGAACAAAAGGCTCTGAGCGCCAACGCGCTCAGAGCCTTTTTCTTTGGCGGAGGCCCGGCGCCTTGGCAGTGGTGCGGTGGAAATGTCGCCCCCTGAACCTCCTGGAAAGCCTGTTGCGGCTAGGCTGGCGCAAACGGTGGCGGTCAACGTGCTCGCGAGTTTAGGCGACGGATCTGGTGGGATGAAGGCTGAGACGAAATCCATCTGCGCGGGCGTTCTGATGGCGCTCTGCCTGGCCGCGCCGGCCACCGCGGGGACGATGGAGGTCGTCAATGCTGGCGACGAGTACGCCGCGGCCCATCCGCATCCGCACGCCAGGGCGGCCGGCAAGGCCACATCGGCCGAGTTCCAGTCGACCATGGACCAGGTGTTCGGCCAGGGGCGCTGGCGCGAGACCAGCGGCTACCGCAGCCAGGCCCAGGAGAACGCCCTGCGCCGCCAGGGCGCGGGCACGGTCGCGTCCGGGCACACCTCGTTGCACTCGGTGGGCGACGCCGACGCGCCGGGCGCCTATGACGCGGTGGTTGCGCGGATGTCGGCGGCCCAGGCGGCGGCCAAGCTGAAACGCGCCGGCGTGGGATTCCACCGGGTGCTGGCCGAGCGCGCCCATGGCCGGGAAGGGCCGCACCTGCACGTGGCGCTGGTCAGCGCCCAGACCCCGGCGCGCGACGGCCCATCGGGGTCGCGCGCCGGCAACTAGGGCGGTCCCACTTACGATGGATCATCGTGAGTGGACGAGAAGGGCTCCAGACATAAGCGACGACCCTGTGCATCCCGGCTGACTTGATTCAAGTCAGCCGGGACAGGGTCTAGCGACGGTAGTAGCCACTGTTGTCGCCGTAGCGATCCTGCCGCTCGTGTCCGCGCTCGTGAGCCAGGTGCATGGTTTCGTGAAGGCGCTCGAGCCGGGCCTGGGTGTCCTCAGGATCGTATCGGCCGCTGCGCTCCATCCAGTTGGCGCGGGCGCGGATCTGCTGCATGGCGCGGTAGAAGCCCTGCGCCTCGCGCCGCGTGTACGAGCCGTCGCTGAGGCCGTGTTGAATGCCCTGCCAGATATGCTGATATTCCTGGCTGAAGTCGGCATAGCTTGCGCCGCCGTTGTTCCAGCTGTCGTCGTCGCCATGGCCGCCGCGGTCCATCTGGGCGTGACCCCGCTCGTGAGCGTCATGCATGACGCTGTGGAGCCGCTCCAGCCGGGCCTGAGTGTCCTGGGGGTCATAGCGGCCGCTGCGTTCCATGGCGTCGGCGCGGGCGCGGATATCCTGCATAGCGCGGAGGTATTGCTGGCCTTGGCTGCGGGTGTAGGAGCCGTCGCTCAGGCCGTGCTGGATGCCGTCCCAGATGTGCTGATATTCCTCATTGAAATTTGCGTAGGTCGCGCCGCCGTTGTTCCACTGTTCATTGGCCACCGACCCCTGTTCTTCGGGGTGTTCGTGGGCGAAGGCGGGGACCGCGAAGGCCATTGTCGAAGTCGCCAGCAGGGCGACGATCAGGCGTTTCATCATCAGCTCCATTAAATTCCTCGCCATGCGGCGAACGTGCCTGCTTCAACACAGATGTGGTGAGCGAACGCTGGGCTGGGCGATCATGTTCCGTTCACACGCAGGCATGCACGCCGGCGGCCCGCGGGGTGGGCTGCACCCCCCAACGGCCTTGCTGGTCACCTCCCCTCGATCGCGCTCAGCGCTGGGGGACGATCCCTTACTGCGAGGCGCCGCGCGCCTCGATCGGGACGATTTCCACGAGCGCGTCGCCGCGGACCAGGTGGATGACCTCGTAGCGGTCGAGCGTCGGGTCGATGTGGGGCGGGACGAAGTCGACGCGTTCGCCGCGTTCGATGGCCTGGCCCGGGGTCCGCATCAGCATGCCGTGTTCGTCGCCGAAGAAGTGGTAGGCGCTGGCGGCGAACTTGGGCGTCAGCGGCACGGGCAGGGGGCCGTCGGTGGCGAAGGCCTTGAGGCCCGCATCGACCGTCACCCACTTCGGGTTGTTTGTGCTGATCACCGTCGCGGCGATGGTCAGGGCCTGCTCGAAGGCGCCGTCCGGGTCGGCTTTCAGGCAGTCGCGGTATTCGCGGTCCATGAAGGCGTAGGAGCCGGGCTGCACCTCGGTGAGTACGCCTTGCGCAGCGTCGGCGGCGAAGGTGCCGGTGCCGCCGCCGGTGACCACGCCGACGGGTGCGCCGGCGTCCCTGAGGGCGGCGATGACGGCCTTGAGGCGGACCATGCCGTCGGCGACGGCGGCGGCGCGCTCGTTGGCGCCTTCCATGTGCTGCCAATTGCCGCCGTAGCACTGGACGCCCAGCAGGGTGAGGTTGGGCTGGACCTGGATGGCCCGCCAGACGGCGAGCGCCTGGGCGGCGTCGTGGACGCCGGTGCGGCCCATGCCGGGATCGACGTCGATGAGCACCTGGATGAGCCCCTGCGCGGCGGCGCCCAGCTCTACGGCGCCGTCGGGATGGTCGAGGACGATGCGGAAGTCGGCGAGATCTTCGGCGAGCGCGGCGGCGCGTTCGGCCTGGGTCGCACCGGTGATCGGCGAGGTGACCAGGATCTGAGCCACGCCGGCGGCGGCCAGCGCCTCGGCCTCGGCGAGCTTGGCGCAGCAGACGCCGACCGCGCCGGCCTCGATCTGGCGAAGCGCCAGGGCCGAGCATTTGTGCGACTTGGCGTGGGGGCGAAGGGCGAGGCCCGCAGCTTTGGCGCGAGCCTGCATCTTCATGACGTTCCGCTCAAACGCATCGATGTCGAGGACGGCGGCGGGCGTCGGGATAAGCGCGCGCGAGCCGGGCTGGGCGATGAGTTGCTCGGTGGCCTGGAGGTGGGGTTTCATGCGCCCATGTACGCCGGCATCCAGCCCTCGTGGGCGGTGCGAAGGTCGGCGAGGGGAATATCGAAGACCCCGCCCAACGTCAGGCCGTTTCCACCAGAGCCACCGATCGGGGTTACCGGCACGCCGATCGCTCGAGCCGCGGCAAGTATCGGCGTCGGATTGGAAACGCAGATTACATATCGACCCTGACTTTCCCCGAACAGGAACGGCGTAAGCGGTCTGTGTGGGTTACCGAGCAGCGCGCCGACGCCGGATGCTAGCGCCATCTCGGCGAGACACGCGATCAAGCCTCCGTCTGAAACGTCATGACAGACAGTGACTTGTCCAGATTGGATCAAGTTTCGGATGAAGTCGCCGTTGCGACGCTCGACGGCCAGGTCCACCGACGGCGGCGCACCGTCCTCCCTACCGAGCACTTCACGCAGATACATTGAGGACCCGAGTTCGCCATCGGGCATGCCCACCTCGTCGCCGACCAGAAGCAACGCGTCGCCTTCCTGCATGGAGCTGAAGTCCGCGCGCTTCGCGTAGTCCGCAATCAGGCCCACGGCGCCCACCGTGGGGGTGGGCGGAATGGCCGCGCCATTGGTCTCGTTGTAGAGGCTGAC